>JAZRQG010000044.1:0-4719 GCA_045649625.1 Acutalibacteraceae bacterium
CAGAAAAATAAAGCGCCCCGTGAAGGGCGTTTTATTTTTTATTAAACAAATAAGCCAATCGACAGTCCATACATGAAATACCACGCTGTGTCGTTTTTAGGGCGTCGCGCTGTGCCGCCCTAATATAAAGAATACCGGTAGGCACTTTTTTGTGTCTACCATTACCATATCACTTTAAACCGAGCGTTGTTTCATTTTGATATAATCATACTCAAATCTTTTAAGCGATTCGCCTATCGGTTTGAAAAATTTTTGTTTTCGTTTACACAACATTCATATATCTGTGCTATAATGAACTTGATTTTCCCGGTTAGGAGGAACCGTATATGCTGAAATTACAAGACATTGTAAAGGAATACCGTGTCGGAGAGGAACGTGTGGAAGCACTGAAAGGCGTATCCACCGCGTTTCGTGAAAATGAGTTTGTGGCCATTCTTGGCCCGTCGGGTTGTGGTAAAACGACCCTGCTCAACATCATTGGTGGTTTAGATCAATATACCAGCGGTGATCTGGTCATCAACGGCACATCAACCAAACAATACAAATCGTCCGACTGGGATACTTATCGCAACCACTCGGTTGGTTTTGTCTTCCAGAGCTACAACCTCATCCCCCATCAGACGGTGCTGGCGAATGTGGAACTTTCGCTGACATTGACCGGTGTTCACCGTGCCGAGCGACGCGCGCGTGCCAAGGAGGCGTTAGAACGCGTGGGGCTGGGCGATCAACTGAAGAAAAAGCCAAATCAGATGTCGGGCGGTCAGATGCAACGCGTGGCAATTGCCAGAGCGCTCGTTAACAATCCCGATATTCTGCTCGCGGATGAGCCAACCGGCGCACTGGATAGTGAAACCAGCGTGCAGATCATGGAAATCCTCAAAGAGATTGCCAAAGATAAGCTCATCATCATGGTCACACACAACCCCGATCTTGCCGAACAATATGCCACGCGGACCATTCGTTTGTTGGATGGGCGCATTGTGAGTGATTCTGCGCCTTATGAACCTGAAGCGGTAGAAGCACGCCCGAAAACACGCAAAAAGATGCGCAAGCCGTCCATGTCTTTCTTCACCGCCTTATCGTTGTCGCTGAATAACCTGATGACAAAAAAAGGGCGCACCTTCATGACCTCCTTTGCGGGCAGTATTGGTATCATCGGTATTGCATTGATTTTGGCTCTGTCGAGCGGCCTGAATCAATACATCGCCAAAGTCGAGGAGGATACTCTATCCAGTTATCCGATCTCTTTGCAGGAATCTACGATAGATATCGGCGATATGATCACCACGATGATGGGCAACACCGAAAATCGCGATGAGCACGAACTGGATCAGATCTATTCCAACAATATTATGACAGATATGATCGAAAGCACGCTCACTGGTGTAACGACCAACAACTTGGAAGCATTCAAAGTGTATCTGGAAGAAACCGGCAATCCCATTGCCGCGCTTTCCAGCGCCATACAGTACACCTACTCCACCACGATGAATGTCTACAAGGCAGATACCAGTAGCGGCATTTATCAGGTCAATCCATCGAAAGTGTTCGATAAAATTGGATTGCCCATGTCATCCATGAGTACGGACAGTTCACTAATGGCGGGTTCCCCCATGGCGTCAATGGCAAGCGGAAATGTCTGGCAAGAGTTGTTGGAAAACGAGGAATTGCTAGGTACCCAGTACGATGTGATCGCGGGTAAAATGCCCTCATCGTACGATGAGATTGTGCTGATGGTGGACGAGAACAACGAGGTCAGCGATTATACGCTGTACGCACTCGGCGTCTTGGATGCCGCCGATTTGAAGGCCATGTTTGAAGCCGCCACCAAAGGCGAAGAGATCCCGACACAGGAGATCACCAACTACAGCTATGACGACATCCTGGCGCTCCGCTTTAAGCTGCTTGTCAATACGGATTATTACGCAAAGGATAAGAAGGGTAACTGGATCGATCGTTCAGACGACGACATGTACCTGCGCGAAAAGCTGGAAAAGGCAACCGAACTCAAAGTGGTGGGTATTCTTCGGCCTTCCGAGAATGCAACAGTTTCCCAAACGGGCGGTACAATTGGGTATCGCGCGGATTTAATGCGGCATCTCGTAAACGAGGTCAACAAAAGCGACATCGTCAAACAACAGAAAGAAAAGCCTGACACCGATATTTTGACCGGCCTTCCCTTTGATAACGGTGAAGAAAAGACCGTTACAATGGCGGACATCCAAGCCTATATGGCAACACTTCCCGCCGAAGAGCAAGCGGCTATGGGCGCCTCCTTGCAGCAAATGCAAATGCAGGGTATGACCGAGGAACAGATCTGTGCGATGTTTGCAAGCTCGATGAATCAGTCATCCGATGCAACATATGACGGCAATTTGCTTTTGTTCGGTGTAGCCGATCTTAAAAAGCCCAGCGGCATCAACATCTACCCGAAGGATTTTGAGGCAAAGGAAGAGATCGAGTCATACATCACGCAGTACAACGAAGGGGTTAAGGAAGTTGACGCCATCAATTATACCGATTACATCGGTTTAATGATGTCCTCGGTAACCACCATCATCAACGCGATCACCATCATCCTCATTGCATTTGTGGCAATCTCGCTGGTCGTTTCTTCCATTATGATCGGCATCATCACCTATATTTCGGTGCTGGAACGGACAAAAGAGATCGGTATTCTGCGCGCGATGGGTGCTTCCAAAAAAGATATCTCACGCGTATTCAACGCCGAGACAATGATTGTCGGTTTTACAGCGGGTGCGATTGGTATCGGTGTAACGCTGCTGTTGGTGTTGGCGGCAAATACGATCATTTATCCGCTGACGGGTATCGCTAACGTTGCTAAACTACCGGTAAACGGTGCCGTTGTACTTGTGATTATCAGCATTGTGCTGACACTCATTGCGGGTCTTATTCCCTCTCGCGTGGCAGCACGCAAAGATCCCGTTGTCGCACTTCGAACCGAATAATTCACAAGAAAAACGCGGCAGGGCAAATTGCTCTGCTGCGTTTTTGCGATAAATATAGTTATACACCCGAGTAAGTGGAGAAACCACGGTCAACCGGTAGCACAACACCGGTGATGAAGCTTGCCGCTTGTTTACTGTGCGCTCCATCAATGCCTGCGATACGCATCAGGCGCCATTTGTAATGATCACCGAAAAGCCGGATCTCTCCGATGTTGTCAAAAGGGCAATCAGCATAGATCCCCTTCGGCGATAGGTGACAGTGATCATCCAAGATGAGAAGATCTTTGGCAACGCGATACAATTTTACCGCAAGAGCACTTATTCCGAATCGTACGTAATACGTAGCTGCGGATACAGGAATACCTTGAACACCACACCGGCACACTGGATCAACAAAATGATCGCCACTGTGACATGCATATGATGGTTATCCTTAATCGGCTCAAGCTGCGCGACAATACCGGAAATCAACTCCAACATACCGACAGCGAAAAAAGAAATCCGCCCGTGAATGTGGTCCTCCCGCATACCGGTTGCATCCATAATTTTCAGCACACCGGAAAAGAGCTCCCATATGCCTAAAAAGAACGGTATGACGGGTGCCGACACCGAGTGATTGAATAACAAAAAGATCGACAAGAAAGCCGTGCTCATGCCGTCTGCAAACAGCCAGTGCGAGCCGCGCAGCTTGTGGCGGTTACTATGATAGATCCACATATTGATAAGCCCCGCCAGCAACATCGATACACCAACGGGAAACGTAACGGACACCAGATCCTCACTCCCCAGTATCAGGGTGTACACCGCACTGGAGCAAAGCAACACCGCAGCGATCAACCAGGCGATTTGAGTTCGTGTAATGGTCTGTTTCACAAATGCGTCATCCTTTTCAACCCTCTCTACTATATATTGCGACAGAAACAAGGTTCTTTTTCAACACGCTTCCGTTTTTACTTAATATTTTTTTGTTTTTTTAAAAATAAGATGCAAAGTTGAAAAAAATATGGTATGCTAATGATTAAACCACTCGTATTTATTTCTTGGTATTGTTAGGAGGTCTCCGCATTGGCAGCACATAATCAAACAAAAGGTGAAGTATTAGGTCTCTTGTCCTCGAATGTAGAAACGGGTCTTACCACCGCTCAGGTTACGGAACTCAGAGCAAAGCACGGACCGAACAGGTTGCAGGAAAAAAAGAAAAAAACGATGCTTCAGCGTTTCTTGGATCAGTTCAAGGACGTTATGATCATCATCCTCATTTTGGCGGCTGTGATCTCGGCGGTCATTGCCGTTTCCGAGGGGATTAAAACCGGTCACTGGGGTGAACTGTTTGAGCCCGGTTTGATCGTACTCATCGTCATTCTGAATGCCGTGATGGGTGTGATGCAGGAAAGCAAGGCCGAAAAGGCATTAGAGGCGCTTAAAAGTATGTCGGCGCCGCACGCACGCGTCATCCGTAACGGCTTGGAATGTGTCATTGACGCCGCCGATTTGGTTCCGGGTGATATCATCCGCTTGGAAGCCGGTGACTTCATTCCGGCTGATGCGCGTTTGCTGCACAGTGCGGGCTTAAAATCAGAGGAAGCCGCACTGACCGGTGAATCCGTACCGTCCGAAAAGGATGCCGAGACGATCGTGGATGAAAACGCCCCGCTGGGTGACCGCACCAATATGGTGTTCTCCGGCTGCAGTGTCACCTACGGCACCGGTACTGCGATTGTTACCGCCACCGGTATGGATACCGAAATGG
>JAZRQG010000045.1:0-1881 GCA_045649625.1 Acutalibacteraceae bacterium
AAAAGAATATAAACAAAAGAAGTTCGGGGATGACACCTAAATACATCATTCATCATAATCACGCCCCAACACATTCACCGTCTTATCTCTCGATAAGACGGTGAAATTTTCTATATGAGCAGGCATATCGCCTACATAGTGTAAAAAATCCTTTAAAGCCCAATGCTATTCTAACGGCAAGCTGTCCACTTTGGTTACGGAATCGGGAAATACCGACGTCTTTAACAAATCCACAGGATCGATTTCCAAAACATCCGCGATGGAAAAGAATACATCCAATGAAAACGTTTTAGCTATGCCCGGTGCTTCAATCGAACTGATAAGAGAGCGACTGACCCCCGCTTTTTCAGCAAGCATTTCCTGAGAAAGACCGCGTAATTTTCTCAAGGCGCCGATGGCAATGCCAAGTTGAATCAATCGATCACGGTTGTCGAATGGTGTTTCTTTACTCATAATTAGGTCACTTCCAGTCAAATCTTATACAAATATTATAAATAATTTCTATTTTTCTTTCAGCATTTATGCAAAAGCAATTAACTGAATTAGTGAGCAATGTTATAATTTTCCAAACAAATGCTTACAAAAACGATCAAAAGCAACGGCAGTTCATCCGCCGTTGCTTTTGTCATTTGTGCAGATCAACTATTTATAAATTCGACAAATCGCAAGAACGCCGCTTTACCGTCGTCATTTCGTTTGAACACACCGGCATCATTAAGGACCTCTAAAAACACCTTGCCAATCTCCTGCTCAAGAATTTCTCGGACATTTTCCTCATTCAGCTCGGGATGACGGTGTAAGACACCGCTTGCCCACGTAGCGTGTTGTGACAGTTCGGGAATAGCAATCAGACTTTGTCCGTTCAACAATGCTCTCTCAAGCATATCCAACTCCCTTGCCAACCGGGAAGGAAGAACAGCCAGTCCCATAACCTCAATAAGTCCGATGTTTTCTTTTTTGATATGATGCAATGTCGGATTGGGATGAAAAAGACCGAGCGGTCTTTCTTTCGTAGTGAAATTGTTTCTCAACACCAAATCACAAATGTAAGTGGATCCGTTTTTACGAGCAATCGGTGTAATGGTATTGTGCGGAATACCGTCTGTTTCCGCAAAAACCAGTACAGATGAATCGCTATACGTTCTCCAGCGTTCCAGTACCAAGTCACAACATTTTGCCAACTCATCACGATCTTGTGAGCAGAGTCGAACGACCGACATCGGCCACTTAACAATCCCCGCTCGAACCTTGGGATACTTTGGAATGTCAAAAGCAGTTTCTACCTCTGCCATCTCCATTGCGAAGGTATAGCGACCGCCTTGAAAATGCTCATGAGTCAAAATGGAGCCGCCGACAATCGGCAGATCGGCATTGGAACCAACGAAATAATGCGGAAGAAAATCCAGAATATCAAACAATTTTCCGAACACCGCCGCATCGATCTTCATCGGTGTATGTTGCTTGTTAAAAAATATACAATGTTCGTTGTAGTAACCGTAAGGCGAATACTGAACCTGCCATTCTTCCCCACCGACACTCAACGGAATCGGCCGCAAATTTTGACGGGCAGGATGAGTCGCCGTTCCGGCAAACCCTGCATTTTCGGGACAAATCTGACATTTCGGATAGGTAGCAGATTTATGTTTTTTTGCCGCCGCAATATCACGAGGATCCTTTTCCGGCTTGGAGCAGTTTATGGTGATGTCCAGCATACCGTATTCACACGGGAACATCCATTTCAAGTCTTTTGCAATACGATCCGCACGGACATAGTTTGTATCCTTACTGATTCGGTAATACCATTCGGTTGCCGCGTCGGGACTTGCTTGGTAGCGCTTTTCAAACTCAGCAATCATCTCACGCGGCATCGGCGTTAAAATC
>JAZRQG010000046.1:0-18618 GCA_045649625.1 Acutalibacteraceae bacterium
TGTAGGGGCGAGCATTGCTCGCCCGTGGGGTCGGCACAAACCGCAGGAGCGGGCGATCGATAATCGCCCCTACGGTGTTGGTTTTGGTTTGTGCGGGGCAGAGAGCGGAAGAAGCGGTCCACCGCAGGGTGGACCTGTTCACAAGGAGACGTTCGTTACACCCGATAGGGCGTTGATGAGGCGGGGTAACACTCAAAGATGCGGGGGCGCGTATGGCACCCCCTCCCGACACGGGCGGGGCAGAAACAGATCGAAAGGAAAGTAGGCGAAAAATTTGGCGTTTTACACCATTGATTTTACCGTCACGGCGGATGCCGTGACACCGAGCGTCCCGCAATTTGCGGGACATACGGGCGATCATCGGGCGGCGGTGGTGCGGCTTTCCGTGCCGTTTGAGGGCTATCGCTATCGTCTGGAGCTCACCGACGGCAGTGGCGGGTACGATATCACGGAGCTTTTGGATGCCGTGGATGGTATCGTCTCGTACGACATCCCCTCCGCGTGGACGGCGGCGGGTGTGGCGACGGTGCGACTGGTCGCGATTGAGCAGGGCGAGGACGGCGACGAGATCGTACGGTTTCATTCCGCGCCCGCGTATCTGTGTTTTGAGGATCGCGAGGAGGGCGAGCCGCTCGGTGAGCGCTTACGTCCCGCGTGGCAGGAAACGTTGGACGAAGCACAGTTTTTTCTCAATACCGTGGAGCAAAAGCTTACAAACGGTGAACTGAACGGCAAAGACGGTGAAAAAGGCGAACAGGGCGAGAAAGGCGATACCGGCGCGCGCGGGCCGCAGGGGGAGCAGGGTCCCCCGGGCGAGAAGGGCGATACCGGTGAAAAGGGTGAGAAAGGCGAAAAGGGTGAGCAGGGTGACGTATCGCTGGGCTATGCGCACAACACCTTTGCCAATGCGCTGAACGGTACGGCAAGCGGTGAAATCGTTGCCCTCAACGACGTCTCACCCGTCCCGCACGACGTGGAAGTCAAAGTGAGCAGTAAAAACATTCTGCCGTATCCGTATACGTATAGCGACTACACCCAAAACGGCATTACGGTTACAGATAATGGCGATGGCAGCATTACCGTTAACGGTACGGCTACCGGCGGTGCTCATTTCTACTTCACAAACCACGAATTAACTGATTTATTAGAAGACGGCGAAACCTACACGGTTTCTATTGCCACACCTGAAAAAATACTTCCAGTTTTTCATTGTGTTGATAAAGGTACAGGTCAAATCAGCTATCATGGCGGCAATATCATCACATTCACAGTCAACAAAGAAAAATACACATATCATCAGTTACGCATTCAAGTGGGGGAGGGTTTTAGTTGTGATAACCTTACCATTTATCCGCAGTTGGAAAAAGGCAGTACCGCAACGCCGTATACGCCGTATATCGACGATTTTGCCGAAGTAGAGGTAAAGAGATACGGCGCAAATCTGTTCAATATTGCGGCGACGGAAATTGGTGTTTTGTCGGGCTATGGAAATACCAATCAACGCACTTTACAAGAGGGGATTTGGTATGTTGGATTGACCGCAGATAATTACTATGCGCCATCCTTTGTTGCTTCTTATCATTTGCGCAATGATTCTGTTGCGCTTGTAGCAACCATCGGCGGCTTTGGCTTGACACAAGCGTTCAGATGCAAACCAAATCAGACATATTATTTCAGTTGCGAAAAATCAAGCGAAGCAGAGTGTGCCGTTGGCTTTTATGACGCGGATGGAAATTGGTTAGCGTATACGGAGCGCTCTGCTTCTTTCACAACACCCGATACTTGCCGTTGGGTGACAGTATGTTTAAAAGGCCACCAAGCCAATGTGGACCTCACGTTCTCAAAGGTGCAACTATCCTTAGCACCTATCACCGAATACGAGCCGTATGTTGAGCCAACAAGTCACATTACCGAGGCGTTTTTGGATGTCTATGGGGTTAAAAGTGTATCACCGAGCATGACGCTTATAACCAACACGGACGGTGTCGAGTTGAGTTGCACCTACAACCGCGATACAAACATGGTCATTGGCGGTCTTTTGGAACGCATCTGTGCACTGGAAGCCGCTACCGTCAACAACACATAAGGAGGAACAACGAATGTACAGTATTGTCAAAAACGTGATCGGCCAAGGTGGGTTCGATCTCTCAGCCCTACTCCGAAAGATCGACACGCTCTGGGCACAGGGGAACTTAACCGACGAGCAACGAGAAGAATTGATCGCCTCCGCCCGAGGCGGAGCGGACAAGCGCGACAGCGTGGAGGTATTAACAAAGCTGGAGGAGCTGGACCGCCGTGTCAGTGCACTGGAGAAGGCGAGCAGCGTACAGGAGCCCGCCGAGGAGTATTCCGATTTTGTGGCAGGGAAATGGTACTACAACGGTGATACTTGCACCTTTGAGGGTATCAAGTATACCTGCGTGGCACCAAACGGTGTGGCATGCGTGTGGAATCCCGCCGATTATCCTGCCTATTGGGAACTCGTCGGCTAACATAAGGGGGCGACCATATGGCAAGCAGGGTGTTAAAAACGGGTAAAAACCACATCACGCAAAAATTCAGCACAGGACATAAAGCAGTCGACTTAGTGAAGTACAAGTCACAGCTCGATACCATCATCGCCCACAGCGACGGTAAGGTCGTCTTCTGTCAAACCGGCAAGAAAAACAACAAACTGGCGATCGGGAATGCGAGCTACGGCAACTGTGTGAAGATCGACCACGGCAACGGGTACTCGACCTTGTACGCGCACCTCGCCCTTGTGTATGTGAAAAACGGGCAGACGGTAAAACGGGGGCAAGAGATCGGTACCATGGGCAACACGGGACGCAGCTTCGGCGCACACCTGCACTTTGAAGTGCGTCGCGATAACAGCCATATCGACCCGACACCGTATCTCGAAGCGGATCTTGCAGAGAGAGGTTCTCACGTCCGATATTGTGCGTATACCGGTAAGTGGCTGGGTGAGGTCGTAGATTGTAACGACGTAAACGCGGACGGCTACGCCGGCATACAGGGGAAGAACATGACATCGTTGGCGATCACGTCTACGGTGGGAAAGGTGCGATACCGTGTTCATCAGCTCGGCAAGGGGTGGTTGCCGTGGGTGAACGGCTACGATCAGCGGGATACCAAAAACGGGTATGCCGGTAATAAAGGCAAAGCCATCGACGCGGTGCAGATGACGTTGGAAGACGCACCCGGATACGAAGTGGCGTACCGCGTATCGCCCGCGAAGGCAAAAGGCTGGTACGGTTGGTGTGTGGGTCTTACCGACCAAACGGGTGACGGGTATGCCGGTGTGATCGGTAACCCCATCGACTGTATCCAGGTAAAGATCGTGCGAAGGGAGGGCTGACGGTGGATGAACTGACCAAGGTGAGTGAAAGCGTCAAGTCGGCGCACCATCGCCTCGATACGCTCGAGCAGGAAGTGCGGGACATTCATTCGTTGGCGGCGGCACTCAGCGAGACCAACAGTGACGTGAAGCATCTGCGCGAGGATGTCCGCGAGATCAAAGCCGATGTCAAAGCGGCGGCTTCACGTCCTGTAAAACAATGGGATAAGCTGATCGCCGCGCTGATCGCGGCGGCGGTCGGTGCAGGTTTTTCCATTTTAGTGAAATGAGGGATAAGCGTATGAATCGATTGAAATCATGGGCGTTGTGGCTTGCCATCGGCGCGCTGGTGGCGTTCTGTGTGAAGGAGTTTGCCGGTATCGACATCTCCGAAACGGTGGACGGTTTTTTAAACGTGCTGTTACCGGTGCTGGTCGGTTTCGGTATCATCAACAATCCCACCGATCCGACAAGTTTATAAGCGCGACACAACAAACGGGGCGGATGTTATATCCGCCCCGTTTCCAGTTTTTTATATATAATATATAATTATATTATACTTGACAGTGTTCAGCGCAGATGTTACACTGATGTAGTGTATACTTAAGTTTGCTATGCCTTGTAACGACTAAACATCGGAGTGGGATGAATTAAACGTAGGAGATATGACAAAATGTATCAGCACGTTGTCAAGAGACTGATTGATCTTATTCTTTCAAGCGTTGCCATTATTTTGCTTGCCTTCCCCATGTTGCTGGTCGCTATAGCGATCAAGATCGACGATCCCGGCCCTGTTTTGTTTCGGCAAAAACGAGTGGGGCAGAAGAAAAACGGAGAGCTTACCTATTTCATGATCCAAAAGTTTCGCAGCATGAAGATGTCCACGCCCCACGATACGCCGACCCATCTTCTTGTGAATCCCGAACAGTACATAACCCGTGTGGGACGGTTTATCCGCAGGACAAGCCTGGATGAGCTGCCCCAGATCTATCAGGTGTTCACGGCAAAGCTGTCGGTGGTCGGTCCCAGACCGGCCTTGTGGTCGCAGGAGGATCTGATTGCAGAGCGCGAGAAGTACGGGGCGAATGACATAAGACCCGGCATCACCGGATGGGCACAGATCAACGGGCGCGATGAATTGGAAATTGACGTAAAGGCAAGGCTTGACGGCGAGTATGCCGCCGCCTTGAACGCGGGTGAATTTAAAGGCTTGGCGATGGATGTTCGGTGCTTTTTCGGTACGATTGTCAGCGTGCTCAAATCGGACGGCGTTGTCGAGGGCGGCACCGGTGAACTGAAGAAACAAGAAGCACAAGAGGTCACAAAATGAAAATTCTTGTTGTTTGTCAATATTATTATCCCGAACCATTTCGAATCGCGGATATTTGCGAGGAATTGGTCACATCGGGACACGACGTCACCGTGGTAACCGGAACGCCGAATTATCCGATGGGCGATATCTACCCGGGGTATGAGAACCGATCACACCAAGACGAAATCATTAACGGGGTTAAGGTGCATCGCTGTCCCATTCACCCGCGGAAAACCGGTGCGATACATCGGCTGTGGAATTATTACAGCTATGCGTTTGCTTCCACGCGATACATAAAGCGGTTGGATGCTTCCTTTGACGTGGTGTTCATCAATCAACTGTCCCCCGTTATGATGGCAAAGGCGGGCATGGCGTATGCACGAAAGCATCACAAGCGCTCCGTCTTGTATTGCTTGGATCTGTGGCCCGCAAGTTTAAGTGTCGGCGGCGTACGAAAGGGGCTCGTTTATAAGTGGTTCCGCAGGGTATCGCACCATATCTATCGGTCTGTGGACGAGCTTCTGATCTCCTCACAGTCGTTTTCAACGTATTTTGAAAAGGAGTTCGGGATTCGCGATACCACCTATCTGCCTCAATACGCGGAAACGAATTTTTCACCGAACGACTGCGCAAAACAGCCGAACGATACACTTGATCTGATGTTTGCGGGAAATGTCGGCACGGCACAGAGCGTACAAACCATTATCCGTGCCGCTGCGCTGTGTAAAGATATTCATCATTTACGGTGGCATATCGTCGGTGACGGCAAGGAGATTGACAGTTGTCGGCAGCTGGCAAAGGACCTCGAAGCACCGGTGACGTTTCACGGCAGAAAACCGCTCCGGGACATGCCCGCGTATTATGCCATGGCGGATGCTATGCTGGTCGCGATGCAGAAGGATCCCGTTATCAGCCTGACGTTGCCCGGCAAGGTCCAGTCGTATCTGGCGGCGGGCAAACCGATTATCGGTGCCGCAAGCGGCGAAACACAGCGCGTGATTCGCGAATCGGGGGCAGGCGTGTGTGCCGATGCGGAAGATACCGAAGGCTTGGCTGACCGCGTCAGAGAATTTGTGCATTCCGATAAGGAAACGTTTGTTACGAACGCACGCCGTTACTATAACGACCACTACACAAAAGAGAATTTTATGTCAAGGCTTCAGGAAGTTTTAAGCGGTAAGCAACTATCAAACGAGAAAACAGCAGCGTATACGATCATTATGCGATAACAGACGAAAGGGTTGAATCAAATGGATAAGAAGACCTATCAGATTTGTTCCCGCTGTGTCATGGACACGACCGATGAGGATATCGTATTTGACGAAAACGGCGTATGCCAACGGTGTCGAGAGTATGATGAACGCATACTCCCAAGTTGGAACCACGGCAAAGGGCATAAAGCCGAGTTGGAAGCACTGATCACCAATATAAAGCGCAAGGGCGCGGGAAAAGCGTACGATTGTATTTTGGGGCTCAGCGGCGGATTGGACAGCTCGTATATGTTGCATCTGGCCGTGAAGGAGTGGGGACTTCGTCCGTACGTCTTTCACATTGATGCCGGATGGAATTTGCCGGTTGCAGAACAAAATCTTCGCAAATTAACCGATAAGTTAAACGTGGAATTGCATGTGGAGAAAATGGATTGGGAAGAGATGCGCCAACTGCAACTGGCGTGGTTTCGTAGCGGTCTTCACAATCTGGATTCTCCTCAGGATCATGCGTTTATTGCGATGATCGATAAACATGCTCTCCGCTTGGGTGTCAAATATATTTTAAACGGCTACAACATCTCGACGGAAGTGGTGTCAAATCCGTCTTCGTGGGAAAAAGACGGTCGTCCTACCGGTGACGGTACGTTTATCAAGGACGTGATTCGCAAATATTGCCGCATTCCCATTAAAAAATACACGTTTACCAACGGGCTCAAGCATAAATTTATCATTCCGTATCTGTTGGGCGTCAAAACGGTCAAACCGCTCAATTTGGTGCCGGTTACCAAACAGCAGATGATCGATACGCTGGTCACCGAGTACGGGTACGAGCCGTATCGGCAGAAGCATTTTGAGGATCTGCTCACCAAGTTTTTGGAGGGATGGTGGATCCCGACCCGTTTTGGTCATGATATTCGCCGCGCACAGCTGTCCAGTCTTGTGTTGACCGGGCAACTGTCAAGGGAAGAGGCCCTCGATATACTGGCAGAACCGCCGCTCTCGGAAGAGGAGAGCAAAGAACTCTTCCGTGAGGTTGCAGGACGGCTTGAAATAAGCGAAGAGGAATTGATGAACTATCACGCGTTGCCGCCGTGCACGCAGAATTTCAGAAGTCAGCGCTCGTTGTATAAGATAGGCATTCGGTTGTACGAGCTTCTCGGAATTGAAAAACGTATTCGAAAATAACAGAAGACAGAGGCAACTATGAAAGTTCTTTTGATCGATGTAAACTGCAAAAACAGCAGTACGGGAAATATCGTTTATAGCTTATATGAGCGCTTGTTGGCGGATGGTCACAAGGCTGCGATTTGCTACGGCAGAGGCCCACGAATCGCGCAAACGGGAATTTACAAATTCGGCTTGGATATCGAAACGTGTATTCATGCCGGACTGGCTCGTGTGACAGGCCTAAACGGGTGTTTTTCTCCGTTTTCTACCGGACGGTTGCTTCGATATATCAAAAAATTCCAGCCGGATGTTGTTCACATACATGAATTGCACGCCTATTTTGTAAACATAGCGCCGCTGCTTCGGTATTTGAAAAAGAACAACATCAAAACCGTCTGGACGTTTCACTGCGCGTATATGTATACCGGAAAATGCGGCGTGACACATGGCTGCCAAAAATGGCTTACCGATTGCAAACACTGTCCTCAGGTTCGCAGTTATCCGCAAAGTTGGCTATTCGACTTTGCTGCAGTTATGTTCCGCCGCAAAAAGAAGCTTTTGCAGAAGTTCGATTGTACCATTGTGACCCCTTCTCGGTTTTTGGCTGACCAGGTAAACCGATCTTTTCTGAAGGGCAAGCCGTTGAGCGTTATACCAAACGGTATCGAAACATCCGATTGTTTTCACCCCCGCTCGCAAGCTGAATGCCAAGCTTTGCTTGAAGCATACGGCTTACAGGACAAACAGGTGATTTTATCGGTTGCCCCCAACATTATGAGCACGCAAAAAGGCGGTCCGACGGTATTGGAATTGAGCAAACGTTTTGTCGGTGAAAAGGTTCATTTTGTTCTTGTAGGCGCCGATGAAAACGCCGCGCCCGCGCCGAACGTGACGTTGATAAAGCGTACGGCAGATCAGCAAGAGTTGGCGCTTTGGTATTCCGCTGCGGATGTTTTTTTAATCTGCAGCCGATACGAAAATTTACCTACCACTTGTTTGGAAGCAATGTGTTGCGGAACGCCGGTGGTCGGGATCGACAGCGGCGGCACAAAAGAGACGGTTCCCGCACCCTTCGGTCTTTTCACAGAGCCGGACGATCTGTGCCGTTTGGAAGAAGCGGTGCGTCAACACCTGCAACAAAAGGTGCACGCATCCGATATTTCCAAAGCCGGCATCGCCTTGTATGATCAGCAGGTGATGTACCGTGCGTATCTGACCTTATATTGCGCGGCGGAGGAGAGACGTTGCTGTGAAAACGAATGAAAAGTTGAAGGTTCTTCTTACCACCAATGTTCCGGCGCCTTATATGGTGGAGTACTTGGATCTTTTGGGAAGACGGTGTGAACTGACCGTGCTTTTCGAAACAGGAGCGGCGAAAAATCGTCAGCAGGATTGGTACGGTAAAATGGCTGACAGATCTTTCAAGAGTATCTTTTTGAATGCTGTTCTCCTTTCCAAGGAGACAGGATTGAGCTTCAAGGTCCTGAAATATCTGAATCGGCGCTACGATCGAATTATCATTGGTAATCCTGCTACGCCCACGGGTATTTTGGCGATCGTATACTGCAAATTGTTCCGCATCCCCTTTATTCTGCAAAGTGAGGGCGGATTCGCCAAAGGCGGAAAGAGCTTCAAAGAACGGTTCAAGTATTTTCTGATGCACGATGCCGAGATGTACTTGAGCGGCATGTACTACGAACGAGAATATTTCCGGGCATACGGCGCCACCAAGGAGAAGCTTCGTCGGTATCCCTTTGCCTCCTTTTTTGAACGAGATATTCTGCCAAAGCCGTTGACGCCCGCCGAGAAGCAAGCCATTCGGGAATGCTTGGGCGTGACGGAAGATCGGGTGATTGTGTCGGTCGGTCGCATTATTCCGTCCAAGGCGTACGATGTTTTGCTGGAAGCGGTCAAGGACATTCCGCGCGACGTAGGGGTGTATATTATCGGCGGAAAAGCCACGCCCGACCTGCAAAAGCTCGTGGATGACTATGCGCTGAGCAACGTTCATTTTGTGGAGTTTATGTCCAAGGAGTGCTTGTGGGAGTATTATCAAATGGCGGATTTTCTTACTCTGCCCACCAGAATGGACACTTGGGGCTTGTTTGTCAACGAGGCGATGGCAAACGGCCTGCCGGTCATCACCACGAACAAGTGTGTTGCCGGGCTGGAGCTGATCGAGGAAAACGAGAACGGTTTTCTCATTGACGTGGATGATACGGCTGCTCTGACCGACCGGATCCGGCGTCTGCTGGATGACGATGCGTTGCGGGAAAAGATGGCGACCAACAACCTTGAAAAGATACGACCGCACACCTTTGAAAATATGGCGGAAACCATTGCGGTAGCGTTGGGACTGGTCGATACACAGTAATAATGGTTCGCACATTCGCAGAAAAGGAGAAGTAGCGTGAACATCTTATACGTTGCCAACACTTGTTCAAGAGAAAAGTTTTGGGAGTATATTGAAAGCCGGGGTGGACCTGTTTCTCAGCAGGCGCAAAAGTATAACCTGCTGTTAGCGGAAGGCTTGGCAGCCGGCGGCGCTAAGGTGCGCCTGATCTCAACACGCCCTATTAACCGTGCGGTGGACAACCGCTTGTGGTTCAAAGGCGAGCGTGAGCAGGAAAACGGCGTGGAGTTTCGGTACGTGCCGTTTGTAAACCTTCCCCTCTGGCGGAATATTTGCCTGTTTTTCGGCGTGTTCGGTCGCGTGCTGTTTGCGCGCGGCAAACGCAAAGAAACGGCGATCGTGTGTGATGCGCTGAATATTTCGGCGACGTTTGCCGCCTACATAGCCGCCGCGTTGCGCGGATTTCAAACGGTGGGGATCGTGACTGACCTGCCGGGGCAGTTCTCCGGTTTTCACAACCTCCCCCGAAGCCAAAAGATCAACCTCGCCATTATGCAACACTCGAACAGCTTTTTGTTGTTGACCGAGCAGATGAACGAGATCGTCAACCCGAAAAAACGCCCCTTTATCGTGTTGGAGGGTCATGCCGACACCGCCATGGCACAGGTGGACAACGACCTTGCCGCCAAAGCGGATAAAAAAATCTGTTTGTATGCCGGCTCGTTGATGAAGATCTATGGTATCGGCGATTTGGTGGAGGGCTTTATTAAGGCGAACGTGCCGAACACCGAACTGCATATTTACGGAAGCGGCAATTTTGAAGACGAGCTGAAGCGTTTGGGGGAACACTACGACAACGTGAAATATATGGGTGTTGCCCCCAACGCCGAGATCGTGAAAGCGGAGCTTGCGGCAACGTTGCTCGTCAATCCCCGCCCGACGAACGAGGAGTATACCAAATATTCCTTCCCATCCAAAAATATGGAATATATGGCGTCGGGTACACCGGTGCTTACCACAAAATTACCCGGTATGCCGGCGGATCATCTGCCGCACGTGTACCTGATCGAAGAAGAAACCGCCGACGGCATCGCCGCCGTACTGGGCGATTTGCTTACCCGTGACACGGCTGAACTGCACGAAAAGGGAAAAGCCGCCAAGGCGTTTATTTTGAAAGAGAAAAACAACGTAAGCCAAGCTAAAAAGTTACTGCAATTGATTAAAACCGCGTGTCGGTAGAAGCTTCATTCAAAGGAGAATACACATGGACAGTTCCTTAAAGTGCCCCCGCAGAGGCATCCCCGTTTTACACATCATCTTGCTTTTTCTCTGCCTGGCAAGTATGAATATGATCGATCGCTATTTTTATTTTCTGTTTATAGCGTTAGGTTTCTTCTGTATTCGGAAAGGCAGTAAGTTCTACTTTGATCCGCTTTCTTTGTTCACGCTGCTGGTGCTTGCGCTGTCCATGGTCCTGTTTTCGCCGGATACCGTGATTTCGCCCACGGGCTTGATCAAACCGTTTACCTATGTTTTTTGTTCCATTATGGGAATGGGATTGTGCGAAGGGAGTACAACCGACAAATGCGGGGAACGCGATTACAAGGGATTTTATTTATTGGTCACCTTCATTGCAGCAGGATTGCTGATCCACTATGCACTGAACTGGTATATCAATTTCGATTCCTACGAGTTTCGTGATACCATCGATATTTGGAGCGGAGAGAGCTTGGCAGCAACCGGGCAGGCGGCGATCGGGTGTATCCCGCTGGCGCTGGCGATCGCTTGCATTTTTTCCACGTGCCGCAAGTTATTTAAAGTGTTTGCCTGGATAACGATCGTGATCGTCTTGGGATACAACCTGATTTTGTCGGGAAGAACCTTGCTGCTGATGGCCCTCATACTGGCGTTGCTGGCGTTTTTCCACCGTTTCCTTTCGGCGAAGCAAGGCAAGATGCGGACCGTCTTACTCATATTGGTCGGTATTGCCATTGTGTTGCTCATCTATGAGTTCAACGTCTTCGGTGTCCGCTCTTTTGTTGAGGATTCGCCCTTGTACGACCGATTTTTTGCGGCAGACAACGTGATGGAATTCGATGACGACACTCGTCTTGATCGGAAGTTGTATTATCTTCAAAACCTGTATCAATATCCACTTGGCGGTACCAACATGCGTGAGGTGATTGGGCACGCGCACGACATCTACTTGGATACGTACGACGAAGCCGGTGTATTTGCGTTCCTGGCGGTGGTCGTTTACATTCTCCGTTCGGTTGGTACACTGATAAAATGCCTGAAGGATAAGACGTTGCCGTTTGCCTTGCGTCAGACCATCTTATGTGTGTATACCGCCATCTATATCGTGTTCTTTTTGGAACCCATCCTACAAGGTATGCCGTGGTTGTTTGCATCCTTCTGTTTGTTTGAAGGGTATTTGCACCGCTTGGTACGCCATAACACAACCAAAAAACAATTGTTGAGGTGAACGCTGTGAAAATCGCGCAGATCAATATTGCTACGAACGGCAGTACCGGCAAGATCATGCGCGGTATTGCCGAGGTCGCCCAAGCGAGAGGGCATATCACCCATACGTATTCCCCCATTCAATTTGTCAGAGGTGAAAAGGCAGCCTTTCCCGCTTTGAAAGGACATACTTATTGGGGCAGCCGTTTCGAATCGTTTTGCCACTACTATGGCGGCACCTTGTTCGGCAGAAACGGGTTATTTTCCCGTCGCGGCACAAAAGCGCTTGTTAAGGATTTGAAAGCCTTTGCGCCCGACGTCGTTCATTTACATAACCTGCATAGCTTTTGCTTGCATCTGCCGACGTTGTTTCGGTATCTGAAAAAAGAACAGATCCCGGTCGTGTGGACGTTGCACGATTGCTGGGCGTTTACCGGGCATTGTGCGCATTTCACATTGGCAAACTGTGACCGCTGGAAAACCTGTTGCCACCACTGCCCGCAACCGAAAACCTATCCGAAAATGTACGTCGATACCTCGAAAAAAATGTATCGGCTGAAAAAACGCCTGTTTACGGTGCTCGACAACCTGATACCGGTTACACCGTCCGAGTGGTTGGGGGCGCTGGTCGAGCAGTCGTTTTTGCAGGACTATCCCGTTCGCGTGATCCACAACGGCATTGATTTGTCGGTGTTCATCCCTACCGAGAGTGACGTGCGGATTAGGTACAATCTGCAAGGCAAAAAGGTTGTGCTGGGCGTTGCGGCGGGTTGGGATGCCCGCAAAGGCGGGGATGTATTTGTCCATCTTGCCAAACATCTTCCTGAAGAGTACCGCATTGTGCTGATCGGGGCGGGTGCCTCCTCCGTCGCGGATGCTTCAGACAGGATCTTGTGCATCCCGTGTACCGAAAACTGGCAGGAACTGGCAGCGTGGTATACCGCGGCAGACGTATTGGTGAATCCGACGAGGGAAGACAATTTCCCAACGGTGAATATTGAAGCACTTGCGTGCGGTACCCCTGTCGTGACGTTTCGCACAGGGGGCAGTCCCGAAATTGCGGACGATACCTGCGGCAGTGTGGTGGACGTGGATGACGTGGACGCGTTGCAACGCGAGATTCTGCGCATCTGTGAACAGTCACCGTACAGCGCCGAGGCGTGTGTGCGTCGTGCCGCACGGTTCGATATGCACGATCGGTTTGAAGAATATATTCAACTTTACGAAGAGGTTGTGACTCGATGAAGGTCGTTTTTCTTACAAACTATTATAACCATCATCAAAAGCCGTTGGCGGATGCGTTGTACGCGCGACTCGGTGACGGGTATACCTTTATTGAAACGTCGCGTATCAGTGAGGAGCGACTGCGGTTGGGATATGGCGGTGACGAACAGCCGCCGTACATTCGGCAGTGGTATGCAAGCGATGCCGAGAAAGCCGCGTGCCAAGAGATCATTGACACGGCAGACGTGGTGATCTCGGGTTCCGCCCCGTTGTCGCTTATCCAAACGCGTTTACAACAAGGAAAACTCACGTTCCTATACACGGAACGCATTTATAAAAGCGGCATGCCGCTTTACAAATGGCCTGTGCATCTGCTCAAAGCACAGTGGCACTACGTGCGATATCGGAAGTTTTACGTACTGTGTGCCAGTGCGTATACACCGCTTGATTTTTCACGGCTCCTTGCCTTTGTCGGCAAAACCTATAAGTGGGGCTATTTTCCGGCAGTAAAGCGGTATGAAAATCTTGAGCACATGATTGAGGGGAAACAGCCCTCAACGCTCTTATGGACCGCCCGCTTTATTGATTGCAAGCATCCGGAGCACGCCGTCGAGGTGGCAAAACGCCTCAAAGCTCACGGATTTAACTTTACGCTGCGTATGATCGGTAACGGTGTGCTGGAAGACGAGATACGCCGCTTGATTGAGCGGGAAAACCTTACCGATTGCGTGGAACTGCTCGGTTCCATGAAGCCCGAACAGGTGCGTGAGTACATGGAGAAAAGCGAGATTTTTCTGTTCACGTCCGACCGCAACGAGGGGTGGGGCGCGGTGCTCAACGAATCGATGAATTCCGCCTGCGCCGTGGTGGCGAACAGTGCGATCGGTTCGGTACCGTTTTTGCTTGAGCACGGCGAAAACGGCTACTTGTATGAAGCCGGTAACGTCGACGATTTGTACCGCAAGACCAAGCGGTTGCTGGAAGATGCCAATGAACGCAAACGGCTCGGCACGGCGGCGTATCACACGATGGCAGAAGAATGGAACGCCGAAAATGCCGCGAATCGGTTTTTAGAACTTAGCAAACAACTGTTGGCCGGTGTCTACAAATCGTTCCCGTTTGCAAGCGGCGTGTGCAGCAAAGCGGATATACTGAAAGATCGTTGGTTTCGGAATTAACACATAAAAAAGGGGAGATACCGCTTTCATGAACGGGTTGTTGTTTCTTCTCAAAGAATTATGGATCATTAAAAAAACAATGAAACGGCACGGGCACCGACTTCGCCGGGGCAAGTATTACGTGTATCCTTCTATGCGTGCCATGGTCCTTTGTGACGATGATACCAAACGCATGTCAGATTGCTATTTTGGAAAAGTCAAACGGGGCGGCAAAGCCGCCGCTATTGTGGAAGCGCTGAACAAGTGCGGTTTCTTTTATAACCGCGTCAAATCCACAGAGAAATACGAGGCTGTCTACATTGCCAACAATTACGATGCGGTCAGGGAAACCAAATTGTTTTCGTTCGAAAGCGGCAAGGTGTTGGTCATTTGCGTAAGCGAGGAAGAACGACAAAATGTGTTGGCGTTAAATGATCGATTGCGGGAAACGTACCCGATGCCGAGCGTGCGCGCGGTGGCGATGTCGTGCGCCTATGAAACGTCGATGGTTCGAGTAACAGATCGTCCCGATGAACGAAAAGCGATTGAGCAGATTGCCGTCACGACAGCGAAAACCGGCGATATTGACTTAAAAACCGAACGGTTGGCGGATCTTGTGTCGTTCGGTTGTGACGACGAGGAAGAGACGGCGATTGTGCAGGAACTGGCATCTTGTATTTCCGCGGACATATTGGAGATGCCCATTCCGTTTTGTGCACAGCATGGCGATTTATCAAACGATAACTTGATGTATGGTGAAGCAGACGGCAAGGAGGGTTTTTTTTGGATCGATTGGGAGCATCATTCCGAACGTGTGTTTTTCTACGATTTGTTTTTCTACATACTAAACACCGCCGTGTATTCGCCCGAATCTCCGGTGCTGCGTGAGTTGCTGGGCGGCGAGTACGACGATATTTTGACAGCGTTTTTTGCGGCTTTTGGGTTGTCGTATCCGGCAGAACACAAACGCGATCTGTTTTTGGCCTTTGCACTTGTATTTTTAAAAGAACGGGTGATCGGTCTCGGCCGCACTGCCGCTTTGCGCATGTACCGCGATTTCTTGCTAAAAGGAGTGGTACTTTGAAACTGAATTTTTTGAAAAAAAAAGAAGTGCAAAACGCCGGCTGGCTGATGGGTGGTAAGATTGCGCAAATGGTGATTAGCCTGGTAGTCGGTATGCTCACCGCCCGCTATTTGGGACCCGCTAACTACGGATTGATCGGCTATGCTTCCGCGTACATGGCATTCTTTATGGCCTTTTGCACGTTGGGGCTTAACGCCATCATGGTCAAAGAATTCGTAGACAACCCCGCCGAGGAAGGGACCGTTATCGGTACCACACTGGTGATGCGTGCCGTTTCCAGCATACTGTCCGGTGTGCTGATCGTGTTGATCGTCTCCTTCATCGATGCCGACGAGCCGACCACCATTGCGGTCGTGGCACTGTCCTGCTTAGGGCTGGTGTTCCATGTGTTTGAGGTGTTTCAGTATTGGTTCCAAGCGCACCTGCAAGCCAAGGTGACTGCCATCGTCGTGTTTATTGCGTATGTCGCCACCGCGATTTACAAGGTTATATTGCTGATTCTCGGCAAAAACGTGCTGTTTTTTGCTTTCGCCACCTCCGTGGATTATATTGTCGTCGCCATTCTGCTGATGTTGGCGTACAAAAAGCACGGCGGAAAACGCCTGCGCTTTTCGTGGCCGTACGGCAAGCGGATGCTTCGCAGCAGTTGCCACTTTATCATGTCCGGCTTAATGGTGTCTATTTACGGACAGACTGATAAATTGATGCTCAAGCAAATGCTGAATGAAACGAGCGTTGGATACTATAGTACCGCTACCACGATTTGCACGATGTGGTGTTTTGTACTGACCGCTATTATCGATTCGCTTGTTCCCTCCATTATGGAAGCAAACAACAAAAACGAAGAACTCTTCAAAAAACGCAACCGACAACTGTATGCCATTGTCTTTTACGTGTCACTCGCGGTATCTGTTTTGTTTTTGATTTTTGCCGATTTGGCGATTTCTATTTTATACGGCAAAGTCTATTTGCCCGCCGCCACCCCCTTGCGCATCATTACGTGGTACACGGCATTCTCGTATTTAGGGGTTGCTCGAAACACGTGGCTGGTGTGTAAGCAACGCCAAAAATATCTTAAATACATCTACGTTTTAGCCATCGTGTTGAACATCACGTTAAACAGTATTTTCATTCCGATGTGGGGAGCGTCTGGCGCCGCACTTGCGTCGCTGATTACGCAGGTTGGCACATCAATCGTATTGCCGTTCCTGATACCGGGACTTCGCGACAACGCGAAACTGATGCTGGAAGCAATATGTCTCAAAGACGTGAAATAGGAGGAAACAGATTATGGGACTTTTTACCGATAAAACCTTACTCATCACCGCTGGTGCCGGTAGTTTCGGCAATGCGCTAGTATCCCCTTTGTAATCGTCTTTACTTGCATTATTTGCGATAGGGAGTGCGAACGATGAAACAATTGACGATGGAAGAACTCAAACAAGTAGAACTGGATATCCTGTCGGACTTTGCCAAGTTTTGCGACAAGAATCGGCTCACCTATTTTTTGGCATACGGAACATTGATCGGGGCCATTCGTCACAGGGGATTTATTCCGTGGGACGACGATGTTGATGTGTGGATGCCGCGGGCGGATTACGATCGGCTGATGGCAATTTTCAATGAGCAACATAAAGAGGGCGTCTATCAGGCGGTTTTACCGACAGACAAGCGTTCGCGCCACTCTTTCGTTAAAATCATTGATACTCGTACCGTCAAGATAGAAGAGGGGGTATCCTACGACGACGGTTTGTTGGGTGTCGATATTGATGTGTTTCCGTTGGACGGTCAACCGCATGACGAGGCAGCGTTTGACGGCTGGTATAACCAACTGCAAAAGGTGTACCGAGGTCATCTGGCATTGATTGGAACAAACGACGGCAATTTGTTAACGCGCATAAAAATTGTGGCAAGACGCGCGTTAACGCGCATGGTGTACGGGACAAAAAGCGCCATCCTCCGAAAGGCCGCCCGGCTTCATCGACAGTATCCCTACGAAACGAGCACGTATGTAGGTGCGGTTGAGAGTTGTTTCAATTTTAAGCGCAATCGTTATAAAAAAGAGTGGTTTTCCAAAGCTGTTGTAGCAGAATTTGAAGGTACTTCTTTCAAAATACCGGTCGGATACCACGAAATTTTAACACAGATGTACGGCGATTATATGCAGCCGCCATCTGCCGATAAGCAAGCACCCCACCATCGAAACAAGACCTATTGGAGGGATAAAGCCGATGAAAAAGTATAAGGTAGGCTATACCTGCGGCGTATTTGATTTGTTTCATGTCGGCCATTTGAATCTTTTGGAGCGCTGTAAAGCGCAATGCGATCGGTTGATCGTTGGCATGTGCGACGATGACTATGTCACGACGGTCAAACAGAAAGAGCCGATCATCAAAGAGGATGATCGGTTGCGCATCCTTAACGCTCTCAAGTGTGTAGATGTTGCCGAAAAAGTAAACATCGAAACGACGAACGACAAATTGTTAGCATGGGAAAGATTCCGGTTTGATGTGTTGTTTTCGGGAGACGACTGGAAAGGGTCGGAGCGATACCGAAAAACGGAAGAACAGTTCCGAGACATTGGTGTTTCTATTGAATATTTGCCATATACACAAGGTGTTTCTACGACGGATATCAAGGATCGTATAGAGCATCACCAGAAATAAGACGTTAACAAGGGTGCTGAAAAAGAAAAACACGACGAATATTGAGGTGTGACTATGGGACTTTTTACGGGCAAAACCTTACTCATCACCGGTGGTACCGGGTCTTTCGGAAACGCGGTGTTGAATCGCTTTCTCAAAACCGATATCGGGGAGATCCGCATTTTCTCGCGTGACGAGAAAAAGCAGGACGATATGCGCCACGACTTCCAGGCGAAAATGCGGGAAGTCACGGACAAGATCAAATTTTACATCGGCGACGTGCGCGATCTTGCATCGGTGAAAAACGCGATGCACGGCGTCGATTACATCTTCCACGCAGCGGCCTTAAAGCAGGTGCCGTCCTGTGAGTTTTTCCCCATCGAAGCGGTCAAAACCAACGTGCTCGGCACCGAAAACGTGCTGACCGCCGCCATTGAAGCGGGGGTCAAGAATGTGGTGTGCCTGTCCACCGACAAGGCGGCATACCCCGTCAACGCGATGGGTACCTCCAAAGCGATGATGGAAAAGGTGGTCGTCGCGAAATCCCGCACCGTAGATCCCGAAAAGACCAAGATCTGCTGCACGCGCTACGGCAACGTGATGTGCTCCCGCGGCTCGGTCATTCCGCTGTGGATCGATCAGATCAAGGCGGGCAAGCCCATCAC
>JAZRQG010000047.1:0-3644 GCA_045649625.1 Acutalibacteraceae bacterium
CGGAGCAACTGCTCGGTGAACTCAAAGACGCTCAGCGCGAATTGCAGACGGTGCGTGAACAGCAAGCCGCCGCAACGGTGGGTGACCTGTTTGAAAATGCAAAAGACGTCGGCGGTATTCAGCTCATCACGGCGGTACTCCCCGATCTGTCGGGCGACGAGTTGCGTTCGCTATGCGACCGTTGTAAAGACCGCGGCTTGGATAAAGCGGTTATGGTGGTCGCCGGCACCTCGGCTGAAAAGCAAAGCGTGACCTTTGCGTGCTACTGCACACCGGGTGCGGTGGCAGCGGGCGCTAATGCCGGTGCGATCGTCCGTCAGGTGGCGGCGATCTGCGGCGGTAAAGGCGGCGGCAAGCCGGATATGGCAATGGCGGGCGGCAAGGATCTTGCCAAGGTCGAAGAAGCCATGAGCCGTATTCCCGAATTTTTAGCATAAGGAGATTGTCAATCATGGATTGCATTTTCTGTAAGATCGTGGCGGGGGAGATCCCGTCCAAAAAAGTGTATGAAGATGAAAGTGTACTGGCGTTTTACGACATTCAGCCGGCGGCACCCGTACACGTGCTCGTCATCCCGAAAGCACATCTTTCGGGTTGCAGCGCCGTCACTTCGGAAAACAGTGCCGTGGTCGCCCATATCTTTGAAGTGATTGCCAAAATCGCACAAGAACTCGGTCTGACCGATTACCGCGTGGTTACCAACAACGGTGAATCGGCGGGACAGACGGTCTTCCATCTGCATTTTCACATTCTCGGCGGAAAAACCTTGAAGGGAATGTGCTGATCCTTGACCTATGTAATTTTAGATCTGGAATGGAACGGCGCTTACTGTGACAAACTCGGCGGGTATTTCAACGAGATCATTGAGATCGGCGCGGTGCGTTTGTCGGAAGACAAACGCATTGAGGACCGCTTTGATGCGTATATTCGCCCTGTCGTCAGCCGTAAATTAACGCGGCTCGTCACCGATCTGACAGGCATCACCGATGATCAAGTACGTCAGGGCGTGTCGTTTGGACAAGCCATGGAGAGTTTGCACCGCTTTGTCGGTGAAGACGCGGTGGTCATGACGTGGAGTAACACGGATTTGCTGGTCTTGATGGAAAACTGTCGCTATTTTTACGGCGACGAGCACATTCCGTTTCTGTCGGCATACGTCGATCTGCAACACTATGCACAACTGCGCTTGGAGTTGGGAACGGCTCAGCAGGTGGCACTCGGCAAACTGGCTGAGCAACTGCATCTTGACAGCGAGGAAATGGAACTGCACCACGCGATCGACGACAGCGTGCTGGCGGCAGCCATCTTTCGTCAAGTGTACGAGTCGTCCTCCTTTGAGCAGGAAACAGTATCGGTTGACGACGAGTTTTACCGTCGCTTAACATTTAAGCCGTTCTTTATCCGTGAAATTGACGATCCGCTCATTCGCCGTGCCGACCTGCGCTTTTCGTGCGAGGCGTGTCGGCGCAACTTAAAACGAGTGGGCAAATGGCAAAGTCAGCATCGCTTTTTCACCGCGACGTTCCGTTGCGCCGCGTGCGGTGTCGAGTATATCGGACGTGTGCAAGCAAAACGAAAATACGATGGTGTCGAACTCAAAAAACGGTTGATCCGCAAAACGGCGGAAAAACAACAGGAGGGATAACATGAACATTTTGGTTGTCGGTTGCGGCAAAATTGGCGCCACGGTTGTTGCCAGTCTGGTTGCCGAAGGGCATAACGTCGTGGCGATCGATCAAAATCCCGCGTTACTTAACGAACTTGGTAATGTGTACGATATTATGAGCGTGTGCGGCAACGGTGCGGATTCGGACGTTCTCGAAGAAGCGGGTGTTGCCAAGGCGGACTTGTTCGTTGCCGTTACGGGATCGGATAACACGAATATGCTCTGTTGTTTCTTGGCAAAACGAATGGGAGCGGCGCATACCATCGCGCGTATCCGCAACCCCGAATATAACGATAACAGTTTGAATTTCTTAAAACAGGAACTCGGACTGTCCATGTCCATCAACCCCGAATTGCTGGCGGCACAAGAGATCTATAAGATCTTAAAACTGCCGTCTGCGATCAAAGTCGAAACGTTTTCGCGCCGCAATTTTGAAATGATCGAGCTTCATCTAAAAGCAGATTCGCCGCTTGATGGGTTGCGGTTGTGTGAGTTGCGTGAAAAATATAAAGCCAAATTCTTGATATGCGTGGTTCAGCGTGGCGAGGACGTGTATATACCGGATGGTAATTTTGTCCTGCGTGCAGGCGATAAGATCGGTCTTACCGCTCAGTTGACCGAGATCCATAAGCTGCTCCGCGAAATGGGGCTTTTGCAAAAACAGGCGCGCAATGTGATGATCCTCGGCGGCAGCCGCGTCGCGTATTATTTGGCAAAGCTGTTGCTCGCGGGCGGCAGTGCGGTCACGCTCATCGAACGCGATCCCGCATTGTGTCAGGAACTGTGTGCAACGCTTCCTAAAGCGGTGGTGGTCCACGGTGATGGCGCTCAACAGGAGATTTTGATGGAGGAGGATCTGCCTTCCCGTGACGCCTTTGTGGCACTTACCGGTATGGACGAGGAAAACATCCTCATTTCCATTTTTGCCTCCACGCAAAATGTGCCGAAGGTGATCGCCAAGGTCAACCGCGACGAATTGTCGGTCTTGGCGGAAAAGCTCGGGATGGATTGCATCGTTTCGCCCAAAAAGGTGATTACCGACGTATTGGTGCGGTATGCCAGAGCGTTGCAGAACTCGATGGGCAGTAACATCGAAACGCTGTACCATTTGATGGACGGAAAAGCGGAAGCGCTGGAATTTAACGTGTCTCCCGATTTTGCGATGTTGGGCGTTCCGCTCAAAGAGTTGAAACTCAAACCTAACACGCTGATCGCGGGTATTATCCGCAACCGCACGCCCCTTATCCCCGGCGGTAACGACGCGATATTGGCGGGCGACCGCGTGATCGTTGTTGCAGCGGATCGCCGTTTGCAGGATCTTTCCGATATTTTGAAATAAGGACGGCATACTATGAACCGAAAAATGGTCTTATATACCGTAGGACGCATCGTTTTGCTGGAGGGTATCTTGTTGTTGATCCCCTTGGCGGTGTCGCTTTATTATCGGGAACTCACAACTGTTTGGTCGTTTGCCGTAACCATCGTCGTTGCCGCGGCAATCGGCTTGTTGCTTATGCTTTTCAATCGGCATAATGATCGCACCCTGTTTGCCAAAGGCGGGTTTATCACCGTTGCTTTATCGTGGGTGGCGCTCGCGTTGATCGGCGCCTTGCCCTTTACGCTTTCGGGTGCGATCCCGTCGTATGTCGATGCGGTTTTCGAAACGGTCAGCGGTCTTACCACGACGGGCGCTTCCATTTTATCCGATCCGTCGCTCCCGGATCGCGGGCTGCTGTTTTGGCGCAGTTTTACGCATTGGATCGGCGGTATGGGAGTTATCGTGCTCATGCTTGCCGTGATGCCGACGGAATCCGGTCGCTCCATTCATATTCTGCGTGCGGAAGTACCGGGACCGACCGTGGGAAAACTCGTCCCGCGTCTGCGTGATACCGCCAAGATCTTATATCTTATTTATTTAGCGTTGACGGTGATCGAGATCGTCTTTTTGCTGTGCGGCGGCATGCCGCTGTTTGACAGC
>JAZRQG010000048.1:0-23041 GCA_045649625.1 Acutalibacteraceae bacterium
TCTGGGATGGGGCCTTGGCTACTTCGGCATGCCGCACATCATTATTCGGTTTATGTCGTTGCGCTCGGATAAGGATCTGAAAAAGAGCGCCAAGATCGGTATCACCTGGACGGTGCTGATTCTGACCTTCTCGGTTGCCGCCGGTATTATCGGCCACTTGTTCTTAGGTGATATTGCCGACAGTTCTACCGTGTTTATTCAAATGGTTAGAAAGTTATTCCCGGCACTGATCAGCGGTTTGCTGCTGTCGGCCATTCTGGCGGCGGCTATGAGCACGGCGGATTCTCAACTGTTAGCTTCCGCCTCGGCTTTTGCCAGCGATGTGTATAAACCGGTCATTCGCCGTA
The DNA here is from genome assembly GCA_045649625.1 of Acutalibacteraceae bacterium. Classification (GTDB taxonomy): domain Bacteria; phylum Bacillota; class Clostridia; order Oscillospirales; family Acutalibacteraceae; genus RGIG3009. Next base: position 348 of record JAZRQG010000048.1, read on the forward strand.
ATAAAGCATCCGATAAAGAGATGCTGTGGGCGGGTCGTTTCGTCGTCCTTATTATTTCAGTGGTCGCTGTTCTGATAGCGGCAAACCCCAATTCCGGTACCATCATGGGATTGGTAGAAAACGCGTGGGGTGTATTTGGTGCCGCATTCGGCCCGACCATCATGCTCTCGCTGTTCTGGCGCCGCTTCAATTTTCAAGGCGCGGTTGCCGGTATTCTCACCGGTGCGGTCGTGGATATTGCTTGGCTTGCCTTTGTGAAACCGCATTTCGCACTGTATGAGATCATTCCCGGCTTTGTGTGCAGCTTGATCGTTGCTATCGTTGTTTCGTTGCTCACGAAGGCTCCGAGTGATGAGATCACGGAAGTGTTTGATAAAGTCGCTTCCGGCATGGAAGAATAAAATGCAAACGTGTTAAACGGGGTGCCCGATATGGGCACCCCGTTTTTATTGTGAAAAGAACAAGGTTCCGGGGCACCCGCCCGCAATTTTCAATTGCGCTGGCGGGTCGGGTCTTATTATTTCTGAAACGCACGGTATTGCGTCGGTGTCATGTTTAGTTGATGTTTAAAAATATACATAAAATATTCCAGAGAATTGTACCCGGAAGAAAACGCGATCTCCTTGACAGAAAGGGAAGAAGAGGCAAGCAGATTGCAGGCGAATTTAAGGCGAAGCGTATTCAAATATTTATGAAACGTTGTGCCGACCTCTGCTTTAAAAAGCTGACCGAAATAGTTGGGAGATAACGATACCGTCTGCGCCATTTCCTCCAGGGTTACGGCTTCTCGGTAGTGTTTATTGAGATAAATAACGGCTTGATGAATGGGGGGCGGCAGTGTGGTGCTTGGTGATACGATTGTTTGTTTTCTTAATAGCAAAACGAGGATATTTTCCATTCCGTTTCGAATTAAGAGCTCGCAAAACGGGAGATTAGATTCGGCTTCGTTCTGTAATTTGCGGAGTTTACTTTCAATGTTCTTGGTTTCCTCGACGGTGAATTGGCAGTTGCAGGTGTGGAATTCCAGATAATCAGTCAATTCGTCGGACAAAAACTCTTTCTTCAAATGCACCTTATACAGCACAAGATCGGTAATGGCGGTCATGCTGTGGAAATCGTGGAAACACATCAAATAGGCACAGCCTTCACCGATCTCGGAAACCGTGTTGTTGTGAATATGCTGTGCCCGACCCGACAGTACGATCTCAAATTCATAATAATCGTGCCAGTGAACGGGAAAAACAGTGCCCGCCTTGATGGAATGTTTGGAAATAAAATAGCCGCGATCTTGATGATCGTTGTTGGAATATGTGAAGATACGCTTAGGCATAGTTAAAGTCTCCCGTAATCGTTGATTTTCTTAATTATATCCTATTTTTCTTGAATTTACAAGAGGGGGTCAATTCTTGTAAAATACAATTAAGAGAAAAAGGAGGGATGTGCGTGATAGGCTTTGATATCGGCGGAACCAAATGTGCCGTATGCATCGGTAAAGAAGGTCCCAACGGCTTTGAAATTTTAGACAAGCGTGTGATGCCCACCGATCGCACGGTATCGCCGTACGAGATGATTGACAGAATGTGTGCTGCCGCCGTGGAAATGGGTGGAATGACCGACGTGGTCGGCATCAGTTGCGGTGGTCCTTTAGATGCCAAAGAGGGCGTTATTCTTTCGCCTCCGAATCTTCCCGGTTGGGATGAGGTGCGCATCGTCGAGTATCTGGAACAACGCTATCCGGTGCACGCATACCTTGAAAACGATGCCAATGCGTGCGCGTTGGCGGAGTGGCAGTTTGGCGCGGGTGAGCAATGCGAAAATATGATTTTTTTAACGTTCGGAACCGGTATGGGAGCGGGGCTTATCTTAAACGGAAAACTCTACTCCGGCACGAACGGTATGGCGGGTGAAGTGGGTCACGTACGCATGGCGGAGGACGGCCCTATCGGCTTTAACAAAGCAGGCTCATTTGAAGGCTTTTGTTCGGGCGGCGGGTTGGCTCAATTGGGACAAGCCTTGGCGCGACAGCGTATAGAAGACGGCAAAACGGTATCGTTTTGCGAAAGCTTGTCAAAGCTGGGCGACGTTACCGCCAAAAGCATTGCGATGGCGGCGGATGACGGTCACGCCGACGCTATTGAAGTGTATGAATTGTGCGGCGCCATGCTCGGCAAGGGGTTATCCATTTTAATTGATATTCTCAATCCTGAGCGAATCGTGATCGGTAGCGTGTATCAGCGCAGTGAGCACTTGCTCAAAGCGGCGATGGAACGCGAACTCCGTAAAGAATGTTTGACTGAGGCACTCAGCGTATGCCGTGTTTTACCCGCAAAACTAAAAGAAAACATTGGTGATTATGCCGCTTTGGCGGTTGGCGTTATTGGCGCAAAAGGAGGAAGATAAGATGTTGTATGAACGGTATCCCGAACTGCAAGCGTGTAAGCAGGACATTGAGAAGGCACTCGCATTACTCATCGAAACCTACCGAAACGGCGGTAAGGTGCTGGTATGCGGAAACGGCGGCAGCGCCGCTGACAGCGAACATATCGTCGGTGAGTTGCTCAAAGGTTTTTTGTCCAAGCGTCCGGTAACGGATGAGCGGATCCCCGAATCGCTGCGTGCCGAACTGCAAGGCTCGTTACCGGCGATCTCGTTGCCCAGCCAGTGTGCCATTTTAACGGCATATTGCAACGACGTATCGCCCGAAATGATGTACGCCCAACTGGTGTACGGATACGGAAAAGAGGGCGACGTGCTGATTGCGCTCTCCACTTCAGGCAATGCCGCCAACGTGGCAAAAGCGGCAGAGGTTGCCCGCTATATCGGTGTGAAGACGATAGCGCTCACCGGTGCCAAGGACAGTAAACTGTCCGAACTTTCAACCGTTACGGTAAAGGTGCCGGAAACCGAAACCTACAAGGTGCAGGAACTGCATTTGCCGGTGTATCATTACTTGTGCGCCGGAGTTGAAAAAGAACTGTTTTAAGGAGGAAACGACTATGAAATATATGATTGGTTGTAACTACTGGGGATCTAAATACGGAACGGATATGTGGAAGTATTGGGACGAGGAATCGGTTCGTAAAGATCTGGAACTCGTGTCGCAGTACGGTGTTACGCATATGCGCGTGTTCCCCAACTGGCGCGATTTCCAGCCCATTCATTTGGTACAACAATGCAAAGGCGAGTTCCAGCAATACCGCTTTGCAGACGATAAGAAGATCGACGACGAATTCGGTCTGGATATGGAACAGATCGAGCATTTCCGCACCTTCTGCAAAATGGCGGAAGCCAACAACATCAAACTGGTCGTGTCTATCGTCACCGGTTGGATGAGCGGCAGATTGTTCGTGCCGCCGGCACTTGAGCGCCTCAACCATATCACCGATCCCGAAAGCCTGATGTGGCAAATTCGTTTGGCACGCGGTCTGGTACGTTACCTCAAAGACGAACCCGCTATTGAAACGTGGGATCTCGGCAACGAGTGCAACTGCCTCGGTGTTACCCCCGATCGCAATGCCGCGTATCTGTGGACGGCAACCATCCGCAATGCGATTTTGTCGGAAGATCAGTCCCGTAAGATCATGTCGGGTATGCACGGTCTGGGCACGTACTCCACTCAAAACCGCTTTTGGTATATCCAGGATCAGGGAGAGTTGACCGACGTACTGACCCCGCACCCGTATCCGTCCCCGTCGGTTGGCGGCGACATTGAACCCATCAACCGCCTGCGCACCACGTTGATTCCGACGACGCACGTCGCATTGTATTCGGGCATTGGTCATAAGCCCGCTATGTTACAAGAGATCGGCACGTTCAGCAACACGGTCGGTAACGAAAAGATTGCCGCGGACAACGTGCGCGTCAACCTGTTCTCCGGTTGGGCGAACGGCTCTCTCGGCTATTTCTGGTGGTGTGCATACGACCAAAAGCATCTCACCAACCCGCCGTACTGTATGAGTATGATCGAAAACGAATTGGGAATGTTCCGCGCCGATTTCACGCCGAAACCCAACGCGTTCGTAATGAAAGACGTTACCGAACTTCTTTCCAATCTGCCGTTCGGTGAGCTTCCCGCCGCACAAGTGGATGCGGTCTGCGTGATCCCGACCGAACTCGCAAGCTACTACGATCAAATGGGTGCTACGTACGTGCTCGGCAAACAAGCGGGCATCAACATCACCTTCGCTACGTGCGATCAGGAATTACCCGAAGCGCCGATCTATATCGTTCCCGCCTTGATGGGCTGGAGTGCCATCACCCAGGACGTGTACGCCAGACTGGTTAAAAAGGCAGAAGCGGGCGCAGCCGTTTATATGTCCACGGGCACCGGCTTTATCAGCGAAATCGAGGATAAAATGGGCCTTGAATCGTTTGGTATGATTAACTCTCACGAATGGCGCGAAGCAGATTTCGGTACGTTCAAAGTTCCCTTTGAATACGACAAGAAATTCTTGTTCCGCAGCGTAGGTGCCGAAGTGCTCTGCCAGGATGATGACGGCACGGTCATCTTCTCCAAGATGCCGCGCGGCAAGGGGACTATCTACTTCCTCAACTTCGCTGTGGAAACGGTTGCTTGGAATCAGCCGGACAGCTTTGTTGACTATCCGTACTATAAGATCTATCAACTGTTTGCCAAAGACGTGCTGGCAAAGAAACCTGCCGTCAGCAACAATCCCAATATCGTGCTGACCATACACCCGATTGACGAAAAACGTTCCGTTGTCGTAGCGATCAACTATTCCGACTGCGATCTGCCGTTTGACGTTAAGTTGCAGGGAAGCCGTATTACCGCTATGCATTACGGCGACGGCAAGACGATCCCCGCTTGCGATGCCACCATCTTTGAAGTAACGATTTAACTTGCACATCGTCCCTTAGTGTGATACAATGACAGCATCACACTATGGGACGGTGTTTTTATGCAGCATTATCCTCAAAGTGAATCCTTTATCAACGTGCGCGGCGGCTTGCCCAATACCACGTATCGTATCACGCACGACAAGGCCTGTACCGTGGCCTTTATGGGTGGCTCGGTTACGGAGGGTATGGGTGCTGCCGTCGTTCCAGGGGGCTGGCGCACACGGTTGTTTGCCCACTTGCAAGAGACGTACCCCGCCGTTCAATTTAAACAAATTGCGGCGAACATGGGCGGCAACGGCTCGCAGTACGGTGTGTATTTCGCGCATCAGTTTGTGGCGGTGAAGCACCCCGATTTGGTGTTTATCGAATATGCCGTCAACAACGCGTATGACGGCTGCAGCGATGCGGATACCTTGTGGATGCATTATGAAACGCTCATACACACGATTCGCACCGAAAGTCCCTATGCCGAGATCGTGCTTGCGTACGTATCGGATTCAAACCACCGCTCGAAAGACAGTATTCCTGTTTTGGAACAGATCGCGGACAAATACGGGCTGCCGTCGCTGAACTATTACGAAGCCGTCATGCACGCGATGGGGGATATGTCCAATTGGAACAACTTTTTTATAGACGGTGTCCATGCCAACGATAACGGATATGCCGTGATGGCAAAGGTGGCAAACGGGCTGCTTGAATGCGCTATGCAGGTGCCGGCAAAAACCTATCAAAAGAAAGCGACGCCCTCCCCGCAAACGCGTGTACAGAGCGAGGCAAAGGCACTCATCACCTCTACGTTGGACTTTGTTCCGGCGGGATGGGAAAAGACGGAAAGATTCTCCTATGCCGGTCACTACTATAACGGCTGCATCCAAACGACCAACACGAATAAACCTATCACCGTCACATTCAAGGGTACTGACTTCGGCGTGCTGGTAGAATTTGCAAAGGATGCCGGTGTGCTGGAATACCGCATTGACGGCGGTACTCCCGAGATTTTGAATTGTCGGCTAGATTATTCCAACCCAAAAGCCAGATTGTTCTTAAAAAACGGTACAGGCGGCGAGCACACCGTCTCGATGCGACTGAGTAGCGGTGATCGTATGGCGATCGCAGCCTTCCTGCTCAACGGAACCGTCCTGAGCGTGGAATGAAAACAGTGAAAAGCAGGACCTTCCTATTGCAATTTTCTTACAGGTATTGTAATCTTGATTTGATCAAACAATCGGAAAGGGTGTTTTGTACATGAAAAAGGTACTCGCCGTCATCATTGCCTCTGCCATGTTGTTTACGTGTGTCGGGTGTGGGGAAGAGCCCGCCGACACCTCTGCAACCACGACCTCTACCGTAGCAGTTGATGCGACAACCACGGCGGATACGGATAACGCGGATCAAACGACCACCCCGTCGAGCGGCTCTGCCTCTTCCAAGCAGTCCACAAAGGCATCTTCCACCACAAAAAGTACAACAACTTCCTCCACAACATCCGGCCCGACGCGCTCCTCGAAGTTTCATACGGCGAAATACAGGGAGTATGGCCAGTACATCACGGTGCGCGGCGGCATGAAAAACGCCGCATACCGAATTGTAAACGATTTGGAACTGCGCATCTCGTTCATGGGTGGTTCGGTTACCGCAGGTATGGGTTCATCCAGTATAAAAGGAGGGTTTCGCACCCGCCTTCTCAACTTTTTAAAGCAAGAGTGCCCTTCCGCTCGTTTTACCGAAGTCAGCTCCATCTTGGGCGGCAACGGTTCGCAATACGGCGTGTATATCACCGAGCAGATAATTGCTTCCACAAAACCCGATTTGGTGTTCATAGAATATGCCGTTAACAACGCGTATGACAAGGTGAAAGATGCGGATAAACTGTGGAATCACTATGAAACGATGATTCACGCGATCCGCAAGGCCAATCCGTATGCGGATATTGTTCTCGTATATGTGTCTGATCGCAACGAGGTGGCGCAAGATGTCATCCCCCTCTTAGAACAGATCGCGGACAAATATCAGCTGATGTCGGTGAATCTCCACCAAGCGATCAAGACTGCCATCGACAATGGCGGACATAACTGGAGTTATTATTACGGGAACGATGCGGTCCATCCCAACGATACCGGATACGATTTCATGGCAGAAGTGCTGTTTGGTGCCGTCCAATACGGTCTCAATACGACACCGTACACCTATGCGAAGCTACCGTTGCCTGCGGCCAAAGGGTCGCTTCAGTCCGAGGCGAAAGCTGTCGCGGCAAAAACGGTTTCACTACCGGCAGGATGGACAAAGGAATCCAAGTTCTCGTATGGGATTAACACGTTTGACGGATGCATTAAAACGACCGAGACGGGGAAAACCATCACGGTTACTTTCAAAGGCACACACTTTGGTGTGCTTGTCGGTTTTGCACCGGACGCCGGCGTGTTGGAATACAGCGTGGACGGCGGTACCTATCAACAGTTAAATTGTTATTTGGATTATCAAAACCCCAAAGCACGCATGCTGTTGGAGAATGCCGCAAACGCGGAACATACCATCACGATGCGACTGGGCAGCGGTGATTGCCTGGAGATTGCAGCGTACCTGCTCAACGGAACGCTCGTGAGTGTTAGATAAAGAAAAAGCAGGCTGACTTCCTCGCGGAGTCAGCCTGCTTTGTTGTTATGGTTCCTTTTGAGAAGCGTCCGTACGCTCCGGCAAGTCAGAGAACGTCTTGACATATTTGGTGGGAGAATTGCCGGTATACTTTTTAATCAGCTTACTGAAATAGTACACGTCGGGGAATCCCACCAACACACCCACCTCGGACACGGAAAACAACCGTGTTTTGAGGAGCTTCAGTGCCCAGTTAATCCGCAGATCGGTCAAATATTCCATCGGCGATTTATGTAGCTGTTCTTTGAAAATGCGACGGAAATGTGTGACACTGAGCCCGCAGATATCGGCTAATTTTTCATTGGTGATCGTATCGTCATAATGCTGATGAATGTACGTGAGGACGGGATAAAGCCTGCCGTAAAAACGAAAACTGGATGTATTGCCGTATTCCTCCATAATGTCGATCAATACCTTCTCGATCGCAATACGGGCTTTCGGCAGATACCACGGCGAGCGTTCTTCCCAGATCTTGAGGATCTCCTCAAACTGCTGACAGAGATACGGCTGATTGGAAAGATCAATATGCTCGGGGAAATCCAATTTTTCAAAGGCCTTATTGGGGTGCAGAGAAAATCCCGTTGTAATATACGAAAAGCCTTTGGTTTTGGCTTTAACGGTATATCGTGCATCCTTCATAAGGAAAAGCAGCGTGTGCTTGGCAAGCGGAACGACCTGCTTGTGTTGGTTGATATAGATCCCCTCGCCGTCTGTCACGTACAGATACCCATCCGAAAGGCGCCCGGGACACACGTATTTGAATTCCTTGCTTTCCACTTTTTTAACAATGGTGGTGATGGATCCCACCCGTATATCGTTATAAATTTCCATGGCTTATTTCACAATATAGCCGAGCGTGCGATGGAAATTGTTGCCTTTAAGCATGTATTTCTTAGCATTCTCCGCCAGCAGCGAGGTGGTGGGCAGGTCTTTGAGCTGATACCGCTTCTTATCCCAGCCGAATACGTAACGGACAATATCGTTTGCCTCTACGGCATCCACCTTTTGGAACAAATCACCGAACTTGACGATGTTACTGTCAAGCGGCAACACCTCTTTGAGCGACTCATCCAACAACCACGAATCGCACGCGAAGTAGCGATACTCGTATTCGGGGAAAACTTTAGCAAAGAACTCACGCGCCATGTCCAGCGATTTCACACAGTCATCCGTGTTCAAGGGACCGCATGCCGGAATATGCACGCCGATGATCGGTTCACCTTTCTTGACACCGAGAGACGGCACGTCGTTGGGTGCTTTATCGAAGGCATACTGCAACCTGCCGAGCTTGAACAACTTCGCGGTCATATGCCACTTTAGCCACGGCAGCTCGCCCAAGTACAGTGATCCTTTGATACCGCTCCAAATATTGCACCAAACAGACAGATCCGACAGCGTATCCAAGAGGATTTCCTCACGGATTCCAAGCTTTTCGTAGGTTTTGCTCAGTTCCTCGCACATAAAGAGCATGTTCAAGAGGTTTTTCTTACCGTCCTCGCACGCCGTGTCGTAAAACTTCATCGTCACGTAATCGGAAACCGGAATCGTGTCAAGCGCTTTGCCGAATTCCGCGTCAAAATCCTTTTCGAAGCCGATCTTATCGTACCATTTCTTGATGATTGTCCGAACCTCGGGGTTTTCAAAGGTCAGCGGCTTTTCCTCACTTACGATCGGGCTTGAGACGGTGATCTCCTCTTTGCTAAGCCCCAAAAAGCGAAGCAGGTTTTTATGGTACATTTTTTCAAAGCATTCTTTGCTGACCCCGAGATCCAACAAGATGGAACGGTCGAGGTCCAGCACGTCCTTAGTGTGCGCGGAGTGATAGGTGTTGACCGTCATATCAGTACCGAACAAGATGTTATTCGATACGTCATAGCCGATGGTATAGATCTTTTCCAATAACTCGCGGCGGTAAATGTCAGGGGTGCCGGGTGTCAGATCAAAATACATTTCCGCGGGCTTGCGGTGCTTATGTGAATGCAAGAACTTGCCGTACATCGCAATGCATTCGTCCACCCAAGGCCACGAACAATGTCCCATCGAAAAACGCAGTCCCTCGATACCGATCAGCGCCTCAAAGTTGATGGGACGGTTGTACCAAGAGGACACGCCGCCGTCCCACAGAATACCGGTATGGAAAAACACCGGCATATCGTATTTGGCAAACTCGCGCAACAAAGCCATCGGTTTTTCTTCATAAATATAAAAGTTGTCGCAGATGATCTTAAACGCGACCACACCGGCTTCCTTACAAATACGGACCTTTTCGATCGCGTTTTCTTCGTACGGGTGTATCCACATAACCGGGAACAAACGCCCCTCATACCCCTTTGTCCATGCAGCCAATGTTTCTAACCGCTCTTCGAACGTGGCATCTGTCGAGTAAGAGTTGCGTCCCTCCCGCACGAGAGCCGGACGAGGGGAGAAGACGCACGCGCCGTACAGCCCCACTTCTTCCAACTGTTTCAGGAAAGTTTCCGGCTCTGCTTTGCCGCATTGGGAATGAAGGTGCATATCGAAGATTTTCATATTGCGTTCCTCTTTTCAGGAAAATTTTTTATACAGTTACATGGTAATGCCGATGGTCAAAATTGTCAAGATGATTTGCGCAATTTGTCCGTAAAATCATAACCGCCCCTCTTTTATCGCGCCCCGCGAGACTTACCCCAAAAGAAAAGACGCCTCTTGTGGTAACTAACCGCAAGAGGCATCTTTTAAACTTAATTTATTTATCAATGGTGACGCGCACACGACAGAAGTTATCCGTCTCATAATCGCCGAAATTACCGGGCAGACGTAAGAAACCGGGTTTATGGGTGAAATACACGTAGAAATCGTGACCCACGGTGCTGGAATCGTCGGACGCCTCGTCGTCGTTACCGACGATGGTCGAATAGAAGTACAAACCGATATCCGTGGTAGACAGCACCACGTGGTCGTCCCAGTTCACGCAATCGTCGGACATGAACATAACGACCTGTCTGGCGGTCTGGATCGTCAGAATGTACTTATCCAGCGCGGAGCAATACGCGGCGTTGCCGTGGCAGTCGTACTTAAAGCCGACTTCCTCGTTGTAGACGATATCCTCGCAATCCTCGGGAATGATCCGCGGTGCGGTACCGTGCATCGGCTCAGTATCCCACACGCCGTTACCGCTGTACTTCTTCATCAGCGCAGCCGGATTTTCCTCGCGGCGAACCATCTCGATCGACTCTTTCATCGGGATACGTGCAACCGACGTATACCGCTCGGCAGCAGCGTTCCACTCGTTATAGATAATATAGAAGTAACCATCTTTTCCCGCCAAGTACGGCACGCCGCAGATGTTCGGCCAAACACCGTTCGCGCGGTTTTTGCTGATGAAGTTACGGCAGGTGCCGAGCATGTCACCAAGGTACTTCCAATGCTGACCGCCGTCGCGCGAAATGCTGAAGCCGATATGATAATTCTGCGGATAGTCAAAATCCACCTTGCTCAGATCTTCGCGATGCGTAAAGCCGATCAGTACGCCATCCTCGCATTTGTAAGCGCTCTGTACCCAGAGCCCGCAGGGCCATTCCTCTTTAAAGTGATTGTAATCCCACTCAAACGGCTCGAGCTCTTCTGCAAACGGATCGTCTGCAGGACCGCGGAAATGACGGTAATAGGGAAGGCCGCCGAGGTCCGTGGTCAAAAAGTCGATCTTTCCGTCCGGGCGGCGCAGCGTACAACAGCTGCCGTCAACGGTATAGGTCAACTGATCGTCTGTATAGACGACCTCTGTCTCGGAAACGTGGATTTTGTCTTTTAACATGTCAATATCCCCCTTGTTATCGCAATAAAGCGTGAGAAACGTCGGATGCGTTTCACCTTTGTTATACCATTGCCCGAAGTTGACTGTCAAGCAAATAAGGATAGTTAGTCATCCAACACAAAAAATGGACAGATTAAACAAATAGAAAAAAACGACGCCGTTGAAAGCGAAAAACAATAACGACGGCTTTCCCGAAAAACCCCCTTTTTCTCACAATTGGACAACATAATACAAGTGCACAGCAACATCTTCTCTTGCCAAGTCAAAGATCATCTGCTACAATACCCATGAGTAGGTGTACTCGTCTGTCGATGGTGTGGTTTGGGGAAGCACCGGCAGACAAACCCAACTTTAAGTTTTAGGAGGAGAATCAACATGAACATGCGTAAGGTTTTAGCACTCTGTTGCGTGTTGGGTATCTTGTTGCTTTCGGCATGTACGCCGAGCGAACCGCAAACAGATCCGACCACGACAACGGAATCCACCACAACGACTACCACTACTGCGCAGACGGATGATTCCGAAGGAGAGGACACGGATTGGAGCGATCAGTTCACAAATCCGACAGAGCCCCCTCAAGACGATGAACCCGTTGAGGATGAAGAGCCTGTCGAGGATGAACAACCTGAGGAAGACGATAACACCGAACCGGTGTACAAAGAGATCCTTCCGGAAGGCAACCCCGCTCAGCTGCTCAATCCCCATAAGGGCGGTGCGGATGCAGAGGCAGAAGCTCTCAGACAACAAATTCTGAACAGCGAAACACCGGATTACAACATCACCGGTACCACATACTATATTTCCCCCAACGGCGATGACTTCAACGACGGTCTCACCCCGGAGACGGCGTGGAAGAGCACGGAAAACATCACCATCAATAACTATATGTTTAAAGAGGGCGATGCCGTTTTGTTTGAGCGTGGTGGAATTTACCGCCGCCTCTCGCCGATCGTTGTTAAGAGCGGCATGACCTACGGCGCGTATGGTGAAGGCGATAAGCCCCTCATCTACGGATCTGCTACCAACTATGCTTGGGGCGCTAACTGGGAACCCAGCCGCAAAAAGTTCATCTGGAAGATCGCCATGTACACCGGCGAGGCCGGCGTCATGGTCTTCAACAGCGGTGAAGCAGTCGGTACGCCGAAGTACCACGGTATTAACGAGCTGGCGGAGAACGGTGACTTCTATCACAACGTACAGGAAGGCACTTTGTACTTATATTTAGATAAGGGTTATCCGAACGTTGTGTACAATTCCATCGAGATCGGTACCAGAGAGAACGTTTTCTCCATCAATGATGAAACGACCAACGTCACCATCGATAACCTCGCGATCAGATATGCCGGTCTGTTTACTTTTGACGTTGAAGAATACACGGATGGCCTGCGCTTCACCAACCTGGAGATCGGTTGGGTCGGCGGCTGCCGTTATTCCGACTCCAGCGTAGGTCTCGGCAACGGTATGCAGTTCTGGGAGAACACCAACGATGCGTTGGTCGAAAACTGCTGGATCTATCAAGTGTACGATGCCGGTATCACCCCGCAGGGTATAAACGGAGCCAGCACTTACAAGGATCTTGTCTTCCGCGGCAACCTCATTGAATTCTGCAACTACTCCATCGAGGTCTTCGATCGTACCGCCGCATTCAAATGGGACGGCCTTGTCATTGAAGACAACATCATGCGCTTCGCCGGCTACGGCTACCTGCTCTCGCACGAGCGTCCGGACAAGAGCCAGGCGGTTGCACACTACGTCGGCTGGGGCTGGAACTACGATGAGCTTCCCGGCAAAGGCATCACCATTAAAAACAACATTTTCGACTGTTCGGCCGAGAACTTAGTGTACTGGATCAACAAGACCTATGATACGGGCCTTACCGTTTCCGGTAACAGCTTCTATCAAAAGGCGAACAGAACGAACAAGGCGATCCACTTTGCTCAAAACGGCCCCCGCACTGCTACCAATCAGGCGGAACTGGAAGCGGCTGTGAAGACCTTTGATCCCAATCCGAAAGTAGTGAAATGGTTGTCTTGATCAGACAACGGCAATACATTCGGAAAGCAGTCATGGTCGGCAATGCGGTTGCCGACACGTGACCACTAAATTAGGAGGAGAATTATATGAGTAACCTAAAACGCTTTCTTTCGAAAGCAAAGGCTATGTCGAGATCAACGCTGAGCGTTGTCCTCGTGCTGTGCCTGCTCATGCTTATGATCCCGACAGTGCTGCTCGTAGCAGCCGATGCGTGGGACGGCTCAACGGTCGCAACTGCCTTTGCCGGCGGTGACGGCTCGGAAGGCAACCCGTTCCAGATCTCAACGGGCGCTGAGCTGGCATATTTCTCACAGTACGTCACCGACGGTACGGCTACAAATGGTGTCTATTTTGTACTGACAAATGACATTGATTTGGGCGGCCATAAATTCGCGCCGATCGGCGGCACCAGCAAAACATTCTATGGTAATTTCAACGGTATGGATTTCGAGATTACCGGGCTGAACGTTGATGTGACCCATCGGTATTCCGGCTTGTTCGGTCGCGTTGGCGGCGGCAATGCTCGCATTAGCAACCTGACCGTGCGCGGTACTGTGAAGAGCACCGGCAACTCGGTTGGCGGTATCACAGGTCAATTAGCGTATGGCGCTTGCATGTCCAATTGTGCTTTCATCGGCGATGTTACCGGTGACTGGCGTACGGGCGGCTTGATCGGCATTCTCGATTTTGATACCGCCGGTTTACCGCAAGCGCAAACCATGTCGGTTACCGGCTGCTACGCGGAAGGTACCGTAAAGAGCACCAACTCGTCTAACGGCAAATATACCGGCGGTCTGGTAGGTTGTTATGCCAACCCCGTCACTCCTGCAGACGGCTATGGCAGAACATTGGTAATTGAAGATTGCTACAGTGTGATGACTGTCGCGAACGGCGGCGGCTTGTTAGGTCCTAAGACGAGCACTTCGGCAGGTATTGAAGAGATCGTCATTAAGAACGCATTCTTTGCCGGTACGGTGGGTGGCGCGAACGGCGCTCCAATCAGCAACGCTGATGTTTCCCTCGTTGCCGGAACCAACTTTACAAATGTATTCTATAAGACCAATTCCATCTCCGGCGAGGCCACCGGTCTGCTCACCGGTGCAACGGCCTGCACGGCTGATGAGTTCAGAGGCGGCACCGTGCTGGCCCAACTGAATGCCGGTGGCGGCGATAAGTGGGCTCAGGGCGCGGATTATCCCATCTTCAGAGTCGTGGATAAATGGGACGGCACAACGGTCGCTACTGCCTTTGCCGGCGGTGACGGCTCCGAAGCCAATCCGTTCCTGATTTCAACCGGCGCTGAGCTGGCGTATTTCTCGCAGTATGTTGCTGGTTCCTCTACAAGAGATGTCTATTTCGCACTGGCGAATGACATCAACTTAGACGATCATGCTTTCACGCCGATCGGTGGTACCGCATCGTTCGCGGGCCATTTCGACGGTATGGGCTTTGAGATTACCGGCCTGAAAATTAGTGTGTCCCAGCGTTATGCCGGCTTATTCCCCAAAGTATCGTATGGTAGCGTCAGCAACCTGACCGTACGCGGTTATGTGAAGAGCACCGGCAACTCGGTCGGTGGTATCACAGGTCAATTGGCCTATGGCGCTTGCATGTCGAACTGCGCTTTCATCGGCGAGGTTATCGGTGACTGGCGTACGGGCGGCTTGGTTGGTATTCTGGACTTCGACACCGAAGGTTTACCGGAAGCACAGACCATGTCGATCATCGATTGCTACACGGAAGGTTCCGTAACCAGCACCAGCTCGTCTAACGGCAAATATACCGGCGGTCTGGTAGGCTGCTATTACAACAAAGTCACTACTGCACTTGGCGGTTATGGCAGACAGTTGTTGATTCAAGATTCCTACAGCGCGATGACTGTCTCGAACGGCGGCGGCTTGTTAGGTATGGCAACAAATACCGGCACGCTGTTTACTACGGATTTAGTTATCAAGAACGCATTCTTTGCCGGTACGATGGGTGTCGCGAACGGCGCTCCGATCACCAATGCCGTTGCTACCGACCTCACTACCTGCACCTTTGAGAACGTGTTCTACAAGGCCGAATCCATCACCGGCGAGGCCTCCGGCCTGCTCACCGATGCAACGGCGTACACGGCTGACAAGTTCATTGACGGCACCGTGCTTGCGCTCCTCAATGGCACCGGCTCCAAGTGGGCACAGGGAACCCATTATCCTGTTTTCTCGAACATTACCCTTTATCCGGAGTTGTCCAATCTCCAGATTGACAACGGACAGCTTGCGTTTAACGCAGACACCACAACGTATGACGTCTATCTCCGCAACAGCGTGACCTCTCTCGCGGTTAAGCCGACGTTCCCGGAGGGTACTACCGTTACAGTCAACGGCACATCCACCGATAGCGGCGTTGCCGTACCGGTCGCCCTCACGGCAGACAACACGACCGTCATTACGATAGTGGCGTCGAGAGATGGTAACGAAAAGGTCTATACGATCAACGCCATCTGCGGCGACTTCAAATGGGACGGCGTTTCCGCTCTGCCCTTCCCGAACATTGCTGAGGAAAAAGCAGGTACAGCGGAAAAACCGTTTGAGATTGCTCTTCCCGAGCACTTCGCATTCCTGCAGATGCTCGCCAATGCTACTCCGGTTAAAGATACTGCGACCGGAACTTCCACCGCGACCGTAGAGGTTGGCGGTACCCCGTACACCGTTACGTATACGACTAGTTCTGCGGGTCATTTGTACGGCGTTTACTTCAAGTTAGTCGCCGACATCGATCTGAACAATAAGCCTTGGGAACCCTTCGCATTTAATGGCCATTTGGATGGCAACAACTTTACCCTCTCCGGCTTGTCCGTGCAGAAACCCACCTCCAACTGGGTAGGTTTGTTCACCTCCGTCAAGTATGGTTCGGTTTCCAACCTGGCAGTCGTCGGTAACGTAGTCGGCGGTGTCACTGTCGGCGGTATCACCGGTAACTTGGAAGGCGGCGCTTCGCTGACCAACTGTTCCTTCACCGGTAACGTAACCGGTAGCACCCATGTCGGTGGTCTGGTTGGCCGTACTGTACCGTATAGCGGTGGCGCAGTCTTCAATGTGACCGCTTGCTGGACCAGCGGTACCATCACGGCTTCCGGCATCCGCCTCGGCGGCTTGGTTGGTAGCGTTAACTACAACGCTGATCATGGTGGCCAGCTCATTTTGAAAGATTGCTACAGTGATATGACGGTTACGACAACTGCCGCTTCCATTGATCAGACGGCAGGTTTGATCGGTAACGGTGATGTTATCTACAGAAACTGCTTCTTTGCCGGTCAAATCAACGCAGCATATCCGATCGGTTTCTCGAAATCGAACACCGTCGGTTCTGTGTATTACATGGACGGTTCCTTCAACACCACCACCGGTGCAAACGCCGGCTTTGTTGGTGGCACGAAGAAATCGGCAGATGACTTCAAATCCGCCGCGTTCGTGGAGCTGCTCAACACCTATGCAGCACAAGGCGTGACTTGGGCAAACGGCACGGATCATCCGGTTCTCACCTATGTGGCTCCCACCGTTGTCGAACCCACTACGGATCCCTTCTTCATGACCGATTTGATGGTAGAGCACGTAACCTTCACCTTCTCACCGTCCGTGTTCACCTATTCTTTCGGTATCCCGTATTCGGCAGATAAGATTCACGTGTTGCCGACAGTTCCCGAAGGCGCAACCGTTACGGTGAATGGCCAAGCGGTTGAGTCCGAAGCGATTTCTCAGGCTATCAGCCTGGAAGTCGGCGTCGAGAAAACGGTTGTTGTTAAGATGTCCGTTGGTGATTCCTACACCGACTACGAACTCAAACTTCTCCGCAAAGCGAAACCCGAAAACGGCGCGTGGGATGGCGCTTTAGAGCCGTTCGATGCCACGGACAAAAAGGGCTCGAGCATCGATAATCCCATCCTCATCAACACGCCCGGTCAGCTTGCCTACTTGTCCGCTATGGCCAACGGCACGGACGTTATGCTCGACGGCAAACTGCACAAGGCACCCGCAGCAGCAAGTGGTAAGGTCTATAGCAAAACGTTCTTTGAGATCACGGCGGATCTTGTCATGAACGACGTTTCCAACTATGCGAACTGGTTGACCGCCGCACCGGCCAACGACCTTGAGCCGATCGGCTATCACAACGATTCGGCCTCGCTCTCCAGAAACTTTGCCGGTACGGTCAACGGCAACAGCCACAAGATCATCGGCTTGTATGTCAACAACACGTCGTACGGCGGCGCTGCCGGTGTCGGCTTGTTCGGCTCGGTTGATAGCGGCACCCTGCGTAACATCCATATCGTAGACAGCTATGTTACCGGTTCCATGCGCGTCGGCGGTCTCGTCGGCCGTCCCCGCACGGATATCCTGGTGCAAAACTGCAGCTTCTCCGGTATCGTTCACGGAACGTTAGCTGCCGATGGCTTTGACTCGTTGGTTGGCGGTCTCGTCGGCGATATCGTCGGTAAAGCTACCTTCAACAGCTGCTGGACCGAAGGTACTGTCATCGGCGGTAACAGCACGGGCGGCTTTATCGGTCAGCTCTACATGCAGTCCGGCTGTGAAATCAAAAACTGCTACAGCACCATGACGGTTCAGGCGGATGACGGCTACTTGGTCGGCGGTTTGATCGGTCGTTTCTCCGGTCAATCCGGTAACCTTGAGGTCTTTAGATCGCACTTTGCCGGTCATGTTCCCACCAACACCCCGTTCATCGGTGTGAAAACAGAAACCGCCCCGGTATTTGTCACGGAAAGCGAAACGTTCTACTATCGTGCAGACTCCTACGAGGGTGACGTCGATAGCACGCTCATCTACAAGGCGGTAGAGAAATCGGTGGAAGAGTTCGCCGACGACACAGTCACCGACTTGTTGAACGATCTCGTTGACTACGGCGATTTCTGGAAATGGGAAACCAGCGACAAGGGCTATCCGGTTTCGGACGGCGTCCTGTTGGTCACGGATTACGTGGATCGTACAAATGACTCGGTCTACGATGACGGCGACTGGTATTCCGGCTTCGAAAACAAACCGGGCGGAACTCTGGAAGGCTCCACCGGCAACGAGGGCGGTTCCGGCGATGCTGAAGATAACAGCGCCACCGGCGAAACCTCCTTGTTCACTGCGGTAGTCATCCTGGCACTCGTTTCGGCAGCTTCTGCCCTCCTCCTTGTACGGAGAAAACGCAGCGCTAACTAATTAAATCAAACCTCCGTGTCCATTCCTGTGAATGGGCACGGAGGTTTTCCTTTATCCGCTGTAAAAATGACAGGCTGATACCCCGACAAATGACTGTATAAATTCTTTGTACAAGATGCCCGTAATTACGTTTTTTTCGTTGACAAATGGAGGAAATTGTGGCATCATAATAAATGAAAGGCCGACCGTGGAGGTGCCGCGGCGGTACGTAAATAATGGGAGGAAAAAACATGAAAATCGGTATGATTGGTGCGGGCTCGATCTCCGTCCACCACCTCAACGCGTTCAAAGCAAACCCGGACGCAGAAGTTGTGATGATTGCCGACGTCAGCGAGAACCTCGCAAAAACCAGGGCAGAGGCATATGGTATCCCGAAGTATTGCACGGATTACAAAGAACTGCTCAGTGACGATACCATTGAAGCCGTCAGCATTGCCACCCCAACCTTTACACACTGCCAGATCGTGTGCGAAGCACTCGCGGCCGGTAAACATGTGCTGTGCGAGAAACCGCCTGCATTAACCGCAGCGGAAGCTCAAAAATGCGCCGATGCGGCCAAAGCATCCGGCAAAGTTCTCATGTACGCCTTAGTGTGCCGTTTCTCGTCCGAGGCGCAGTATTTGGCAAAGCTCCGTGACGACGGCAGCTTCGGAAAGATCTACGCTGCGGAAGCGTTCCGCAGAGACAGATCCAACGCTGTCAACGGCTGGTTTGTCGATAAAACCAAGTCCGGCGGCGGTATGCTGATGGATGCCACGATTCACGAGGTCGATTTAGCTCTGTATTTGATGGGCTACCCGAAACCGAAATCGGTATTGGGCTTTGCAACCGACATCAACAAAGATCTCCCGCAGCGCTTGGTGGGTTACGGTTCTTCGTGGAAATCCGCAACGAACGAAAAATGCGAACGCACGGTTGAGAGTATGGCGAACGGCTTTGTCACCTTCGAAAACGGCGCTTGCCTCACGGTCACTTCCTCTCACATCCAGTTCTGCAAGCCCGGCCGTTTCATTGAAGTGTCAGGTGAAAAAGCCGGCGTAAGAATCGATGGCTTCCAGAACGATTTGTCCTTGGTAACGGTGGATCCCAACGGGTACATGACCGAATTCAAACCGACGTTCAACCAAAAAGCCGATATGTTCCGCGCACAAATGGATCACTTTGTGGATTGCTGCGTGAACGGCACACCGTGCATCGTCACCCCTGAACAGAGCGTCATTCTCATGACCGTCATCGAGAACCTCTACAAATCCGCCGAGCTCGGCAAAGCGATTGAGCTCTAAAAGGAACGTTATTGTCTTTAATTAAACCTACATAAAAGGAGTTATGCTTTATGGAAAAAAACTATCGTGTAGTGTTCGCCGCTGAAAAAGTGGCAAAGCTCGAAGAATGCCCCATGCCCGGCGATCTCGCACCCGATCAGGTCCTGATTAAAACCGAGGTATCTCAGATCAGCACCGGTACTGAGCTGTCGATGCTCGTGCGTAGCGACTCCGAACCGGATTCCGCATGGGTAAGAAACCGCAGCAACTATCCCGTCTATCCGGGTTATTCCAACTCCGGTACGATCGTCGCTGTCGGCGCGGATGTTGATCCGTCCTATGTCGGCAAACGCGTAATGACGCTTGGCACTCACCAAAAATATTATACGCACGCATTCAAGATGTGCACCGTCATGTCCCATGACGTGGATCTGAACGAAGCCGTATTCGCAACGCTCGGCGGCGTTTGCTTGGCAAGCATCCGTGTAGCAGGTATTCTGCCGGGTGACACGGTTGTTGTGTATGGCGCCGGCATCGTCGGTCAGCTCACTGCCCGTTTCGCAAAGGTTGCGGGTGCCTTAAAAGTGTTTGTGGTCGACCTGTCCGAGTATCGCTTGAATCTGTTGCCGGACGATCCGTGCTTCATCAAGATCAATCCGTCCGAGGTCGAGGACGTTCCCGCGTTCCTCAAAGAACATAACCGTGGTGAGCTCGCCCGTGTGGTATTCGAGACCACCGGTAACCAGCACATCATCCCCGGCCAGCTGAAATGCGTGACCAAATGCGGCAAGCTCATCATCACCAGCAGCCCGAAAGGCAAATCGGCGATCGACTTCGACTATGTCAGCGAAAGAGGCATCACCATCGTTGGTGCGCACAACTTTGCGATGCACCCGCCGGTGGCAACGCCCCAAAACCCCTGGACCTTCTTCGCGGAAGTCCCGTACTTCATCGACATGCTCGAAATGGGCCAGCTGTCTGTCAAGAATCTGGTTTCCCACACCTACAACTACAAAGATGCAGCTGATGCGTACAATATGCTGATGGCAGATCGCGGAAGCGCAATGGCAGCACACCTGATTTGGGAAGACTGATCGCGTAGTCACTGCTTATTTCCCTAATAGATGATCTTGTTTATGCGGCAGTATCCCTTGATGCTGCCGCATGAATTTAATAAATCCTATTTTAAGGAGAACGAACATGAAGAACGCAATACGTAGACTGAGTGCCATCGCCGTGATCGCCGCACTTTGTCTCTGCCTGCTGTCAGGCTGTGGCCCCGAACCGTCCGATACGGACAGCACGACCACCGCGGGTGACAGCGCAACCACCACCGTCGACGGTGGCACGACCACCACCGATTCCGCCGCATCTGCCGACCCAACGGCATCGGGCAGCGCCTCTGTTACCAAAAAACCGTCACAAAGCGGATCAAGCGCCTCAAACTCTGACAAGGTAACCACTCCCGGCCCGATCGCCTCGGTGTCCGGTATTCAGATCAATGGTACCGCCCTTGCCGGGTTTTCGAGCATCACCACAAGCTATCTTCACTACCTGCCCACCGGCACGACCACCGTTCCCAAAGTAACCGCCACCAAGACCGGTGGCACGGGTGAAATTTCCATCACGCAAGCAACAAGCGTAGAGGGCACGGCAAAAGTATCCTTGAACGGTACCGTCTATACGATTCGATTCGCCGTAAAACGCGCCGAGTCCGATATCTTGAACAACACCTATTACCAATTAAAGAAAGCAAACAAACTCAACATTGCCTACTTGGGCGGTTCTGTTACCGTGGGCACCAGCCTTGACGAAACCTGCACGTACAATGATTCCTGGCGCGCCCAAACCACAAACTGGTTTAGATCGCAGTACCCCTCCGCTACCATCACCGAAACGAACGCCGGCATCGGCGGCACCGGCTCCATGTACGGTGCATACCGCGTGATTCAGGACCTCAAACTGAAAAGCGCCGCCCAGAAACCGGATCTGGTGTTCATTGAATTTGCCGCGAACGATTACTACGACTCGTATGTCAACAAGACCCCCGACGTGTACGTAGAATCCATCATTCGCACGATCTATCAGTACGCGCCGCAAGCGGATATTGTCATGGTTTTCGTCACCAACTACAACGGAAAAGACACCGAATACGCCGCCAAAGCAGCACACAAAAAGATTGCGGAACTCTATCAGATTCCGTACATCGACGTCGGCGCTCGTCTCTGGAAAGAAATGGTTCAGGAAAACAGCGGCACCGCGCCCACGCAAGGCTCGGCCGTTTGGAAAAAATATTTCAGCGATGAAGTCCATCCTGCAAAACCGGGCTACGCCAAGTATGCCTCCTATATCCGCGAATACTTGAGCGGCGTATTATCCAAAAAGACTGCCATCCCCGCCTCCCTGACAAACATTCCGAAACCGAGTGCAACAACCACCAAAACTCCCGTAGCACCGTATATTACGAACCTGAAAGGCAAGACCCTCTCAAGCGGGCTGTCTGTCAGCGCCGACGGGTATCTCACAACAAAGCAAGGCGGCACGTTCACCTTTAAATTCACCGGCACGGATTTGACCGCGTGGATCTACGGCAAATCTGCCTCAGAAAACGTGACAGGCTGTCTCAAAGTTCGCATTGACGGCGGCAAACGTCAAACGATCTCCCTTGCCGGCACCAACCATCGATTGTTGCCCATTGCAAGCGGTCTGTCGAACGGGGAACACACGATCGAAATCGAAATCACACCCGCCTCGTCCGCAGGCACCGTCGATTTAGACCTCCGCTACTTCCTCATTGCCGGTGACTCACAGCAGCGCGGCATCACATTAGTGAACTAACCCCTTTACCTTAAAAGCAGCGTTATTGAACGGCCGCTCTGTACCGTG
>JAZRQG010000049.1:0-3225 GCA_045649625.1 Acutalibacteraceae bacterium
CTCCCCTTCATCCTTTCGGGGGAACAGCAGTGCCGCCGCAGAGGATAACACGACGGTCAGCAGGATGATCCGCATACCGCTTGACAGATCGCGGATGAGCGGCAGATGCTCGGCGGCGTAGCTTGCCGCAAAGCAAACGGCGATCAAGCCCAAAATGACCTTGTCTTTGCGTGCGGGGGGGACGAAGATCGCGATGAACATACCGTACAGCGCGACGCCCAGAGCGCTGGTAAGCCAAAGCGGCAGGATACCGCCAACGATGGTGCCCAGCGCGGTGCCGAACGACCAACCCGGGACAGCGACGACGAACGCGCCGTACGAGTAATACGGATTGATGGTACCGCGGCGTGCAATGGCGATGCCGAACAGCTCGTCCGTGAGGTGAAACGCAAGCAAAAGCCGATGCCCAAACGGCATTTCGGGGTCGATGCGTTGACTCATAGCGCAACTCATCAGCAGATAACGTGCGTTGATGATGAGCGTAACCAGTGCGATCTCTAAAATAGTTGTACCCGCTGCGATGAGGGAAAAGACCGCGTATTCGCCGGTGGAGGTGGTGCAAAGCCAGCTTGCCATCAAGCCCTGAAACCACGAAAGGCCGGCACTCTGAACGGCAACGCCGAGCGAAAAAGACACGGCAAAGTAACCGAGTCCGATCGGGACACCGTCACGCAGTCCCATTTGGAACGCTCGTTTATTATGCGGTGTGTTGTATGTGTATTGACTGTTTTTCATAGTGATCCCTGCATTTTTTAAAATCAAGAAGTAGTATACCACAACATAACGAAAGGCGCAATGCCTAAACAAAAAATTGCATTATGCTGGAAAACGATGTATACTGGTTGTCGGAAAGTCGGTGAAACTATGAGAAAAGCCTTACGGTACGCTTTCCCGAAAACACTGCCGATTTTGGCGGGATTCGGATTTTTGGGAATGTCGTACGGCGTGTATATGAGTGCGGCGGGATTCCCGTTTTGGATGCCGCTGTTAATCAGTATAGCCGTATTCGGCGGATCGCTACAGTTCGTGATGGTGACGATGCTGCTCAGTGCGTTTGCCCCTGTCCCCGCGTTTTGTATGGCGCTGATGATTCAAGCGCGGCACGTGTTTTACGGATTGTCTATGTTGGAAAAGTACAAAGGAATGGGACTCAAAAAGCCGTATTTGATCTTCGGCATGTGTGACGAGTCGTTTTCCATCAATTCGTCGACCGTGCTGCCCGCGGACGTCGATCGCGGGTGGTTTTATCTGTTTGTCACGCTGCTGAATCAGTCGTATTGGGTGGCGGGTACGGCACTCGGCGCTGTCGTCGGTGCGCATCTTCCGTTTTCGACCGAGGGGATCGAGTTTGTGATGACGGCAATGTTTGCGGTGATCTTCTTGGAGCAATGGCTGAAGGAAAAGCATCATGCGGCATCGGTGATCGGCGTGGTGTCGTCGGTGGTGTGTTTGCTGATTTTCGGCGCGGAGTCGTTCATTATTCCCACGATGCTGTGTATGCTGGTGCTGCTTGCGGCGTTTCGCCGCCCAATTGGGGAAGCGGGTGATGACGCGTGACGTTGACGGAACAGTTGTTGACGGTGGGGTTGTGCGTTTTGGCGACGCTTATCACGCGGTTCGCGCCGTTTTTAGTGTTTTCTCCAAAACGAAAGACGCCCGCCCTTGTACAGTATTTGGGAAAGGCGTTGCCGCCCGCCTTGTTTGGTATGCTGGTGGTGTATTGCTTAAAGTCCGTGGATATTCTCGGCGGGGCGCACGGGTTGCCGGAATTGATAGCGCTCACAGTGGTGGCATTGTTACACCTGTGGAAACGGCAGCTGTTAGTATCGGTTGCCGGCGGAACGGTGTGCTATATGCTGCTGGTACAGTTGGTGTTTTGATCCTCTTAAAAAAATTGCAGGGTGAACGTAGTTTTTCTTGCATTTTGGTGCAAAATAGAGTATAGTAGATAACGGTTCTGAAATTCACAAAAAGGAAGAGGCTTTCGTATGGAAAAGGAAAGAAGAGTTGGTACGGTATCGCGCGGTATTCGCTGTCCCATCATCCGTGAGGGCGACGATTTGGCAGGTATCGTAGCAGACAGCGTGCTGCAGGCTGCCGAAGCTGAGGGCTTCGAGTTGCGCGATCGCGACGTTATTTCCATTACCGAATCCATTGTTGCCCGTGCGCAGGGGAACTACGCGTCGGTGGATGCCATCGCGGCGGATGTACGTGCCAAACTCGGCGGCGGTACGGTGGGTGTCATTTTCCCGATTTTGTCCCGCAACCGTTTTGCGATCTGCCTGCGCGGTATCGCGAAAGGTGCTAAAAAAATTGTGTTGATGCTCAGCTATCCGTCCGATGAGGTTGGCAACGAGTTGATCAGTATTGATAAGATCGACGAGGCGGGTGTAAACCCGTATTCGGACGTGCTCAGCTTGGAAAAATATCGCGAGTTGTTCGGCGTGAACAAGCACGAGTTTACCGGCGTGGATTACGTTGACTATTACGCCGATCTCATCCGCGAGTGCGGTGCCGAGGTCGAGATCGTATTTGCGAATCAAGCGAAGACCATTCTCGACTACACCGATTGTGTGCTTAACTGCGATATTCACACCCGCGCACGTACTAAGCGGATCCTCAAAGCAAACGGTGCAAAGGTCGTTTGCGGATTGGATGATATTTTGAATGCGCCGGTGAACGGTAGCGGTTGCAACGAGAAATACGGTCTGCTCGGTTCCAACAAATCAACCGAGGATACCGTGAAGCTGTTCCCGCGCGAGTGCAAGGATTTTGTGCTGGATGTTCAAGCGCGCATTTTAAAAGCGACCGGCAAGCACGTGGAAGTGATGGTATACGGCGACGGCGCGTTTAAGGATCCGCAGGGTAAGATCTGGGAACTGGCCGACCCGATTGTATCGCCCGCGTTTACCGATGGTTTGATCGGAACGCCCAACGAACTCAAGCTCAAATATCTGGCGGATAACGACTATAAAGATCTGTCGGGTGAGGCGCTCAAAGAGGCGATTTCCAAGAGCATCAAAGAAAAGGAAGGCAACTTGGTGGGCAACATGGCATCGCAGGGCACAACGCCCCGTCAGTTGACCGATCTCATCGGTTCCTTGTGCGATCTCACCAGTGGGTCCGGTGACAAGGGTACGCCCGTTGTACTGGTTCAGGGATATTTCGACAACTACACTAACGCATAAGTATAAAATGAGAAGCCGCGGCATGCAACGCATGCCG
>JAZRQG010000050.1:0-1849 GCA_045649625.1 Acutalibacteraceae bacterium
CCAACTGCTTGGCTCACAGAACGACATGGCTACGATCCGACTTGTCAGCTATCATTTGGATGAAGAAGGCAAGCTGCGTGTTGTTTACTTCGACGCCACTAATCACAGCGATATTACTGTTGTTGGCAACGCAGAGGGCAACGCATTCCCGGCACAGTTCTTCACCATTACCTTCCAAGTAGATGCCGCAAATGTAGGTGAGCAGAAAGCTATCAGTATTGGCGGTATGTCCATTAAACTCACTTCCGATTCTAATGACGAAAGCGCAATGGTAGTCGTAGATACCTCTACTGCTGCAGGTACTGTCAATGTGGTAAAAGGCATTTCTTACAGTGCCGTTTGCCTCTATACAGGTGACGACATTGACCTCATTCCTTCTACCAAAAAGGCGGTTGCCGTTTCTGTTGTTGGTATCGAGAATGCTACCAAGCTTACATACAACGACGGTACCAGGAATTACGAATTTAAGTACAGTGCAGAAATCTCTGAAAAGACCGGTGTTGCAACCTACGTTGCTTTGGTGGATGCCTCGATTGATATGGAACAGTTTGTCAATAAGGCAAACTTTACCTTTACAGAAGACAATGCAAGTGAGATCACTTTCGGTGATGCCAACGGCGACGGCGTTATCAACGCACAGGATGCGCTTGCCGCAGTAGATACCTGGCTTCGCAAGACCGATGCACCTGACGATGATGAAATCTTGGCACTCAACGTAAACAGCGACAGCCGCATCAACACCTTTGATGCCTTGGGTATCGTTGAAGCCTTTGTTGACGATAGTGAATATCTCATCGTTACCAAAGCAGCAACCCTAACCACAAATAATTAAGCGACGTTTTAAGGGGTGGGAGAACCCTCCCACCCCTTAAACTTGTTCTAAAGGAGAACGATTATGAGCAAAAGACCAATGGATCCAAAAACTAAAAAGAAACTCTTTATCGGCATAGGCGCCGGTGTATTACTGCTTTTGCTGATACTTTTTCTTCTTTTGTTTAAGGGGTGTAGTCATAGCATTTTTGGCGGTACACCCACTCTTACCATTGAAACGCCTCAGAAAATAAGTAAAACCGAAACAGAAGAATTTACTCTAGATGTTACCATTTCATCCTTCGGGGATGCGATCTATCCTGCGGCAAGTATGAGCATATCCTTTGACCCTTCACGGCTTGAATTTCTTGGTATAGAAGAAGGTAACGTATTTATTCGAAATGACGGCGACGTTCCGCAAAAGCTCCCGAATTGGAGCTGTAACCCCGAACAATGCAATAAATCGGGAAAAATCAACATTATGTATCTCGACACAACAGGCGGTAAAAACGCTTTCAGCAAAGAGCTTCTTGGCACGGAAGATAATGTGGTACTTCGCATTAAATTCCGTTTGCGTGGAAGTGTGCGAAGCGGTGATATTTGCGATTTGATTTTTGACGATGCGGTATTTGCGGCATCGGATGAAACGCAGAGCCTTGCAATGACAACCGACACCTTAAAAGTAAGAGACGGCAAGATCGTGATAGGAGAATAAATATGAAGCGGATACTCAGTTTAATATTAACTTTTATTTTTTTGGTGTCTTTAACTGCATGCAGCGGTAACTTCGCACAGGTAGATTTGAAAGAGCCGATTGCACTCACCGAAGATGGGATTGTTGAAAGAGATGTGTTTGAAAAAATAAAAAACGGAAACGCCATCGCCACCTTTACGGGCGAATCGTGCGAGATGAAATATGAATGGACTGTTTTCGGCAGCGACCTAAACGAAACCAAGGACGTTAATCTCTCCCTCGTTTTAGAGAAAACCGATAAGGGCATTAAAATCAAATTTTCAGAAACGGAAGATTTCGGTTTTC
>JAZRQG010000051.1:0-5265 GCA_045649625.1 Acutalibacteraceae bacterium
GGCTACGATCCGACTTCTCTTGAGAATGTGTATTACAAAGCCGATTCCGAAACGGATGCGATAGACGCAACAACGGCGAAAACGGCCGCTCAGTTTGCCGACGGCACCGTGCTTGCCGAGCTGGATGGTTATGACGTAACCTGGGCACAGGGTACGAACCATCCTCTCCTTAAATCCAGAGGAAAAATCCTGGATGTATGGAACGGCACGACGGTCGCGACCGGCTTTGCCGACGACAGCACCGGCTCTGCGACTGATCCGATCCTGATTTCAACAGGCGCCCAACTGGCATATTTGGCGCAACAGGTCAACACTGGTGCTGCGACCTATAACAGCAAGTATTTCCAACTGACGAACGATATCAATCTGAACGACAAGGGTTGGACCCCGATTGCCGTCGGCACTAGCTCCACCAGTGCAAGCAACAGCTTTCAAGGCCATTTTGATGGCATGGGTCATACGATTTCCGGCTTAAGCGTTGACAGCGAAGATAAACGTTACGTCGGGTTATTCGGTTATGTTTATCTCGGTTCTGTTAGCAATCTAACCGTCAGAGGCACCGTGACCTCAAAAGGCAATTCCGTCGGCGGTATTGCAGGAGGTTTAACTGATGCTAGTATGACGAACTGTGCCTTCTTGGGTGACGTAAGTTCCACTAAATCCGGTGGTGTTCAAACCGGTGGCTTGGTCGGCACTACAGGCAAATGTGACATCAAAAACTGCTATACGCTGGGAACCGTGAAAGGCACGAGCAATGTCGGCGGATTGATAGGTAGTCTAGCATCAACTGCCAAGGCTGAGAACTGCTACAGTGCGATGACCGTTACTGGTAAGACAGCGGCGAGCACGGGTGGCTTATTTGGTAGTGCGTCAACTGCGGCTGTGAAGAACGTCTTCTTTGTTGGCGAGTTGACGGACAATGTCGGCGCTCCGATTGCCGCTAACATTGCTGCAGATTCTGCAAACGTGTATTACAAAGCGGATTCCGAAACCGATGCGATAGATGCAACAACGGCGTATACGGCTGTCGATTTCAAAAACGGGACCGTTGCACGCTTGCTCGATGTCGATGCGCTCACGTGGACGCAAGGGGTGAACTATCCCGTCCTTAAAACCACGAATGCATGGGACGGCAAATCAGTCGCAACCGGCTTTGCCGGCGGCACCGGCACGGAAAAAGACCCGTATCAGATTGCAACCGGTGCCCAACTCAAGTGGTTGGCGGACCAAGTCAACGCCAACGCCAAAGACACTGACGATGCGCTCTTTGCTGGCAAGTATTACATATTGACTGCCGATATCAATCTGAATGACAAGGATTGGACTCCCATCGCCGTCGGCACCACCTCCACCAGTGGAACCAATAGCTTTCAAGGCCATTTTGATGGAATGGGTCATACGATTTCCGGCCTAAAAGTTAACAGCCAAGGAAAACGTTATGTCGGGTTATTTGGTCAAGTTATCAGCGGTTATATTAAAAACCTGACCGTCCAAGGCAACGTGTTTTCAGACGGCAATTCCGTTGGCGGTATTGCGGGAATTTTAAATGGCGCTACCATGACGAACTGCGCCTTCATCGGCAACGTTGAAAGTGACGGCTATCAAGTCGGCGGATTGGTCGGCACCACATATCAAAGTTGGACCGTCAAAAACTGCTATACGGCGGGTACCGTAAAAAGCACGCTTAACGGTGATAATGCCAAAAACGTCGGCGGTTTGATTGGCACTATAGGTGGAACCGCCGCCAAGGTTGAGGACTGCTACAGTGCGATGACCGTTACAAATACCGGCGATACAGCTCCGGCTCCTGGTGGCTTATTTGGTACCGTGTCAGCTGTTGCGACTATCAAGAAAGCCTTCTTTGTCGGTACGGTGACGAATGCGAACAACACTCCCATTGCCGCTACCGTTACTACTGGTGCTACTCTTGAGAATGTGTATTACAAAGCCGATTCCGAAACCGATGCGACAACTGCAACAGCGTACACCGCTGCTGAATTTGCCGACGGTACAGTCGCCAAGGAACTCGGCGACGGTTGGGCAACCTCCGTCAAGGGCTATCCGGTACTCAGCGATATCGAGATTACCGCCAACGCTCTGGGCGTTGACGGTACCAGCATCCGCACCGAAGGGGCGCAAGGCATGCGCTTCCACTTCAAGGTGAACACCGCCGCTCGGACCGCCGACCTGAAAGAGTACGGCGTGTTGCTGGGCAAGGCAGAAAACTTTGCAGATCTGTTCCTTGCTGCCAACGGATCGGCACAAGCCAAATCGGCGACGGCAAAAGCCTTCGACGGTATCACGCATAAGCATGTTCTTGAGGGACTTACAGAAGGCACCGTAACGTACGACTATTTCGTCGCACGTATCAACTTCACCACTACTAATAATTACAATACGGCGTACAATGCCAGAGCGTATGCCCTGTATACGGATTCCAAGGGTCAAACGCTCGTCGTGTACAGTGACACGATCAACGGTACGGAGGGCAATCATCCCAACACGCTGTATGACGTTGCCGTGGAGGCGTTGAGCTGGCATAATGAGCAACCTAGCGGTCAAGGATTCAGCCAGCCTGAACTCGATTATCTGAACGGAATTATTAACACGGGAGCAGCAGCTTGAACAACACTTACCTTGCACTGACTCACAAAAAACTGAATGTCGCGTATTTCGGCGGCTCCGTGACTGATGGTCACGGCGCCACCGCACGCGCAAACAGTTGGCGTGCCTTGACCACGCGGTGGCTTCAAGACACGTATGACGCACAAGTGACCGAGGTCAACGGTGCCATCGGCGGTACCGGCACCAAGTACGGTGTGTACCGCGCGGTCGAGCATCTGCAGCTGCGGACGGTCACGCCGGATCTGGTATTCGTTGAGTTTGCCGTTAACGACTATTACGATGGTCTTACCGCACAGCAAGCGGGCTTTAATATGGAGCATATCCTCAACACGATCTATGACTATGCTCCTAAGGCGGATATCGTGATGGTGCTCACCGGCAATTATGCAACCATGTCCGGCAACAACGACTTTGTCACAAGAACAGCGCACAAAGCCGTCGCTAAGGCGTACCGTATCCCCACCATCGACGTTGCCACGCCGTTGTGGCATCGGATGTGCGAGGAAAACGGCGGCACCGCACCATCGCAAGGTTCTGACGTGTGGAAGAAATACGTCACCGACGAGGTTCACCCGGCAGATGCCGGTTATGCCGAGTACGCTGCGACCGTGCAGGCGTTTTTGAAAGACACGTTAGATGCCGGGCGCTGTATCCCGACAGAGGCAGTCGATGCCTATCGACCCGCCGATACGTTGCAGGATATCCGCACGTTGCTTTCACCGCGTGTTGACACCTTTGCAGGCTGCACGTTTGAGGATGCCGACATTACGCTCAAGACCTCCGGCGGATCGATCACCGATCCTGTCGGTGGCCTGATCACGAGCAAAGCGAACACAACCTTCGCGTTTGATTTTCAAGGCACCGGCCTTTCCTTGTGGTTATCCGGCACCGGTGCTCAACCGAGCAGCGGCAGTCTTGAGATAACCATCGATACTGTTAAGATCAAAGATGTCGCTTTTACAAACATCACGAATCATACACTGATTCCGATAAAAAGCGGGTTGACTCAAGGGACGCACACTGTAACAGTGAAACTGAAAGCAGATGCGAACGGCACTGCTAACCTTGATCTTCGCTATGTGCTGACCGACGGCAACGCTCAGAGAAGCGGCATTTTCAACGTAAAATAATCACAAGCAACACAACACTCAAAGGGGGACCTTACAAATGAACAAATTAGGTATTTTCATGAACTTCTGGGAGAAGAACTGGGACGCCGATCACAAGAAGTACATTGACAAAGCGGCAAAAATCGGCTTTGACATCCTGGAGTTCCAGGCTCAACCGCTTCTTGAGATGTCCGATGATCACATCCGTGAGCTCAGAAAACGCGCAGACGATGCGGGCATCGAGCTGACCTACAGTCTTGGTCTGGATCCCAACTACGACGTTTCTTCGTTGGATGAGACCGTGCGTTTGGGCGGCGTGAAATATCTGCAGAACATCATTCGCAAGATGAAGGTCGGCGGCGGCACGCTGCTGTCGGGCGTCAGCTATGCGGGTTGGGGTTGCCCCAATGTTGTCATGAACGACAAGCGCCCCTATCTGGAGCAGTCGGTCAAGAGCATGAAAGAGATCATCAAAGTCGCCGAGGAGTGCGGTGTGACCTATTGCGTCGAAGCGGTTAACCGTTTCGAGACCTGCATCATCAACACCGCCGCCGAAGCGTTGGATTACGTTGCACGCATTGACAGCAAAAACATCGGTGTCCTCTTGGATACCTATCACATGAACATTGAAGAAAACAACATCGGTGATGCGATCCGTCTGGTAGGGGATAAGCTCACAAGCTTCCACACCGGCGAGAACAATCGTACCGCTCCCGGCCGCGGCCATCTGGATTGGGACGAGATCTTCGGTGCTCTTGCGGACATCAACTACAAAGGCCGCATTGTGTCCGAGCCGTTTGTTATGCAGGGCGGCGAAGTTGGTCGCGACATCCACGTGTTCCGCGATCTGGTCGAGAACCCCTGCGAAGCCACCATTGATGCCGAAGCGGCCTATTTGCTGAACTTCGAGAAAGAAATGCTGAAAAAGCACGGCATGGCGTAACTCCTTTATGCAGCATCGCGTCCCCGCGCACACAGAAAACGAGTGCGTTGGGTGCTTAGTGTGGCAGATGCAAGCCGGTAGGGAAGAGAGGTTCGCTCCCGCCCTTCGCCAACATTTTCTTATAGCTTTTTGAAATTGGGCAACATATTACAGCGATTAGGCAATATTTTCACTTGAAAAACGTGAAGATATCTGTTATAATTCATACGAATGGATTTTAATTGATATTTTTGCGTGTTGCCAAATCTGTTACCTGGCAAACAAGTCGCGCTTATTTTTTGGAGGTAACGAAAATGAAGAAAGAATATACAAAGCCGCTGCTTAGCGTTGTTACGTTGATTGCGGATTGCGACATTGCGTTTGTTTCTCCGGAAACGACCAAATCTGAGTCCTATAAACCCGACAACGAAATGGGTCTCGACGAGGGCATTTTCGACTAAGATTCTTAAATCGATTTGATGCGCTGCCGTTTCGCAAAAAAGCACACGTTGAACATCAAACTGCGATCACGCGCGCATGGTTTCCGTCCTGTCTGTAACGGGACAAATACAATCTCAAACACGCACCCCAAGCGTTTTAAAACGCTTG
>JAZRQG010000052.1:0-1739 GCA_045649625.1 Acutalibacteraceae bacterium
GACTTTGGCGCAGGTGGCGTATCGGTTGCTATTGGCGAACTTGCCGATGGTCTTGAAATTAACCTTAACGCTGTTCCAAAGAAATACGAAGGTCTTGACGGTACTGAAATCGCTATTAGTGAATCACAAGAGCGTATGGCAGTTGTAGTAGAACCACACAATGTTGACGCTTTCTTGGCACTTGCCAAGAGTGAAAACCTCAATGCTTGCCCCGTCGCCGTGGTGAAAGAAGAGCCGCGCCTCGTTATGAAATGGAACGGCAACACCATCGTCAATATCAGCCGCGAATTTTTGAATTCCAACGGTGCCGAAAAGCACGTTGTGATCACGCCCGCCGCTCCCGCTTTGCAGGACAAACAGGTGGAAGGCGACTTCGCTGAGGTCTATACCAACATGGCGGCAGATCTCAACATTTGCTCCAAGCGCGGCTTGTCCGAGCGCTTCGACTCCACCATCGGTGCGGGTACGGTGCTGATGCCGTTCGGCGGCAAGCACCAGCTCACGCCCATTCAGGCGATGGTCCATAAGATCTCTATGGAAGAAAAGCACACCGACGACGTATCCTTTATGTCGTGGGGTTACAACCCGTTTATCACGGAACAAAGCCCGTACCACGGCGCGTATTTGGCGGTCGTGGAATCGGTTTGCAAATTGATCGCAACGGGTGCCTCGTTTGAGGACGTGTACTTAACCTTCCAGGAATACTTCGAGCATCCCGGCAAAGACGGTAAGCGCTGGGGCAAACCCTTGGCGGCATTGCTCGGTGCGTTTGCCGCACAAAAACAACTGGGCATCGGTTCCATCGGCGGCAAGGACTCCATGAGCGGCACGTTCGAGGATTTGGACGTTCCGCCTACGCTTGTTTCCTTTGCCGTTACGACCGGTAAAACCACCGACGTTATCTCGCCGGAATTCAAGTCCGCGGGTCACAAAGTCGTGATGTTGACGCCCGCTTTTGACGAGAATCAATTGCCCATTACCGCTTCCCTCATGGAACTGTTTGCGCAAGTCACCGAACTGCAACGCGCAGGCAAGGTATACGCGTGCTATACGCCTACTATGGGCGGTATCGCCGAAGCGATCCTCAAAATGGCAATGGGCAACGCGTTCGGCTTTGCCTATGAACCATCATTCGGCATGACCGACATCTTTGGTTATCACTATGGTAGCTTCCTTTTAGAAGTGGATGCCGACACCGCGATCGGTCAAACGATCGGTACGATCACCGACGACGGTCAGATCACCTACGGCAAGGAGCGCTTGGTGCTCTCCACGCTGGTGGACGTGTACGAGAACAAACTCGAAAGCGTGTACAGCTGCAACATCGAGCAAGGAACAAAGAATATTCCGAATTTCGAATTCGATAATAGCGGTTTCACACAAATTGCCGGTTATTACACGGCAAAGCCGAAAGTACTGATCCCCGCGTTTCCCGGCACCAACTGCGAGTATGACTCTGCCAGAGCGATGCGCGATGCGGGTGCTGATCCCGAGATCATCGTCATCAACAACCTGTCCGCAGACGGTATTCAGCGCAGCGTCGAGTACTTTGCCAACCGCTTGAAAGAAGCGCAGATGGTCTTCATCCCCGGCGGCTTCTCCGGCGGTGACGAGCCGGACGGCAGCGGTAAATTCATCACCGCGTTCTTCCGCAACGCCGCGGTCAAAGAAGGCGTTACCGATCTGCTTGATAACCGTGACGGCCTCATGTGCGGTATCTGCAACGGCTTCCAGGCGCT
>JAZRQG010000053.1:0-1734 GCA_045649625.1 Acutalibacteraceae bacterium
CGATCCGTCCGAAGACGCTCCCGCCACACGCGCGGAGTTTTTGCGCCGCTATTATTCGATGCGGGATACCGTACCGCCCCGCATTGTATTAGACGGCGAGATTGAGGATAACGACCTGCTTTTACAGTGGCTCACCGAAAAAGCGGCGACTGCCGGGGAGCGGTATACGGTGCGCTTTGTCTTCCCCGAACGCGGCGAGCAGGCGCAACTGCTGTCCATGTGCCGTGACAATGCGGCAGAGCGTGTTGCACAACAGTTGAATCTCCGTGGCCGCGATGTCTGTGCACTGGAGGAGCTGCAGAAGCTGTTGGGACTCGGAAAACTACCCGCCCGCATTGAAAGCTACGATATTTCACACACTGCCGGCAGCGGCGTGGTGGGAGCAATGGTGGTGTTCCAAAACGGAAAACCGCTCAAATCCGCGTATCGCCGTTTTGAAATCAAGACGGTCGTCGGTCAGGACGATTACGCCTGCATGCGTGAAGTGATCGAACGCCGCTTGCGGGACTATACCGAAAAAGCGGACGATGCCGCCTTCGGCACACTGCCCGATCTTATCCTACTGGACGGCGGCAAAGGGCACGTATCGGCGGTCAAACCGCTGGTTGACAGCTTTGGGTATGGGATTCCGGTGTTTGGCTTGGTCAAGGATTCGCATCACCGTACCCGCGCTATTACCGAGGCAGGTGCGGAGCTGTCCATTCAATCCTTACGCAGCGCCTTTACGTTGGTGTCCTCCATCGGAGAAGAGGTGCACCGTTTTGCGATCGGTTACCATCGGACGCGGCGCCGCAAACAAGGGGTTGCCACAACGCTCACCGACATTCCCGGCATCGGTACCAAACGCGCCGCGGAGCTGCTTCGGCATTTCGGCTCATTACGGGCGGTCAAATCCGCCACGGTAGACCAACTGGCTGCGGTCGCGGGCATGACCCGTCCCGCCGCCGAAGCAATCGTGCAATATTATCAAGAAAAATAGCCGTGAGCGCTTGCATTTCTCTTGTTACCTATGCTATACTTTTATCGTAGATCATTCTATGAAAGGAGAACCGCCCATGGATTCCTTTGTGGAGCAGTTAGTCAAAAAGAAAAAGAGTGCCGGTCAAATACTGGCAATTATCGGGATCGTGATCGCGGCGGTTTTTCTGTTAGCCCTTTCGATCTTATTTATCGGCGTCGTCGGCGCATTTGCCGCCTTTGTCATCGTCGGCGTGTTTTACGGCGCCTGGTATCTGCTGACGGCGCAGAACATCGAGTACGAATACTGCGTTACCAACGGCGACATTGACATTGATCGCATCGTTGCGCAACGCAAACGTCAGCGCATCGTGTCGGTGTCCGGCAAGAAGATTGAAAGCGCCGGCCGCTACGTGCCGGAGAAATGGACCGGCCGCCCCATGGATCGCACCGTGATCGCCGCCCCGTCTGACCGTGAAGATAACCTGTATTATTTCACCTATCAC
Organism: Acutalibacteraceae bacterium; assembly: GCA_045649625.1. Taxonomy (GTDB): domain Bacteria; phylum Bacillota; class Clostridia; order Oscillospirales; family Acutalibacteraceae; genus RGIG3009. The sequence continues at coordinate 1,464 of JAZRQG010000053.1, forward strand.
AGTAAAAAGCGCGGTCACACACTGGTTGTGTTCCAGCCCGATGACCGCGTAAAAGATTCTTTCTATGAGGGCTTGCCCAAACTGGTGCAACTGGATTTTAACAAGGATTAACGTAAGGGCAGCCGAATGGCTGCCCTTTTTTGAAGGAGAAACGCTCATGAACATCCCCGACTCTATCAAGCGCTGCTTTCCGAAACGTCAAGCCGACAGCCACAAGGGAAACTACGGCACCCTGCTGTCGGTATGCGGCAGCTACGGTATGGCAGGTGCC
>JAZRQG010000054.1:0-2949 GCA_045649625.1 Acutalibacteraceae bacterium
CGCAGACATAGCCCATTGCACAGTTATACGTTGTGTTGGCGCTTGAGTCGCCCATTCCGTCGGCAGGACAAACAGTATGTGCACCATATTCCAACTTGTGGTCATTGGGGCAGGCATAGTCGGGTCCGTGAGTATCGCAAGGCCACCAATGGTGAGTTTCGTTTACTTCCATGTCCATTGCGTTGCCGTAGTCGCAGTTGTTATCAAGACCGCAGGCGGTGCAAATATTATTTGAATTAAAGGTGTGCTTGCCTTTGTTAAAGGTTTTGTCGCATCTCCAGCAATACTTCCAGTGGTTGGTGCTGTCATATGACCACTGATTCTCTGCACTATACTCTTCATACGTATGTCCGAGAGCACCTACATTTGTTGTTTTTGTATCACCGCACTTGGTGCAGGTTTCTGTGATTGTGCCGCCCGCAGTGCAGGTTGCGGTTGTTTTGCTTACGTAGTAATCGTGTGTTTCGCAGGGCTCGATTGCTTTGACAAGCAGCGTGTATTTTTTGAAGCCGCAGTAATTACCGTCCGGATTCTTTAAAGAAACAATGATATAAAAGGTATATGTTCCCGGTGTTTTGCAATCGTCTTCAAAACCGAAAGTGCCATCATCGTAATCGGATCCGTTGTTATGATATTCATAGACCTTTTTTCCCGAAGTGTCGTACAGCACTTCGGCGACATCCCACGAGTATCCCATATCGGTAAGATATTCAGGAAGCTTGTTGAGTTTAAAAGACATAATATCATCAGCACCTATAACATAGGTATAAGAAGCTGCGAGGCTGTCAAACACAACGGGCTTACCTTTTCTGTGCCACGCATTAAGAGAAGGAGTGATAATATCGATACGGTCATCCTCTTTATAGTTTACAAGATAATCAGCAGCAAGATCGGAACAACGCTTTCCGCCCTTAATTACTATGGCTGCTTCGTTATCCCATGAACCTGCAGGTATACGGAATTCTTTGATCGTGCCTTCTTCGTATCTGCTGTTTATATCGCTGTGTTCCTTAGTACGGATTGTAAAGGTTTTTGCATCAAAACTGCCGTTATTAATTATCAGGTTGTCTTTAATCATGTATTTGCTGACAAAATAGCCGGCACCGTTGTTTTCAAACTCACCGCCGTTTATTGTGATTTTGTTAAAGCCTCTAAATACAATATAATCGCCAAAATATGTGTGTCCGATAAATTTACCGCCGTTAAAGGTTGCTTCGCCATCTTCATTTGTGTTGACAATATAACCTGCAGCAATCTGATATGCGTGTTTTAATTTATCAGAGAGGTACTGTTTCTTTGCACCGCCTGCAATAAACGTACCGCCGTTCACAGTAAGCTTTCCGTGAACGTCAAACATATTTCTTTGGGCAATGTCAGAATAACGTGCATAATCAAAACGGGCAGCTGTCGGGGAAATATAATGAGCATCATATTTTACTTCGCCCGTTCCCCTTGTGTCTTCAACCGTGAAATCAGCGCCCGAAGAAACGGTGAAAAGAGTTCTGATTGAGTCGAGAGTATAGTCCTTATCGCTTGATACGTCGGAATGGTCAACAACCTTGAGCTTTTTGCCGTTGAGGTTAAGAATCTTATTGCCGTTGACGGTAAGCTGGGCTGCTTCACTCTCTTCTGTTTTGCCCAGACCGATTTCCTTTGTTATATCATTGCCGAGCTTGATTGCATTGGTGCCGTATTGCGAAAGTGCACTCTGAAGCTGAGCATAGGTTGTAACCGTCTGAGCAATATCGGCAATGGGAATATAATAATAATAGCAAACATTCCAAACTTCCGTTGTATATCCGTCTATCATCACACGATCTAAACGAAATTCAAAATCATAGTAAGAGTATGTTTCATCGCCGGCTATCAGAACCAAATCTCTTTCGGTATATTTCCGGCATGTAAAACAGACTTTTAATTGATATCCGGTATTTTTCAAAAAAGTACCCGAATTTTGTTCGGTAAATTCGCCGTCGTTGTTAAGGCGAACGCCATCGCGCATATAATCCAAGCCGGTGGTGTAAGCGGAAAGAATGATTTCAACTCCCTCCGAAGCTATGTAGCTTGTCTTGACGGTGTACTGACTTCTTTTTGTGGGAACAGGTTGACCTGCTTCAAAACGAAAATCCGTTTTAACGTAGTCCGCCGGCTCCGTATCCGCACTTGCAGAGAGAGGAACAATACCGACCGCCATAATCAGGCAGAGCAGTATCGCCAAGGTTTTTTTGAGTAATTTCATAAAAAATTGCTCCTTTCGTGTTGTTCATAATGGGTATACTTTTGTCAGTATACAATCTTACATTGTAATTCTATCACCTTTTTTCAGTTTGCACATTGTACTTTAGTGCAGAAATGGAAATTTTTTTAAAAAAATTTCAAAAAAAGACGGCAGATTGCTCTGCCGTCAGATTAATACTTTATTCCGTTTTATGATCATTGATGACAAGACCGCTTTCACGCACTCTTACCGCAAGCTCGGTGCGGTTGCGAAAACCTGTTTTGTCACGCATATTCTGAATGTGCGCCTTAACCGTACGCAATGACATTCCGAGCTTTTCGGCTATATCCGCATCGGCTTCGCCGTCAACAACCTCACGGAGAACGAGAAGTTCTTTTTCCGTGAAATCAATATTGAGTGCTTCTCCGAGTCTGAGTGAGGGAGTTGTGTCGGGATAAACGGAATCACCCGCCATTGTCCTGTCCATAACCTCAATGATTTCTTCTGCCGATGCACTTTTATACCAGAAGCTTTCAACGCCCGCTTTTCTTGCTCTTTCAATAAAGCTGAATTCGGGCTGACTTGTGACAATGATTATTTTGATATGCGGACAGCTCTTTTTGATTTTTGCCGCCGCATCAAGTCCGTTTGCATCCATTGCCGTACATACATCCATAAGAATAAGGTCAATGGGGTTTCTTCGGCAATAAAGCTCTGCCATTGCCGCACTT
>JAZRQG010000055.1:0-4937 GCA_045649625.1 Acutalibacteraceae bacterium
GATCCGCCTTTGTGCGGTCACTAACGAAGTGATCAGCATCGTTGCTCCGGCAACAGCTCCTCCTGCCGCGCATACGCGTGCCATGCGACCGCCCACCGTGATGGGCGCAGCACTTTTCAAAGCACACAGCGTAACCAGCACAACAAGCACAACACCGGTAATCCCGAGCACTATACCATACGGCACCGGTTGATCAAATGCCGTCGGCGTCAACGCCGTTCGCCAGATGGCAAGCAGCCCCGCCGCCGCCACCGTCAGCGTGCAAAGCTGTCGCAATTGTTGCTGTGTCATTCCGTTTTGTTGCTGTTTCATATGCTTCACCTAAAGTATATTCTCTTGCACAACTGCCTGGGGATAACCGCACCAAATCAGCCGTTGTGCAGCAGATTGGAGTGGGTCGTGTCGCCTTATCGATCCTGCAATTGAATGTATGGCTTTCCCTTGCTGAACGGCTTGTATGCCGGTCGAATAATGCGGTTTCCGGTCAGATATTCTTCCAACCGATGCGCACACCAACCACTGATTCGCGCTACCGCGAACAACGGGGTAAACAATTCCTCGGAAATGCCGAGCGAGCGGTATACCAACCCGGAATACATATCCACGTTTGAGCATACCGCGCGCGAAATACCGCGCACGTTAAGCATAACCTGCGGTGCCAAACGCTCTACGGCATCCAACAAACGGAATTCGTCACCGTAGCCGTTCTTCTCTGCCATGCGCGCCGCCTCCTGCTTGAGCAGAACGGAGCGCGGGTCGGATAAGGTATATACCGCGTGTCCCATGCCGTAAATCAAGCCGGAGCCGTCGCCGGCTTCGCGGCGCAGCATTTTGCCAAGATAGTCGGCAATCTGTTCGTCATCGGTAATATCACGGATGTTTGTTTTCATATCGTGCAACATCTGTGTAACCTTCATGTTCGCACCGCCGTGACGAGGCCCTTTCAATGAGCCAATCGCCGCTGCAATCGCAGAATACGTGTCGGTGCCGGATGAGGACAATACCCGCGTCGTAAACGCAGAGTTGTTACCGCCACCGTGCTCCGCATGCAGCATGAGGCACAGATCCAACAATTTTGCTTCGTCATCCGTATACTCTGCGTTCGCACGAATGGTACGCAAAATCGTCTCGGAGGTGGACAATCCGGGGACGGTTTGATGAAAATACATGCTTTCCTTGTCATAGTGACGGCGCTTGACCTGATACGCGTATCCGAGCGCCGCCGGCAACACCGCGATCAGCCGAATGCACTGCCTGAGTACGTTTTCCACGTTTTCCGGTTCGGGATGCTCATCATAGGAATACATGGCAAGCACCGAGCGCGCCATTTTATTCATAATATCCGGCGACGGCGCCTTTAAGATCATATCCTCCGCAAAATACTCCGGCAGCTCCCGATTGGTGGACAACAGTTCACAGAAATCGCTAAGTTGCTGGGCTGTGGGCAGAGAGCCGAACAACAGCAAGAACACGATCTCTTCAAAGCCAAAACGCCCTTGCCCGTGGCTACCGTTCACCAGATCTTCAATGGCGTAGCCTCGATAGGTAAGTTCCCCCTTGACCGGCAGCTTTTCGCCCTCGGACAGCACATAGCCGTGAACATTACAAATACGTGTCAACCCCGCCACAACGCCGGTACCGTCCGCATTGCGCAAGCCGCGCTTGATGTCTTGATTATTATAGCGTTCCGGATCGATCCGGTTATTTTCTTTGACTTGCTCGCATAAAGATGTAAACAAGCTGTTTTTGCATGTGATATCCAACGAGAAACAGCCCTTTCAATAAAAATAGTGTTTCCATTATGCACTGTACACCAAAAAATGTCAAATGTTTTTTTGTTGGAGGATGATTCTTATGAAGCCGTATGTTGCAATCTGTTTACTTTGCTATTGTCTGTTTTTACTGTTGCCGCTACCTACACTGCGTCCCGTCGCCGACTCGTCGGACGAGCCGTCACCGTCACCCGGCACCTCGGATAAAGCGCCAACCAAACCGAGCGATGCGGTTTTCAAGGTGTTGGATGCAGACGCAGGAGTCATTTATACGTTTGCCGAACGGGACTTTCTCATTTATACCGTGGCATCGGAAATGCCGGCATCCTATCCGACGGAGGCGCTCAAGGCGCAGGCGGTCGCGACGTATACGTATTACACATACGAAAAAGCCCGACAAGCAGAAAATTCCGCCGCACTGCAGGGTGCGGATTTTTCCGCTGTTCCCTCCACCTTCCCCGAAACCTATTCACCGGAGGGACTCAAAAACTATTGGGGCGACAATTACGACACCTATCTGCAAACCATCGCTGCAGCAGTGGATGCCGTTTACGGCAAACAAATTCTGTATGACGGCTCCCCCATTTTCGCAGCGTACCACAGCTGTAATGCAGGGAAAACCGAATCCTCAAGCATCATATGGGACAATGAGTTTGCGTATTTGCAGCCGGTAGTCAGCAGCGGCGATACGCTCTCCCCACATTACAATACGAGCGTTGTTGTGTCGGATGCCGAGTTTGCCGCGGCCTTTTCCGAACTGTCGCTGACCGGTGATGCGGACAGTTGGATCTCCGGCACACCGACCGTGTCAGATTCCGGTACGGTGACGTCGATCACCATCGGCGGCACGAACTATACCGGCAAGCAAGTGCGCGAAGCGTTGAAACTGCGCTCGGCCTGCTTTTCGGTGACCCATGGCACCGACGGGTTCGCCTTTACGGTAAGCGGCTACGGTCACGGCGTCGGTATGAGTCAGTACGGCGCCAAAGCCATGGCAGAACAGGGCTTTGCCTATGACGAGATCCTCCTCCATTACTATACCGGCGTAACCATTCAATAATTATTCGGGCTTGCTTGACTTGTGCACCTTAAGCAGCAGCTTCTCGACCCAGCCTTTTTTGAATTTCAGCGAAACGTACCCAACAAGCGAAATAAACGCGGCGCCGATCGAATCCACGATCAAATCGACCATGGTATCCCCGAGCGCCTCTCGACCAACAAGCGGCTGTCCGTTCGCCAGAGAATGTTTTTGCATATTCATGGTAAGCAACCCGTCTGCCGCAAACTCGTAAATTTCCCACACCACGTCTACCGCAACGGCAAAACAAAACGCAAATATCGAGACAAACGCAGGGCTCAGGTTGAACGGCACACGATCGGTTTTGTTGAGCAACGTCAACACCGAAAACCCAAGTGCACCCAGCGCGATCCCGCTGAAGGTATGCAGGATCGTATCCCAATACGGGATAAGAAAATAAAATCCGCGTACTTCTCCGAGATAGATGGAACAATATAAAAAAACCGCATACAGCACCGTCATAAACGAGGGGATCTCCACACCCCATTTGCGGTACAACCAGCGGGGGAGCATCATGGCAAAGATACCCAGAACGGATTGCAACAGCATCAGCACGTAATCACTCTTGATGCGCGCAAACCCTTCAGTCGGAACAGCGGGTGCCAACGCCATTGCCACCGCCACCACAACGGTGGATACCACCATCGTGATGAACACAACAAGCGACACGACCTGCCGCACGGATACGTTGTGTTTCAGTTTCATGTAAAACACCTTCTTCGCTTCCAGTATATGTCCCCCGAGGAATATTTTGGTGAATAAACGGTGAATTTGCCAGTATCTCTCTTTATCATAACCAAAGCAGGAGCGGAAACCCGAAAAAGTAAAAATCCCGTACACTTACGTGAACGGGATTTTTTGTCATTGGTGTACGAAAAAGAACTGGGCGAAAACCTGATTTCCTTACAATTATGAATTCACCGTTTTCTACTCTCTAAATGTTTGGCTGCTTCTTCTGCCGAAATTTCCTTCATGGCTTCGCCGCAACATTTAATGCCGCAGTTTTCGCAAGTGCAATCAATAAGCACTTTGACCATGGCACCGCATTTTTCACAAATCACGATTTTATCCATTCTTCTCACCTCCTTATTGATTAAATCTTTTGAATAAACTGATCAGTTCATCAATCGAATCCAAGTCGCCGTTTTCCAAATCTCTTGCCACGCACATATACAGATGGTTTTCCAGAATGTGCGTTGACAAGCTTTTAACGGAATTTTTAACCGCTGATAATTGAATCAACACGTCGTTACAATAGGCATCGTTTTCAATCATTTTACTGATACCGTTGATTTGACCGCTAATTCTGTTGAGTCTGTTCATAATCAACTTTTTGTCTTCGGAGCTTCTCTTGGTTCTTTTACTGCAACAGGTATCGTCCATACGCCCACCTCCACCCATATAATATACCCTACGGGGGTATACGGTCAATAGGGGGGTATATTGGAAATGTATAAAAATTAAATCCCGCCTACTTTCGTGAACGGGATTTTTGTGTGTTTTAAACTTAATGGCAAGAATTGAATGTGCGTGAAAATCAAAAAAATTACTTCCGAATAACTTCTGCTCTTTTAAAAGAGATTTGTGCTACTTTTGTTTTACATTTAGCGGTGTCAAATTTTAATTCTAATAAATAACGATTCCCTTTATCACACAATTCATCAGATAACCACCAACCGCCGTTGAGCAAACTTATATCAAAATCATCAGTTTTGATTCTATAATTATAGAAACGAATTTCTGTAATATCTGCTTCAAATAAAGCTCCTTCGCAGTCAATTTTAAGTATTAAAGCATTGTCATCCGGATTCCGATCTGATTCTGTTTTTATTACCGAAACAATGTTTGCATCGTGAAGTCCATGAACCCAATACCATTCCGGTATTTGGTTTTTATTTTGTTTCACAAAATCACCGACCTTTAAGTGTATTGTATGCTTGTGTTAAACGAGGAACAAATTATCCTCCTTTGCCCTAAAGGGAGGGGGACCGCAAAGGCTCCCTTGCCTAAAGGGAGCTGGCAAAACCGTAGGTTTTGACTGAGGGATACTTAGCGGTGGAGGGATTCCTTAACAAACAAATCAATAT
>JAZRQG010000056.1:0-5781 GCA_045649625.1 Acutalibacteraceae bacterium
TAAAACGGCCGTTGCCGCCTGCCTTGCGTACACGGTTATGCGCAACGGCTATCAATGCGTGATGATGGCACCTACCGAGATTCTCGCGCAACAACATTATCAATCTCTCTGTCGTATGTTCCGGCAAGACCCGAATATTTCCGTTGGCTTGCTGACCGGTTCGATGACGAAGAAGGAAAAAGAGGCCATCCGCAGTGATGTTGCCAAAGGAGCTTGTCATTTATTAGTAGGTACGCATGCGCTGTTATCGGACACGGTTGAATTTTCACGTTTGGGCCTGGTTATTACGGACGAGCAGCATCGTTTTGGTGTGCGTCAGCGTTCTGCACTGACCGCCAAGGGCGAGCATCCCCATCTGCTTGTTATGTCTGCTACCCCCATTCCCCGCACCTTAGCCCTCATCGTATACGGTGATCTGGATATTTCCGTATTGGATGAGTTGCCTGCCGGTCGCACCCCCATCGCCACGTATGCGATCGACACCGCTAAACGCGCCCGCGCATACGGCTACGTACGCAAATTTGTGGATGAAGGTCGGCAAGCGTATGTGGTTTGCCCGTTAGTAGAAGAAGGCGAAACCGATCTGATTGCCGCAGAAGCGTATGCCAAGGAACTGTCAGACGGTCCCTTCAAAGGATATTCGCTCGGGTTGCTGCACGGCAAAATGAAGCCACGTGAAAAAGAACAAATCATGGCGGACTTTGCCGCAAATCGCATTTCGGTTTTGGTTTCCACCACGGTTGTTGAAGTCGGGATGGACATTCCCAACGCCGTGCTTATGGTAATTGAAAACGCCGAGCGCTTCGGCTTGGCGCAACTACATCAGCTTCGCGGTCGTGTCGGACGCGGTAAGTATCCTTCCACCTGTATTCTCATTTCGGATGCGCAGAACGAAGAAGCGGTCCGTCGTCTCAAGGTAATGTGTGAAACAACCGATGGCTTCCGCATTGCCGATGAAGACTTAAAGCTGCGTGGTCCCGGCGACTTTTTCGGTGACCGTCAGCACGGGTTACCGGAAATGAAGATTGCGGATTTTCTTTCTGACATGAGCTTGTTGCGCGAAGCACAGGATGCGGCTCGCGCAACATACGGTGCAGACCCTGCACTCACCCTTCCCGAACACACCGCTTTACAGCGCGCAGTACATAATTTATTCGAACGCACCGGCGGTCAGAGCCTTAACTAAACAACAACCGTGTAAGCGGATTGCTTACACGGTTGTTGTTTTACAGTTCATCCAACGTCAACTCATACGTCGGTAAAAATTCATTTAAGAAACCATTCACAGCGGGAATCTCCAACTCACGCAACGCCTCTTCGGTAGATTGCCGTGCCTTGGCGAATTCACGATTTCCTTGTTTGATTTCTTCAATGCACTTGATTAGTGCCGCCAACTTATCGGCAGCCTTGACAATACACAATTCCTCGCCCAGTGCTTGTTTTTCAGGTAACAACCAGCGGCGATATTCCGGTTCTAAATCCTCCGGCAACAGCGACAGCAGCTTGTTGGCAGACACCGTTTCCACCTGACGATATGCCTCCTGAATGGCAGGGTTATCGTATTTGACGGGGGTCGGAAGATCGCCTGTCAAAATTTCTGGCGCGTCGTGGTATATACTAAGCATCACACACGCCTGCACGTCAACGTTGCCGCCGAATCGACGGTTCTGTAAAAGCGCTAACACGTGCGCCAGTACGGCAACATCGTGCGAATGTTCGCAAATATTTTCGGTGCGGGTATTTCTCATCAGCGCCCAACGGTTAATATATTTCATGCGAGACAGCATAGCAAAAAAAGAATGTTTCACAGTATCAACTCCTACTCGATATTATATCGTATTTTCCTCACTATTGCAAGATGTGAATAAAACCCGTTCTTTTTCCGATACTAATCAAAAAGAAGAAAGGAAGAGTACGATGAACCGCGATACCGTTTGTTTACTCAAAGAATGTAATTCCGGCTGTAAATCTGCCACCAACAGCATGGAGCAAGTCATGCCTTTTTTAAAAGAGAAGACGGATTTGCGCGACTTGATCCACCATTATAACGATAGGCACATCAAGATCGGTGACGAGTGTCACGCTCTACTCAACAGTCTTGATCTTGACGAGAAAGATCCGCCATCTATTGTGAAAGCGATGTCCTGGTTTTCCACCGAAATGAAACTGTTGATGGATGATACAACCGCTCACGTTGCGGGGCTTATGGTGGATGGTTGCAGCATGGGCATCAAATCTCTCAGCGGTTATCTCAACCAATACAAAGACGCATCCGAAGACAGCCGTAAGCTCACTCGTAAACTGATTGACCTTGAACAAGAGTTTATGAATGAACTGCTGAAATTCGTATAAAGAAAGCACCTGCTTATGCAGGTGCTTTTTATCATTTTACAATCACGAAGCCCAATTTCTTCATCGCTTTTCCAAGTGTACGACCGGCAATATGCGAGGCTCTTTCGGCACCGATCTTCATAAGATTTTCGAGTTGTGCTTTGTCTTTCATCAACTCGGCAAAGCGCTCTTGAATGGGCTTGAGTTCCCACGCAACCGCCTCACCTACGGCAGTTTTGAAGTCACCGTAACCTTTACCGGTAAATTCATCTTCAATGGCTTCCATGCTCTTACCGGTCACGGCGGAATAGATCTCCATCAGATTGTTAACGCCATCCTTACCGGGAGCATACCGCACTTTCGCTTCGCTGTCAGTGACCGCGCGACGGAACTTGCGCATGATGGTCTCCTCGTCATCCTTAAGAGAAATAAACGAATTCTGATTTTCATCCGACTTGGACATTTTCTTGGTGGGTTCTTGCAGGGAACAAACACGCGCCGCCGTTTTCATGATATACGGCTCCGGAACAGTAAAGGTATTGGCATACAGATTGTTAAAGCGGGTAGCAATATCACGCGTCAGCTCACAGTGTTGCTTTTGATCCGCCCCCACCGGTACCACATCCGGCTGATACAGGAGAATATCCGCGGCCATCAGCACCGGATAGGTAAACAGACCGGCGTTGATATTATCCGCGTGCTTGGCAGATTTATCTTTAAACTGCGTCATGCGTGACAACTCACCAAACTGAGTATGGCACGCAAGCAACCAACTGAGCTGGGTATGCTCCGGCACCTGTGATTGCACAAACAACAGCGATTTTTCCGGATCCAAGCCGATCGCTAACAGTAAAGCAAACATCTCGTTTGTTTGCTGACGCAACTTAGCCGGCTCTTGGCGAACCGTGATGGCGTGCAGGTCGGCAACGGCATACGCGCAGTCGAATTTCTCCTGCAGCGTTACCCAGTTGCGCAACGCACCGAGGTAGTTACCAAGCGTCGGTGTGCCGGTGGATTGTATACAACTTAACGCGCGCTTTTTGCGCTGCGCTTCAATTACATTTTGATTTTCCATATACTTCCGAACCCTTCAAAAAAATCTTTTATATATAGTACCATACTTGCATTGACTTTTGCAACCAAAAATTGTAAAATAAGTGTATCTGTTTATATCATCAGGAGGACTCGTATGACTGCTTTAGAGCAACTCGCGGAATTACTGTTCCCGAACGTGAGCAAAACACCTGAGGACTATGAGGCACTGTATCCCCCTCGTGCCCTTAAAGAGGGTGCGCGTGTAGTGCGCATCGCCCCCTCACCTACCGGTTATTTGCATTTGGGTGTGTTGTTCACCGCTACTATCAACTATCTCACCGCCCGTTCAACCGACGGTGTGTTCTATTTTCGTTTGGAAGATACCGATAAAAAGCGTGAGGTCGACGGCGGTGCTGCCGATATTTTAGCCGGTCTTCGCCAGTACGGTCTGCAAATTGATGAAGGCTATCAAGGCGAAGATACCTCCATCGGCGACTACGGTCCGTACCGTCAAAGTGACCGCGCGGAGATCTATCACACTTTTGTCAAAGCGCTTGTTCTGCAGGATCTGGCATATCCCTGCTTTTGCACACCGGATGAGCTTTCGGTTGTCCGCGAAAAACAAGACAGCCAAAAAATACGTACGGGTTATTACGGCGAGTTTGCCACCTGTCGCTCACTCACCCCTGAGCAGGCGATGGAAAAGATCCGAGCCGGTCTTCCCTATGTGATGCGGTTGCGCTCTCCCGGTGACGAATCCCGCCGTATCAAGTTTGACGATATGATCAAGGGAACGATCGAGATTCCCGAAAACGATCAGGATATCGTCCTGCTCAAGACCGACGGTATTCCAACCTACCATTTTGCTCACGCGATTGACGATCACTTGATGCGCACCACACACGTCATTCGTGGCGATGAGTGGATCGCCTCGGTTCCCACGCATCTTCAACTGTTCCGCGTGCTTGGCTTCAAACCGCCAAAATACGCACACGTCAGCCCGATTATGAAGGAAGAGGACGGCAACAAACGCAAGCTGTCCAAGCGCAAAGATCCGGAAGCCGCTGTGCATTTTTACACCGAACAGGGTTATCCACCCGAAAGCGTGATGGAATATCTGCACACCGTCGCAAACAGCGATTACGAGGAATGGCGCCGTTGCAATGCGGACAAGCCGCGCAGCGCTTTCCCGTTCAATCTCAAGAAAATGAGCGTTTCGGGTGCGTTGTTTGATTTAAACAAACTCAACGATGTCAGCAAAAATGTCATTGCGGGTATGACCGCCGAACAGGTCACCGATGCGGTGCTCGCTTGGTCCCGTGACTATGCGCCCGACTGGCACACGTTGTTAAGTGCAGATCTCGCCTTCACGACCGGCATCTTCAGCATCGACCGCGGCGGTCCCAAACCGCGTAAAGATCTCGCCAAATGGAGCGACGTTCCCGCGTATGCCGAGTATTTCTTCCACACACCCACCGAATACCCGTGGCCGGAAAATCTCTCTGTCAAAGATGTTCGTGCCATTTTGGAAGCGTATCTGCCGGTGTATGATCCAACCGAAGACAAGCAAGCGTGGTTCGATACAATTAAAGCGCTTTGTCCCTCCATTGGTTTCTGCCCGGAGGTCAAGGAATATAAAAAACAACCGGATGCTTATAAAGGTCACGCAGGAGACGTCAGTACCGTCATTCGTGTGGCCGTCACCGGTCGACGTAACACGCCGGATTTGTGTGGCATCATGAGTTTGCTTGGGAAAGATGCCATTGTCAAACGGCTGAACGCAGCGCTAAACACGCTGTAAACGCAGGAGGGATATTATGTCAGAAGAACGTATCAGTAATTTTATTCACGATATTATCGATGAAGAGTTAAAGCCCGACGGCCGTTGCTACGGTATGCAGGTACACACTCGTTTTCCGCCCGAGCCGAACGGCTATTTGCACATTGGCCACGCCAAAGCCATCTGCATTGATTTCGGCACCGCTGAGAAGTACGGTGGTATCTGCAATCTGCGTATGGATGACACCAACCCCACCAAGGAGGACGTTGAATACGTCGACGCGATCCAGGAGGATATTCATTGGCTGGGTTACGATTGGGATGATCGCTTCTATTACGCCTCCGATTATTTTGATACGATGTATGAGATTGCCGTGTCACTCATCAAACGCGGACTCGCCTACGTGTGCGAATTGTCACCGGAGCAGATGCGCGAAAACCGCGGTGATCTCACCCACCCCGCTGTCAGTCCGTACCGCGATCGTCCTATGGAAGAAAGTCTGGATCTGTTCACGCGGATGCGTGCCGGTGAATTCCCCGACGGTGCGATGACACTGCGTGCTAAAATTGATCTTGCCAGCGGCAACTTCAATATGCGAGACCCCGTCATTTACCGTATCAATCATTCGCATCATC
>JAZRQG010000057.1:0-31009 GCA_045649625.1 Acutalibacteraceae bacterium
CCCGTCGTTTTAGTTGTTGTGGAAACGGTCGTTTTGCTTTTCGTTGAAGTGGCCGATAAAGAGGGACGGGATACCGTTTGGGATGTTGTATCCTCCGCAAGCGTTGTTGTTACCGTATCCACTGTGGTTTGCTCGGTGGCATCGGTTGTGACAGTGGAAACGAGGGTCGTGTTGTCCGTAGCAGGCGAATCCGAGCCGCACGCTGTCAAAAAAAGCATCGCAAAGCACAAGCCGAGCACTGCGTACCGTTTCAAAAATCATCACCTCAATCACCTATCATCATACCAAAAAACATGATCACTTGCAACACTTTCCGACGAAATAACCACTGTTAGTTTTTTCCGGTTTTCATATACTATATGTGCTTTTTTCATTTTCTTGCAGAAATGATTTGCATTTGGTGTGTAAGTGTGCTACACTATACCTTGTTATGCGGGCGTGGTGGAATGGCAGACACGTTGGTCTTAGGAGCCAATGCGCAAGCGTGCAAGTTCAAGTCTTGTCGCCCGCACCATCAAAGGGCTACAAAAAAGATATAGCCACAGAAAAACTCTGATTTTATCAGGGTTTTTTCTGTTTTTATAGGCGAAATTTTACTTTTCGGTTTGCACGTACAAAAAAGATATTTTTCTCAACACAGACTTGAACTCTTATAATGTCGCCACATTTAAGGAGCATAGAACTATCTATGCTCTTTTCTTTTACAAAAATGTTGACTTTCTTTCTTTATTTTGATATCATTATATCAAGATATTATGATATCAAAATGGAGGTGGGATTTTGAACAAATGGAATACCCCAACATACGAGAAAATAATGATCCCTCTACGTCTACCACCAGAGATTTATGAGCAAATGATGGAAGTCGTGCAGAAGAAAAAGAAAAAAGAGCGTGGATATAGTGTTAATCAGTATTTGACAGAAATCCTTTCTAAAGACTTAAAGGAGAAATTAAAATGAATAGATTTGATATTATCAGTAGAATTGGCGACCAATATAGAGTAGGTAATACGGAAACTGGCGAGTTTAGTTATGTCCAGGCATTAAAATCTGTCGGAAAAAACATTAAGAACTACCAAAAGGCGACCAGTGGTGAAAAACACAAATTTCTCGATATTCGCTTTGAAAATGATCGCCTTGCTATTCTTGTTGAAACAAAGAACAGGTTCTCCAAGTGGGACAAAACCAAAATCCAGGGACAGTTGCAGGATTATGTGCGGTTTGAGAAAGCCTATTCTGATAAGAAGATTGTTGCCATTCTTGCTGAGACTGATGGTGACGAGGTTTGGGTATGGTACGGCCAGTCGGTAATTATTGACGACGACCACATGGCAAGCAACGAGACTTTTATTCGTACATTTGCTGAGTATGAGGATCTGTGTTTTGGCAAAGTCAACGACAAAATCAAGGTTGTCGATTCAATTAAAACATTGAATGAAACACTTCATGCTGATGGCATCAACGAAAAATTGCGTAGCCAATTTGTAGGCACTTGCCTCCTTGCACTCAAACATGGTTTAGTTTATGACGGTGTTAAAGAGACTATCGACCCAGAGACTGGCCGCATAATGCCAAGGGAAGAGGTTGTGCTTGATAACATAAAGAAGATTCTTTTAGGGCTTCTTGCTAAAAGCGGAAGTGTAAATAAGGCTGGAAAACTTGCCATTCTTAACAATAAGGTTCTCGAAGATCAGGATGTTACAAGCCTGACATACAGGGAACTCAAAGAAATCCTTCAATTTATTGACGAAAACGTTGTACCATATATCAACGATAAGAATACTGCAGGACAGGACCTGTTGAACCTTTTCTTCACAACATTTAACAAGTACGTTGGCAAGTCCGATAAGAATCAGGCGTTTACTCCCGACCACATTTGTGATTTTATGAGCAAGGCTGTTGGCGTTAGTAAAAAATCAAGGGTTCTCGATCCTTGTTGTGGTAGCGGTGCGTTCTTGGTTAGAGCAATGACTGATGCCATGGACGATTGCGATACGGAAGAAGAACGAGAAAAAGTCAAAAAACATCAGATTTTTGGCATTGAATACGAAGAGGGTGCATTTGGTCTTTCTTCTACCAATATGTTGATACATGGTGATGGCAACTCAAACGTTGTTCAAGATTCAATGTTCAACCGTGGGAAATGGATCAAGGACAATGCAATCAATGTTGTTTTAATGAATCCCCCATATAATGCTACCAAGAAGTGTTGCGATCCGGATTATACAAAGACTTGGAGTTCGAGCACGAAGGAAGACCCCTCTAAAGGGTGGCATTTCGTTGAATGGGTTGCTCGTCACGCCCCCGCTACATGTAAGATGGCAGTTCTATTGCCCATGCAAGCGGCGATAGGTAATAGTGGCGATGTCAAGCCATTCAAGAAGAAAATGTTAGACAACTATACGCTTGATGCAGTTTTCTCTCTTCCTAGTGATATGTTCTACCCCGGAGCATCAGCGGTAGCCTGTTGCATGATTTTTGATCTCTCTCAAAAACATAGCAAATCTGATCGTGATACCTTCTTTGGATATTATAAAGATGATAAGTTTGTAAAAAGAAAGGGATTAGGCAGAGTCGAAAAAACTGATAGCAGCGGAAATAGCCTTTGGGTAAAAATTGAAGAGTTGTGGCTTGATCTATACAAGAATAGGCGTGAGGTTCCAGGATTATCTGTAATGCGTAAGGTAACTTGGAAAGATGAATGGTTAGCGGAAGCCTATATGGAAAAAGACTACTCAGATTTATCTAAAAAGGATTTGCATACTACTCTTGAACGATACTTTTCCTACCTCGTAAGAAAGGGTTTGCTTAAGGAGAATGATAAAGAGTGGATGTTTGAGTATGTTCAGTCTTTACATGTAGACAATCACATTCCGGACGACAAAAAGCTTAATATCGAATTGGATGTTTGTGATTGGAAGTATTTCCAAGTCGGCAAAATGTTCGATATTTATCCGACTAAAGACTATAAAGGTATGTCTTGGAGGGATTTGGACGACGGAGGAACAACCCCTGTTATTGCCAATAGTGCAATGAATAATGGTATCCATGGTTTTTGCTCATTGCCTCCCACCGAACATGGCAATATTATCACCTTCAGTGATACAACTGAGGATAACACTTTCTTTTATCAGCCAGAGGATTTTGTGGGTTTTGCTCATGTACAAGGAATGCACCCCATTGATCGTGAATGGTCAGAAAAAGAATTACTATTCTTTGTCACCATTTTAACCTTCGCAAATAGAGAATTGTTCAATTATGGCAGAAAAATGAGGCGAGATACTATTTCAAATAGCAAAGTAAAACTTCCCGCCCAAAAGAATGAAGATGGTTATTATATTGATTCAGACAAGAAATTCTCGGATGATGGGTTTGTTCCCGATTGGGAGTGGATGGATAGATATATGAAATCGTTGCCATATAGTGACCGAATTTAATTACGATAGTTCAAAACTATACAGCAATTTCGGAAAAATATCTTTTTCGTAGCCCATTGCCAGAAAAGAAACACCCTTTGTCTACCAGGCAAAAGGTGTTTCTTTTCGATGAAATAAATCCCTTGCGGGATTTGTGAAATAACACTTCGCGTTATGAAATAGCTAACGCTATGAAATGCGCTGCGGCGCGTGGGGATTTATTTCATTTCGCTTGATGAGGCAGCATCAAATTTCACAATGACCGAAGGTCATTATTTCACATCCGAAGGATATTTCACTTTAACTTTAGTAACGGATATGATATAATTATTTCACGAAAGGCAGTGTAAACATGGCTGAATCCAAACTTCGGGAGCTCTGAACCGATTTTGCGGTAAAGATCATTAAACTCTGCAAAACCATCAAAGGACATTACTCCCTGTCAATCAATTAGAGCGTTCTGCTACATCTATCGGTGCGAACATTCGCGAAGCGAAGTATACTCACGGCAAGCCCGATTTTATTGTAAAAATGCAGATTGTTTGAAGGAATGTTATGAAACGGAATATTAGCTGGAACTTTTTGTAAAATCCGATATTTTGAACAAAGAAACTGCGGTTGATCTTTATAGCCAATGCGGTACGATCCGTCGCATCCTGATTGCCTCCATCAACACCACAAAGGAGAACGCAAAATGAAAAAATGGATTTTTGAAGATTGGGCTTTTAATATAGAGGTTATTGACGGCGAAGCAAAGGATTGCAGACTTGGATTAGAAAAGGGAGACGTCTTTCATTTCGAATACGAAACGCCTCAGAGTTTTTGCCCTCGTGCTATGACCCAAATTTTCACTTTATGTGAAGTAGTTCGTTGTGGCGGTGATTTTACATACAGAGGTGCAAAAGAAAAATATAGAATACAACTGTCTTGTCCGTGCCATTGTTTGCGTTTTTGCCTTACCGCTATTCCTATAAACAGGGATAAAAACGGAAACTATGTTAACAATAGCAAAATTTAACATCGATCACAAGAGTTCAAAGTCATACGCAAAACGCCGATAACTTTACCATGATAGTAATTTAGGGGATGCATTTTTTGTCGAAATATGGTATAGTTGTCCTTGGGTGATAACGATGTTTTTTGTAACCAGTAACAATATACCTCGAGGGGTGGGGTTTCACGCCTTTGGGGTTACTCATCTCCTTTGGCTTTCGGCGGGAGCACTTTTTTGTATTGCTGCCTGCATTTTCTACAATAAGCTTTCTGATGATAAACGAAAGGTCATGCTGACGGTATTAGGGGCATACATTTTTCTGCAAGAGATGGCGAAAAATCTGGTGCTGATCCTGCTTGGTGAATTTAGCTTTGGATACCTTCCCTTTCACCTTTGCGGCATCAACATTTTGCTGATCGCGTTTGATATTATCAAGCAAACGAAGGTTGTCAGAAGTTTTCTCTATTATTTTGCTATCCCCGGTGCTGCGCTGGCACTTCTCTTCCCAAACTGGACCGAAATGCCTGTGTGGAATTTCTTTCACATTCACAGCTTTACCATACATATTTTACTGGTGTTGTATCCCTTGCTGCTGATCACCACCAACCAAGTGTCCACCGATTTGAAATCCGCCTTGCGAGGGACTCTTTTGCTGGTTGCTTTGGCGATCCCCGTGTACGTTTTGAACCTGCTTTGGGATACCAATTTCATGTTTTTGATGCAGCCGGATTCCGGAAATCCATTAGAATTATTTGAAAAGCTGTTAGGTTCGCACCTTTGGGGCTTCCCCATTCTGTTGCCTATCGTAATCCTTGTGATGTATCTCCCCGCTCGAATCTCTGCAAAAGGAAAGCGTCCCCTCGCTTAGTTTGGATCACTACACTGTTCGCTGGACGTGCCGACCTCGCTTTGGAGCAACATGCGAATTCAAAATTGTTAACGGGCGCGCCGAAATTTTCGTCGCGCCCGTTTTGGCATTTATTCTCCCACCATCGGGATCTTTTTTATCGGCTTTTCATCGGACAAGCCGAGGAACCGCAAAAAGTTCTTGCCGTACACGTGTTCTTTAAAATCCTCGACATCTGCGGGGATGAACTTCTCATATAACCCGTTATCCCGCTCTTGCCACTCCTTGCTCCAGTTTACATTGTATTGTTCGGCACTGCTGTCCGTGCCGAACATCAAGTTATACCGCAGCTCGTAATCACTGCACAATAAACGGTGGAACACCTCCTCGCGATATACGCGGGGAGTGCCCGGGGTGACATCGATAAACATCTCACAACTCAGATCGGGACGCCTAAAATAGGCATTGTTGAATTTTCCGTATACCGCGATACATTCATCGTACCACGGCCACGAAACATGCGCCAAACAAAAACGCAGTTTCGGAATATCCAACAGCGCTTCAAAGTTGCCGGGGCGGTTATAGTTGGCGGAGTTCATACCGTCCCATAAAATGCCGCTGTGGAACAAGACCGGCTTGTTATGGGATGCGATCTTTTCCAAAATGTCCATGGATTCTCGACAGCCCGGATAATAATTGCTGCAGATCATTTTAAAACCGAGGAAACCGCGCTCTACCGCCATGTCAATCTGCTCGAGCGCGCCCTCTTCCAAGGGATTGATCCAATAAAATGGAAACAGCATTTTCTCACCGGCGCAACTATTCAGTGTGTTTCTCATACGTTCTTCGGCAGGGACAGCGGCATTGGCGAGCGGATTCGGCGACAGGATCGCCGCACCATCCATGCCTGCCGCCTTTAAATCGTTCATAAATGACTGCTGATCAAAAGCCGGTTCACCATACGCACCGTTCATTTGCGAATGAACGTGACAATCGATTTTCATAACAACGTATCCTTTCGCATGAGATAAGAGGCGTCCCGCTCGGGACGCCTCTTTATGCTTATTTCTTGTTAAAGAGTCTAAAATCGATCTTTTGAGGCACTTTTACATCCTCAGCCGCAATGTCTTTGCCCTCAAGTTTAGCGAGTTCCTGCACAGCACGAATGTAACCGTTGGTGATGGTTTCATCGCCTTCGCGGATATCCATAATGTACAGACCGCCGTCCTGCTCCAAGATCTCTTTACATTCAGCAGGTCTGCCGATGTACGCCAGTGCTGCCGCGTGATAGCCCATCACATAGTGGTCCTGACGGCATTCCTCGGTTAGCGCCTCGTAAATAACATCCGCCGCTTCATATTGTTTGAAATGACCACAGAGCTTGAGCGATTCTTTGGCGAGGTTCATATCGCCGTTGTTCATCTTAACAGCCTGCGTCAAGGCAACAGCAGCGTCTTCGCACTCACCGAGCGAGAAGAGGGAGCAAGCAAGCGCGTGGTAGCCCCACGTGCTGGGACTCAAGGCAACGGATTTCTCGAGCGCTTCTACCGCCAGATAGTACTCCTCTCTTGCATAGTAGCACAGTCCCATATTATACCACGCGTACCAGTTGTCCTTATCGGCGCCGCGCACGGCTTTTTTAAGCAGATCAAACCATTCCTCTTGAACCATATAGGAGGCGGGAACTTTTGAGGGATCGGGTTCGTCCAGCTTGCCGGTCTTGAGGAAGTTGTACCAAACCATCTGCTCCTCTTCCAATTCGCCGAAGCACAGGTTGGAGGACATCTGCTTTTGACCGATGGCGGCACGCAGTTCGTTATCCAATGTGCCCCACGGATAGCCTTTGTAAGAATATTCGACCTCTTTGAGAGAATCGGCTTTGCGTGTTTCGAGCATCTCGTCCAACACGGATTCGGGCAGTTTTTCGTCGATCCAATTTTCGACGTTGCGGCGGGCATCGTCCCAGTCGCCGTGAACCGCTTCGGGATCAATCTCGATCGCCGTATACGCTTCTACCCATTCCAGGACGGAGCAAGGCGCGAAGGGCATACTCTCTTGCTGCGTATAACGAAGTCCTGCTTGGATTTCCAAATAGGGTTTACCTTCTTCGTTGGTAAGCTGTTTTTGCCAGTTTTGACCGCCTTCGCCCATACCCCACACAAACATCTTACGGCCTTTCAGCAAACGTGTGGAAGAGTGAATCAAGCCATAACCATCTTTATAGATGCACGCTTCAAACTTGCGTTTATCATCCGGAATCTTATAGAAGTCGTCGTTAGCATCCATATGGTTGGTCGCATACGTCGTATCAAAGCCGTCACGCATTGGTAACTGGGTTTTAAAAATCGATGCACCCCATCCGTGGTTAACGTACGCTTCCGTCGCAGGTACAACCACGCGGCAACCTTCTTCCTGATCCACGGCGATGGTACTCCACCAATAAATCGGCGTCACGCGCTCGTTGGCGTTGACCAAACGCACACGTGAGAACAGCGTGTCGCTGTCGTGAGGCAGGAAGAAGTCCATCTGATAGGTGATGTCACGGCAACGCTCAAACGCGTACAAACGCAACGCGGGCGAGCCATCTTCCGAGATATACTCAGCACCATACATTTTATCGCTCGACAACGGATGGTGACCGGGGGCACCGCAGTTCCATTCGACACCTCCCGAGAACCAGGCATTACGCATAGCGATATTGCACGGACGAAACACCGTGTTTACGCCGAGCAGATCTCTTCCTTTTTTCTTATCATACAATGACCACAAACGACCGCCCAAAGACGGCAGGAACGTCGCTTTCAAATAGTCATTTTCCAGAACATAGGCATCAAACTCGCGCGGTTCTTCCGTGTGATCGTAATCGCCTTGCGTGGTATACGGCAAACCATGCTTCTGATAGCCGTAGCCCAAATACAGGCCTTCTGTCTCGGCAATGGTGATTTTCTTTTTCGGTGTGATCAACGGAAAGAACAGAATCGGATAATCCCCTGCTTCTCCCAATCGACCGCCCGGGATGGTAATCTTGGTAAGTTCCAATGTTGTCATTATTTTCCCTCATTTCACATTTACTGCCATGTATTCAGCATAGCATCTCTCTCACGCAATTACAATGCGAAATCAGTCCAATATTTGCGTTTTTTGTCCATGTTTAAAAATAAAGTTCAAAAGCATAACACCTGTAAATACTTCCGGTTTCGTTTTATCCACCTTTCGGTTTGATGATAAATAGGCTTGGTAATATGGGCTTTCCCCTTGACTTTATACTTTAAAAACGATACTATTATACTATACAAATCACGAAATGGGGTTTTAGAATTGTATCCGTTGCTATTAAAGCCGCCTGTGAAAGATTACCTATGGGGCGGTACGCGTCTGAAAACCGAATTTCATTTGGAATCTGACACCGACATTGCCGCCGAAGGATGGATGTTGTCTTGCCATAAAGACGGCTCAAATACCATTATGAATGGTGAATTTGTCGGGAGGTCTTTGCCGGACGTATTAGACGCATGGGGCAACGATGCACTCGGCGCTCGCGCGGCTGCTTTCCCCTATTTCCCGATTTTGATCAAGCTGATCGATGCCAAACAGAAATTATCCGTGCAGGTACACCCCAGCGATGAATACGCGTTGGCGCACGAGGGTGAGTTCGGCAAAACCGAGATGTGGTACGTTGTGGACTGCCGAGAGGGTGCCGAATTGCTGTACGGCTTTTCCAAGGATATTTCCAAAGAAGAATTCAAGGAGCGTATGAGCAACAACACCTTGACCGACATTTGTAATTCTGTTCCCGTACATAAGGGCGACGTCTTCTTTATTGGTGCGGGTACTCTGCACGCGATCGGCGAGGGAATTTTGATTGCGGAGGTACAGCAAAATTCCAACACCACCTACCGCATTTCCGACTACGGGCGTCTCGGCGCAGACGGGAAACCGCGCGAGTTGCACATTGAAAAGGCATTGGACGTAACCAAAACCGAAGTCCCCTCCATGCCGTACGGGCAAATCGGGGCAGTCACAGCTACGGGAGCAAACACTGTACGAGAACTCGCATCCTGCCGCTTCTTTACTGCAAAGGTGTTGGAACTCAGAGAAGAATATTCGATTTTTGAAACGGAAACCTTCGTGTCGCTCGTCGTGCTGGATGGCACCGCTACCCTCGCTTTCCAAAATGATCAACTGACCATCCGCAAAGGCGAAAGTGTGTTTGTTCCGGCGAATCTGGCTGTGACCTTGAACGGTACGGCTTCGATTCTGATAAGTTCTCTGTGATAATTCAAGAAAACGAGGTGCTTTATGAAAAATTATAAGCTTTGGTGTGAAAAAGCAATCGCCGATCCCGATCTGATTGCCGAACTAAAAAGCATTGAACACAACTCGGATGCGATCCAGGATGCTTTTTACCGCGAATTGGAATTTGGAACGGGTGGGCTCCGCGGTGTCATCGGTGCGGGAACCAATCGCATGAACGTGTATACGGTCGCTAAGGCCTCGCAGGGGCTTGCCAATTACGTGGTCAAACATTGCAGCGAGAGCGAACGCAAAATCGCGATCAGCTATGATTCGAGAATCAAATCGGATGTGTTTGCTGTCACCGCTGCCCGCGTCTTTGCCGCCAATGGGATTCAGGTGTGCCTGTATAAAGAACTGATGCCGACACCGTGTCTGTCATTTGCTGTCCGTGATTTAGGGTGCGCCGCCGGCGTAATGGTTACGGCATCCCATAACCCTTCCAAGTATAACGGCTATAAGGTTTACGGAAGTGATGGTTGCCAAATCACAGTTGCCGCCGCTGATGAAATCTATGCCGAAATCGCAAAAACAGACGTTTTTGAGGATGTGAAGCTGACTGATTTTGAAGATGCAAAACAAGCGGGCATCATCACGTACATTCCCGACGAGGTATACACCCGCTTTACCGAAGAAGTCAAAAATCAATCGGTTTTGTTCGGTGAGGTTATTGATAAATCGGTTTCGATCGTCTATTCTCCGCTCAACGGTTCCGGTTTGAAACCCGTATTGCGCGCTTTATCCGAAAGCGGATACACCAATATCACGGTGGTCAAAGAACAGGAAAAGCCCGACGGTCACTTCCCCACCTGCCCGTATCCCAATCCTGAGATCCGCGAAACCATGATGCTCGGCATGGAGTATGCGAAAAAGACAAATGCCGATCTGCTGCTCGCCACCGATCCCGATTGTGACCGCGTGGGAATTGCGGTACGTAACCGTGACAACGAGTTCGTTTTACTGTCGGGTAACGAAACCGGTATCCTTTTGTTGGATTACATCTGTTCACAGCGTCAAAAGCACAATAAAATGCCGAATGATCCCGTTTTTGTCAAAACCATCGTTACGATGGATATGGCGAAAAAGATCGCCGATAAATATGGTGTTAAGACCGTTGACGTGTTGACCGGATTTAAATTCATCGGTGAGCAGATCGCGTTACTGGAAGCGGCCGGACACAAAGAATCGTATATTTTGGGATTCGAGGAAAGCTACGGCTATTTGAGCGGTAACTACGTGCGCGATAAGGATGCCGTAAATGCCTCCTTGCTCATTTGTGAGATGTTCTCCTATTACAAGGCACAGGGCATATCCTTGCTCCAAAAACTGGAAATGCTGTACAAAGAATTTGGATTTACGTACAACACGCTCTATTCCTTTGAGTTTGAGGGCGAATCCGGCTTCCACAAGATGCAGGCACTCATGGATGCCTTACGAGGCGGATTTGAGAAAATGGCCGGTATAACAGTCGTTAATATGCTGGATTATAGTCTTGGCATTGACGGCTTGCCAAAGTCCAACGTTCTCAAATTCTTTTTGAAAGATACCGGTTCGGTGGTTGTGCGTCCGTCCGGTACGGAGCCGAAACTAAAAATTTATCTGTCTGTTTCCGCCGCCGATCGTGAAGCGGCAACGGCGACTGAAAAGGCCTTGTCACAATTTATCAGCACGTATATTGAGAAAGCGTAAACACGGCAAAACGCACTACCCGATCTCGGGTAGGGCATTTTTATGCAAAAAACGACCCCGCCGCAAGGACGGGGTCGTTTCACTTATTAAATCTTAAAAGCCGACCAATTGATAGCCTAAGTACTTGGTAAAGGCTTCCGTTACGGCAGCCGCTACGTTACCGGGAACGATCGCCGCATGATGGTGGAAACCTGCCATACCAATCGTGTACAGCTTGTTCTGCAGGTTTTCGGTCTGCAGAACGCCCGGCACGCCAAAGAATTCCTTTTCGACCGGATCGTCGGTAATGCAACCTTCATCAACAAAGAACTGCAGCTTGCCGTTTTCCGTGCGCATACCCGAATAGGTAACCGCACCGGTCTTCATCTTGCCAACGTTCAATCCCCAGCTACAATCCGGACCAAAAGATTTATCCAACATTTTGTGGCTTTCCACATGGCCGGGACCGGTCATGAGATCCATCGGCAACGGACCACAGTGGAAGAGGATGCATTTATCCAATTCGTCGCCATAGTTGTTGTTCAAATCCAAGCAGCCGGCGCCTTTGCCCGCCGCCAAGGACAGACCTTTCATGGCGATCGCGTTGGCAACGTCGGTCTCACACACAGCGGCAACACCGTTCTGGTTAAGGATACCCATCACCGAGCAGGGCGAAATGCCAAACGTGGTCTGCAATTCGCTCCAGCAACGGATGGCGATCGCATCCAGTTGGTTGTCTTCAATCAAGCGGGATACCACGACACCGAGTTTAGCAACTGCCAACTCGCGACCTTCAGGCGCGTTAGCAAAGCAAACGACATCTGCCAATTTGTTTTTCCATTCCAAGACAGCGGCATCGTTATCATCCAACTTCTGCATTGCCTGAACGAACGTGGAAAGGTCGTAGGTTTCAACATCGATACCCACGTTTTCCAACGCAAATTCGTCAAAACGAACACTCTTGAACGCTGTCGTTCTCGCACCGATGCAACCGACGCGCATTTTCTTCATACCGGCAACAACACGGCAGGTAGCCGCAAAGGTCGACAACTGCTTGTGGAACTCTTCGCTGGACGGATGTACGACAAAGGGAGAGTAGGTGGTGTACTTCTTACCCATCTGTGCAAGCACACTGCCCAGCGCCAACTTGCCGCAGAACGCGTCACGACGGTGAGCAAAGTCCATCTTACCGATCTCGTCCGGATACGCTTGCAGCAAGATCGGTACGTTAACATCCGCAATGGCTTCTTTGATACCGTTTTCATCGCCGAAGTTGGGCAAGCAGATGACTAAGCCATCATATTCGCCGCGGTGTGCTTCCAGAAACTTGGCATACGCCATACCCTCTTGGGTAGTTTCGACGGCATTATATTTGGTAAGACCGTCATCAATGCACAGCGCTTCTACGCCAACCTTTTCAAATGCAGCCAGCATCTCGCTGTATGCGGATTCAATTACCGAGCTCGGGAAAAACCCACGATTCGCTACTAACAGTGCTAATTTCATTGTTTATCACCTTTCTTTTCAACTTTATTTGTATGTCAAAGGAACTTTACAGCCCTTTTTTACAAGCATCGATGAGTTCACTGAGCGAACCGGTTGCCAAGCAAACGTGCTCGTCAGCCGCTCCGTAGTAAACACGGATCTCATCTTTTTCTTCATCCGCCAACGCGCCGCACGCAAACACAACGTTGTTAACATTACCCAAGCGCTCACAATCTGCCTGCGGAGTTAAAATCCAGCTTTCCATCTTACCGATGATCTTGCTCGGATCATCCAAATCCAGCAGCATCGCGCTCAGCGAATAGCGTTCATTCGCACAGTTGCGCCACACGCCGTGGAAGATCACAAGCCAACCGTCCTTGGTCTTGATCGGCGGCGTTGGACCAACCTTCAAGCCGAAGAAAGCACCCCACGGCATGAGTAGCGGTTTGAAGCTACCCCAGTGAACCAAATCGGGTGAATAGGAAATCCAAATCCCCCCGGCATTCGGTCTGTCAAGCCGCGCATATCTGCCGTTCACTTTCTCGGGGAACAAGCAAGGAACACGGTTAGAAGGCAATGAAATACAATCAATATACTCTACCGACTTGAAATCCTTGGTCTTCTCCAGCAATGCCACCGGACCTGAGGGGCACTGACCCGGACGGACAATGTAGTAAGTATCTTCGATCTTTGTCACACGCGGATCGATAACCCAACGGTCCATTTCCTTCCAGCCGGGAGCCCAGTCCACGGGCTTGCAAAGCGGTTCGGGATTGATCGTGAAATGAACACCATCTTCACTCGTGGCAACGTGGATGCCGGCCTCGGCGCCGTTGTATCTGCCGCGATAGACAACAGCCACCAGTAAGACGATCTTGCCCTCGTGAATAACTTGACCGCAGTTCATAACCGAATCAGCGAAACCACCCGGAAAATCAGACGGTGAGAGCAACGGGTTATGCTCACTACGATGTAAGATGTACTCATTGTATTTTCTATCGTTTATCATTGATATTCTCCTTTTATTAGGGCACGGTTTCCGCACCAAATTTGCTGATACAGATAAGGAAGTATGATTTACTTTCCTAATATTACAGCCCTTTCTTACAGGCGTCAATCAGTTCACTCAAAGAACCGGTTGCCAAGCAAACGTGCTCGTCAGCCGCACCGTAGTAAACGCGGATCTCGTCTTTTTCTTCGTCCGCCAACGCGCCGCACGCAAACACGACGTTGTTAACATTACCCAAACGCTCGTAATCCGCCTGCGGAGTCAAAATCCAGCTTTCCATCTTACCGATGATCTTGCTCGGATCTTCCAGATCCAACAGCATCGCGCTCAGAGAGTAGCGATCATTCGCGCAGTTGCGCCATACACCGTGGAAGATCTCCAACCAACCGTCTTTGGTCTTGATGGGAGGCGTCGGGCCGACTTTCAGACCGAAGTAAGCACCCCACGGCATCAAGAGCGGTTTATGATCGCCCCAGTGAATAAGGTCGGGAGAATAGGATAGCCAAATACCGCCCTGCGGGGTATTTTTGGTTGCATACGGTCTATCAAACCGCACATACATACCGTTGATCTTTTCGGGGAACAAACACGGTACGCGGTTTTCAGGCAAACCAACACACCCCATAAACTCCACCGATTTGAAATCCTTGGTTTTTTCGAGAAGTGCCACAGGGCCAAGCGTGGGACGGCACTGACCGGGACGCATAATGTAGTAGGTATCGTCGATCTTGGTCACACGCGGATCGATTACCCAACGGTCCATTTCCTTCCAGCCGGGAGCCCAATCCACAGGTTTGCACAGCGGTTCCGGATTGATCTCGAAATGGATACCATCTTCACTTGTCGCAACGTGGATACCGGCTTCAGCGCCTTTGTATCTGCCGCGATAGACAACGGCCACCAATAAGACGACCTTACCCTCGTGAATCACCTGGGCGCAGTTCATAACAGCATCAGCAATGCCACCCGGAAAATCCGTTGGTGAAATCAACGGGTTGTGTTCACTACGATGCAGAATGAATTCATTGAGTACTTTTTCTTGTGCCATGTGGAACTCTCCTTTTTATTAAAATTACGGTTTCATCGTATTTCAGGACTAAAAAATAAGAGTAGGAAAAGGCCACCAAACGTCCCTGTTTGTTTGTCGGTATTTACAAAAATCCTCTTGACTACTCTTTCAATATTATGCTATAATTTACGGCAGAAAGCCCAATTATAACGCAAATTATATACAGTTTTACTATATCATTTTCTTCTTTAGCGCGCAAGTGCTTATGTTGTTTTACACCTGTATTATATTGGCTAATTTTAGGAGTTGTCTATGAATACGCCATCCAACAACAATTCAAATACGATACCATTAGAAACTCACTTGAAAAAGGGGGAGTTGTTTTCGCTTCACTGCGAGAATTTTGAAAACGAACGCGCATCCGCTTTCAATCGGCACGATCATTTGGAGCTGATTTTGGTGGAGCAAGGAACACTCGGTTGTTTTGTGGACAGCTCCTTTTTCACCGCCGTTGCCGGCGAATTGGTGATCATCAATCCGTTGCAAACACATCGACTTGTGCGCGGTGTTACCGATGAGCCGTTGTCTGCTTGGATGTTGTCCTTTAACGAAGCACTATTGCCTTTAGAAAACAAGATATGGACCTACACGTTTGAAGGATTGATAAAAGATGCGATGATCATTGATCTTTTCCGATCGATAATACGTGAGAAAAAACAAGCACTGGCATGGAGCAACTTGTATATTCAAAATCTGATACAACTGATTCTGTTGCAATTGCTTCGCAAACATACGAAAACGTCCTCGAAGGAAGATAGTACACCTCCCCTCTTACAAGCCATCACATCGTATATTCACGAGCATTACTCACAGCCGCTCACGCTGGAAACGATCGGCAATAAGGTGGGAATTTCACGTTGGTATCTGTCTAAATTCTTTAAAAAGGAAACCGGCATTTCGATCGTTGAATATATCAATCAGTATCGCTGTTCCAACGCCCTCGCCTTCTTGCTCAAAAGCGAGCATCCTATTTCTAAAATATCGGAAATGTGCGGATTCTCGTCGTTGGAATATTTTTCGAGAGTCTACACCAAGCAATACGGTCATGCGCCCTCCTTTGAGCGTGAATTGCAGCAAGGCGGTGATGTTTCACTTGGCCTATTCGCGTCCTCGCTTGCTGCTACCGCCGAACCGGTTGCTCCTAAACCAAAAAAACGACCTTCATCGAAAAAAAGCGAAAAAAAGCCACCGTCCTCTTCATGACGACGGTGGCTTTGCGTTTTCTTCTATGTTTGTCCGGGTACTAAAGGATGTATGACTAAACAACCCCAAGCAAGCTGTTGGCCTGCTTGGGGTTGTTTGTATTGCGTAATACCCCGCTAACAGCGGATTAGAAGACCGGTGTCCAACCGGCAGAACGCTTTGTTGTTTTTGTTGTACTTGTTTGACTCTGTGACGAGCCCTTAGAGGATGAGGTGGTAGTCGTCGATTTGGTAGTAGATGACTTAGAACTTCCGGTGGTGCTCGACGACGAAGGGCCTTCTATTTCAATCACGATATCACCGTCTTCATCCGGCAAAATGATCTGATCGCCACCAAGGTTAGATGTCGTTGTGTTGTTGTTATGTTGCGTGGTCGTCGTTGTGCCGGTACTATACGTTGTGGTAGTGTTTGCAGAATCACCGCCTGTTTCGGAGTCTTGCGTTCCCGTCTTTTTACAACCGCCAAGTACCATACAAACGATCAGGAACATCAATGCCAAACACGATGCTAAGAGTTTGCCGGATTTTTTCATCACATATCCCTCTCAAATCAATGAATGTTTTAATGAGTATCCATCGGAAAATAAAGATACATTAATTTTAACATTAAAACCAACATAATGCAATACCGATGTTGATATTTTTTACAAACTGTTATTCGAATCCTTTTTTGTAAGGGCCTCTCCCCGTTTCACTTAAAAAGAAAGAACCCGATGCGCTTTTGGCGCATCGGGTCTTGTATTGTGTACGTAAAACGATTTATTCCCATTTGCGGATGCAAAGTCGGTTGTACAAGCCGAGGACCACACCCATAACAGCTAAAACAACACCGAAATACAGCCACAGCATAGCAGAACTTTTGTCATAGATCTGTTTGACTTGCAAGAGCGAAAATGCTTGAGTCATCAGCGGATTATCCACAGCGGTGAACAACTGGATCATCGTGTAGATCAGCACCAGGGTGATAACGTGACGCAAACTGGGAACAGTTACCATCCAGAACTCTTCCCATTTGTTCGCGCCTTCGATCTTGGACACCTCATACAACTGCGCAGGAATACTTTGAAGGCCTGCCAAGAACAGTATCGTCTGCACGCCACAGCTCCAAATAATGCTGAAAATGTTGCTTAACAGGCTTCCCAACATCGAGTTAATCTGGTCGGGCAGTTCGAGACTTCTCAGAATAGCCTGGAAGTCGATAACCCCACCGTATTCTTGTTGTTCGGTGCCGGTTGTCAGGTTGAAAATGGGAGCATTTACTAAATTACCGGATAGAAGGGAGATGATCGGTGAAGAAGCGATGATAATCGGCAATGCAAAGATCGCACGGAAAACGGTACGACCGACAAATTTTTGGTTAAGTACCACTGCCAAAATCAAGCTCAACGACAAAACAAGCGGAAGGGTGTAACCAATCAAGCCCAACGAACTCACCAGATTGTCGATGTAAACGGCATCCTCGTTCAAAATATAGTTGAAATGTGTCAGACCGACAAAGGTCGTCTGCATGCCGTTCTCAGTGATTCTTGCATCGGAAAATGCATAAATGAACGAGGAGACGAGCGGAACAATGAAGAATAGAATTAAACCTAACGCCCAGTGTGCAACAAAGGTATAACCCATACGTTCACGACGGGCAACCAAGCCGTTTTGCTTTTGCCAAAATGATTTCATAGTTTGTTCCCTCCTCTCATCAATACCGCACTTCATAGGCAGCCAATTCGCCGACCGGTGAGTCCGCCGTAGTGTTGCTGTGGTTGATATACAGCGTTACGCCGTTGTCAAACACAGTTTCCGTCACCGATGTCGACAGCGCGGTGTAACGAACCATGCTCGCGTTGTTAATTTTCTCATACAATGTGCCGTATTTTGCTAAGGTGTCGTTGATCAGCTTTTCATTTGCCGAAAAACTGCAAGCGTACAATTTGTTAGCACCCATTCCACGATAGAGCAAATCGGTTTCAGTGAAGTCTGTATCGTATTGGTACAGCACAGAGAAACTTAAGTTTGCACCATAGGCCAAAGTCTTGAGAATGGTGCGATTCATATCATCTGCCAGGTTGACAGACTCACCGAAGATCGGTTTTGTTCCACTAAAGACCAATTCATAGAACGGAATTTCAGCATCAAAAACAAAATTGCCGCCGTTGTCAGTCGGAACATCAAATACCACAGAGGATGCGATCGCTGAATACGCGTTCGGACCTCCAGCTACGGCATGGCCGCCTTCTAAGAAAGTCTTAATGACCGCCGATACATCCCTTTGCGTGTTGCTTTTCACAGCATAGGCCGGATCGGAGAAATCAGAATAGGCCGCATGCGCGAGCGTCATGAAACTTACACCGGATATGTTCTTCTTATCCGCTACGCTAAGCAGTTTCGTAGAAGCAGAGATCAGTTGAGTACGCTTCAAAAGCTTATAGGCATAGTCTAACTTTTTCTCGCGCTGCGGCGTACCGGTCGGGTAACACGTTGCCTTACGCAAGGTGGCGCTCTGTGCAACATCGGAGATTGTGGAAAAACCGTTGCCGGAAAGGCTGAAACGCATTAAATCAAAATCGGAGAACAAGGAGATTCCGTTATCTGCACAATACGTTTCCAAAGCAGCACGCTGAGCATCCGTACCGAAAACAGAGGCAAAGGAGAACCCACCAGCTATACTACCGGGGTTGACGCCTCGATCACCAAAGCCAACCAAACGAACGGTCGGCTTAATGGTGGTGCCTTCTAACAAGGAGCTTAAGATAGTTTGTGCTTGTGTAAAGGTGGTCGCAGCAACTGTACTGTCGCACGGGATACCCATAACGGAATCCGTAATCTGTGCGCCTCCCAGAATGGTCAAGCCATAGTTTGTTCCGGAAGGCGTTTTGATCAAGCCACCCGTACTCTCCAAATAACGACGGTAGCATTTTGCCATTCCATTATAATTCGCATCCTCACCTTTAAGCGGGAAGTAGGACAACGTCGGATTGACAGACGTACGCATCGAAGAGGCAACGGAATAGCGATCACTGCCACCAAGAAGAGCTTGGTTGTTAGCGTTGGTAGGCAGGCTATCGTAACCGCGAATATAGTAGGTCGGGTATACCGTTGTGTAACCGGTACGCGAGTTTCCGGCTTCCACCTCAACCATTGCCGATTCTGCTCCGTCTTTCATCACGCACAACATGGCGTTGTCACCGTTCTTAACTCCAAAAACCGGCAAACGAAGTGCTTCGTCGTCGACGGTGAGTTCAACGTATGACTGTGAAATGTCAGGACCGTATACATGTCCGCTATACTTGCGTGTGCCCTCAACAGCCTCCTTGGCATAGATCAAGGAACCGGAGCCGGACGGGACCATGACATAGGAGTCTTCGGTCTCGTTGAGCGCCGAACACAAGAACGGTGCAACGGAAACCGTGCTGATCTTGTAACTCTCTCCTTCGGAGATGTTCTGTACATCAACCGTTACATCCAGAGAGTTAGCACCCAACGTGTAAATCACCGGAACGGAAATCTGCGGGTATTCAAAATAGTAGGTTACCCGAACACCGCCCTCAACCTTTTCACAGGATACCTTGCCGTTTCCAACAGCATCCGTGTAACCGCGATAGGTGTCCCACGTTAGGTTTTCCTGTTTCACGGTTGTAATGATAACGGTTGAGTTTACATTTGCGCTTGAACCGCCTTCTTGCAGATATTCATACGGAATGTTTGACCAAATATAGCCGGTCTCCACATCTCGCAGCATCACACAATATGCGGTCTCATCCCAAATAAGTTCATAGTCGGCGTTGGAAGCCACCACACCGCTCGCAACATTAGAAACCGTTGCGTTTTCATCATAAACGGGATAATTCTCTGTTTTGGATGAACTGCACCCTACCATTGAAAGGAGTAGAATACAGCACACCACAAATGATACACACTTTTTCATACTGCACATCCTTCATACAGGAAAATCAATTGCCACACTTTAGATGCTATTATCTAAACACTATCTCCATGAAGATGGAGTATAAGAAATTCCAGAACTGCTGAAGCAGGATAACCACAACAAAGCCGATGCAAATCGCCAAAATCATGCAAACCAGCGTTACCAAACCGGTAATCAGGAATTTCGGGAAGGTGTATTCGTGAATTGCCATCATACCGACAGCCAAAAGATAAAACGTATAGATTAACAGTATCGTTTGGATGCCGCCCATGAGAGCGCCGCCCGAAAGCGGGAGAATGTGGGAAAGGCCCACATAAATGAACGTATAGATGACAAGCGGTAACAGTGAGTACGCTGTGACAACCACGATCTCTTTTAAAGAACCTTTACCGGAGAACAAGGAGCACATTAACCAATTGATGATACTCCACAGGAAGACCAGACCAACCGTCTGCGCCAGCGTGAAGATAACATTATAGGTACGAGCACTGTTCTGACAGAAGAGGAAGCCGGTAGAGGTAGCCTCCAAAGCTTTGGAAAAGAAGAACAGAACGATAATGATCAGTGCAATCACCAAAGAACCGCGTTTTTTATACTTAATGTCCTCAAAGGCGCGGAACGGATGTGCCGGCACCTCAAGGAGTGCCTTAACTTTGTCGTTTTGGATTAATGCCCGGTTGCGTTTCTTTAATTGAATAAGAACTACAGCAATTCCGACAATCAAAATCAACGCACCTGCAAAAAACCAAATGAAATAGCGGGCAACAAATTCTTTGATCAGGACCTGCCACGCCAAATCATACGTCGGATAATCCAAACCTTTTTCGGCATACGCCAACGCAGCCTCGTAATCTTTGGCACTGTAGGCAGCATTCGCCAAGCCACGGTAGGCAAGCTGACATGCGGCATCCATTTCGACAATCTGTTCCCATAACGGTTGAGATTCGAGATAGTCACCTTTCAAGGTCAACGACTGTGCCTTAAAATACAGTGCACCGAACTCGGTCTGCTCAAATACCGTGATCTGCTCGGCCTTTTGGTCCGCAACCAACACCGAAGTACCGTGTAAAGCCATAGCGGACGGCCCAACAAATTCACCAAGTTCCGTTCCTTCACCGACACCGCCACCAAACGTAGCGAGACGGTTGCAGGTGTTATCGTACACGTAGACTAAACCATATACTTTATCCAACGCGAAAATATAGTCATCCGCACTTACGTCGATCGCAATCAATTCCTGTGTACGGTTTTTACCTGCGTTCTGAGCAATGGCACCCTCCAGGAAATTCAGCGTGTCCGCCGCCGCGGTTGAGCCATCACTCTGACGCTTTAGCAAAATATTGGAACCACCGGAGCTAATCTTGCGAATTTGACCGGTACCGTTGGACCAAGTGGCGTTCTTACCGGAGCACACTGTTAGGTAGCCGTCGGAATCCAAAGCCATGTCGACAAAAGCGAACGGCAAGACCTTAGCAGAGGCCTCTTTCTTCGTATCATTACTTGTAATCATGTCGTACAAGTAGCCAATCGTGTTCAGTGCTGTTGCGGTTACGCGGTTCGCGCCAAAGAAGCCCATAAATTCACCCTCGGGTGAATAGGCTAACGCACCGTAATAGCAACCAAAGCTGATGATGTACGAATAGCCGTCTTTATCTTTGATGAATTTTGTGGGCTGATAGTTGAGATCATCGGGAATCAGCGGCGAATCCGGCAACTCCCACGATTCCTTAAACAAGCCGGTGGAATCGGTGATCAGTATTCTGGCGTTTACAGTATCCGAAATATATAAGTCACCATTCGTATCGACATAAATGCCCTGTGCACCCGAAAAGTCGATCTGCATACCATCTGCATCGCGCGCGGTCAGAACCTCTTTTAAAGTGTAATCCGAATTCAAAACAACAATTTGGGGAGATGCGCCTGACAGAACGTAGACATCGCCGTTTGCCGCACAATACAGATCGGAAATTTCTTTAAGCGGGTCCTCAAGGCCCAAATCGGTTGCGGTAATGACACGCGTTGCTGTGTACAGTTCGCGAGAAAGCGCCTGCGTAGTAGAAGAATTCGGCTCATCTTTATGAGTAAAGGAATCCGCCGAAACCGCAATGCCCGAGCTGGCAAACAGCAGTATGGCAACGCAAAGAGCTGAAATTATTTTTTTCAAGACAATTCACCTAACTTTCGCTTGTCACTCTGCTTCTTACTTAATACCGGAACTACTCATGGTTTCGATAACATTACTTTGAGCAATAAAATACACAATGATCGGAGGCAACATCATCAAAACCGTTGCCGCCATGGCACTGCCTGATCGTGCAATACCACCGTTGGTTATGTTGGTCATAACCTGCGGGATAAGCTTTAATTCCTCACTGAAGATCGTTCCACTCGGTACGGTCGACCACAGGCTCTGGAACGAGAACAACATCAAGGTCATCCACGAGGGCTTGGCGATCGGCATAATGATCTGCCAGTAAATGCGCCCCATACCGGCGCCATCAATACGTGCTGCTTCCATCAAGGCGTTCGGCACGCTGACATCAATAAATTGCTTCATCAAGAAGCACCCCATCGCAGAGGGAATTGCCGGGAAAAGATACACCAAATAGGTATCGACAATGCCGATCTCACTGAAGATCAGATATTGCGGAACCGACAGCGTGTAACTGTTATACAAAAGCGCGAACTGCACGATCATAAAGAGAACGCGTCTGCCTTTGATCTGGGATTTTGAGAAAATAAAGGCTGCCGCCGATGCTGCCATAACGTGCAAAATAACACCGCTTATTGAGATGAACAAGCTGTTAAAGAAATACCGTTCCATCGGAACACGCAAGGTGTTCAGCAACGAGGGAAGTGCTATGTAATTCTCCCATGTCGGACGATGCACCAGAAAACGCGGCGGGAAAATCAGCAACTCGTCCAGCGGCTTAAAGGAGGTACATATACAGTATATCATCGGTAAAACCGTGAACATACCTGCTAAAAACAAAAGGGAGAAATAAAGTACCGTGCCCCCTTTCGAGCGCGTGTACCGTCGGTATTCCGAACGCTTCTTGGGACGCAGCATACGGACTGCCTTTACCGTGTTATTAGTCAAATCACACTCACCGCCTAAGCAATATAATATATCATAATTCGTTTACTTTAACATTCGGTTAATCTTGTTTACCCATCAAATCCAAGGCCTTGCCAACCACGGTTCTGAATACGGCCATCATGAGGAACAAGAATACGGACAAGGCTGCCGCATAACCCATTTCATATCGTGCTGTACCGACATCCTGAATCAAGGGGACCAACGTATCAACAGAGTTGTTGACGCTGGGATAACCTGCCAAAGTGGTAACAACGACACTGATTGAGAATACGGACTGAATCTGCATGACCGCACTGAACAGCAAAATACTCTTCATGGACGGAAGTGTGATATACCACAACTCATGCCAACGAGAGCGAACACCGTCAATTGCACCCGCTTCGTAGAGTTCGGTGTTCACGTTTTGCAAACCGGAAATGTTCGCCAAGAACGAAACACCCATGCTCATCCACAACTGTACAATCATGATGATCGTGGCATTGTAGGAGACATCTTTTAACCATTGAATCGGTTCGGTGATGAAACCTAAGCTTATCAACAGGTTGTTCACATAACCAAAACTATCGCCCGAGAAGGCAACCTGCCAAATGTAATAAGCATTACCGACCAAGGCCGGCGCGTAAAACAAGAATGACAAAATGCTGCGGATGGTGTGCGGGAAC
The DNA here is from genome assembly GCA_045649625.1 of Acutalibacteraceae bacterium. Taxonomy (GTDB): domain Bacteria; phylum Bacillota; class Clostridia; order Oscillospirales; family Acutalibacteraceae; genus RGIG3009. The sequence continues at coordinate 23,665 of JAZRQG010000057.1, forward strand.
TCGTTAATCAACCAGGCAAGCAAAAAAGAAAGTAAAAAGCTTAACGGGCCGGTTACGACCGCAAATTTTAAGGTGTTTCCCAAAACCGTGAAAAACACACTATCATCTGTAAACATACGCATATAGTTCTGAATTCCCGTGAAAATCGGGGTTGAAACCATATCGTAGTCAAAGAAACTTAGCACGATCGAAGATCCTACCGGAATAAGCGTACACAAAACAAAGAACGTCATAAACGGTGCCAGCAACAACCAGGACGCCGTGTTTTCTCCCGCTCCGGACAGTTTCGATTTTGAGGTGGGTATTGTTTTTGTTTTCACCCTGTTTCCTCCTCTTGTTACATAAATCTGCTGAGTGCCCGGCAAACGACAATGATCGTTTGCCGGATACCGAACAACTACTACATACTCTCAGGTTTGCTTACCTGTTTTCGTACTGCTTCCATTTACGTTCAATTTCGCTATCCACTTCAAGACCCCATTTATTCAACATATCCTTCGGGATCTTACCAGCATTGATAACATTCCAGAAGCAATGGTCTATGGAACGCGAGATATAGTAACTACCGGGAACCTCCGGCACTTCTTTCACCTGACTCCATGCCGCCTCTAATTGATCAGCAGCATCGTCTTCCCAAGAAAGGCCGTCCAGCATTGCCTCGGTATTGGAAATCGCAACACGACCGGTCGGACCTAAGATGGATTCAACCGTCATCGAGTAGGTGGTCTGGGTTTCTGTATCCGTCCACCACTTTAAGTACTCCCAAGCGGCTTCCTCTTTTTCCGGCGTGGATTTCAAAATTGAGCAAGAGGTGCCACCACCGGTAGAGGCATGGTTGACCGATCCGTCTTCCTGTACTGTTCCGGGAATCGGGACCATTGTCCACAGACCCTCAATTTCCGGGGCCGTCGCTTTGAGGGTATTGTACGTGGAATATACCGCGACACCCATCGGACAGGTACCGGTACGGAAACGGTTGTAAAAATCAACGGTAACCGGAATTTTCAGCTTCGTGTAGAAATCGGTCCAGTCTGTAAATGTCTGAATGATCTCCGGAGTGGACAACGTCGTACTCTTGCCGTCCGCCGCATACAACGATAATCCGCGCTGCATAACAAGGCTCGGGAACAAGCTCAAACTACCGACACCTGCGTTGGTTGCCGTGGTGTTGGTAATCTGCAAATAAGGCAAGGAAGCGTCTAAGTTGTTACGAGCCAAGATCTTCGTAACTTGCTCAAAATCTTCCCACGTTTGCGGTATTTCAAGGCCGAATTGTTCAAAAATGTCGGTACGGATAAACATCATGTAGAAGTTCTGTGTATCCGGCAATGCATACAGTTCGCCTTTGTAGTAATAAGGATCTTCTGCGCCCGGCATAAACCGTTCCAATACCTCTTTATAATCCGGGAACGAACTCAACTCTCGCAGAACACCGCGCATCGCGAGATTAACCGGTTCGCTTCGACTATGCTGCAGAATCACATTAGGACCTTTTCCGGACAAACCCGCTTGCACGATCGTGGCGTTTACGATCTTCAAATTAACCGCAATACCTGTCTTTTCGGTAAAGGTCTGGTTAAGGGTGTTCAAAACCTGCGCTTGATCTTGGCCCCAGTTAACCCAGATATCAATCGACTGTTGACCTTCTGCCGCACCGGAAATGTTGTTGTAATCCAAATAGAAGGATGCCGCGAGTCGGTGGAACGAAAAACCAAGGCTGCTAAAAAAACCTGCTTGCTTGGGCAAACTGTCGCCCGGTTTTGTCAAATAGATCTGATCGATATCGAGCGGCATACTCCGCATCTCGCTCAACGTTGCACTAAGACTGCAATAACTGCTGTAATAGTTGCTCTTATAGCGATGTGCGGTGTATTTATTTTTTAACATTTGATCCAAGACCTGTACCATCGCCTTGACAACACCGACATGGGAACCACTGGTGCTTCCGGAAGCTGCTTCCAAGAGAACCAGCGATTCATTCAATTTTTCCAAGGAAACGTTGATGCGGGATTCCATATCCGGAATCTGCTTGAACAACTCATAGTCACGGTACATGTCGACCGTTTCACCCGTGATCATGACAATATCCATGTACAAATCGCCCAACACCTCAACAGCTTCACGCAACAAGGACGTAATATCGGACATCGTGCCCTGCGTAACCGTTAAGCTGATTTCATGAGTACCCTCATCCAAATAAATGAGATACGGCGTGTTAGTCGTTTTGTCCGTAAAGAAAACGCGCTGCCAACTGTTATCGTACGGGAATGCTAACTCTCCTGCTTCGGCAAACGGCAGTTCACCGTCGATCTTCAAAGCACGGTAGCTGGAGGAACCGATAACCGTGTTTTGACGATAGGAAAAACCGATTTGGTAATAACCGGCTTTTAATTCGGGAGTTGTCCAGATGACCGTATCACCACTTGTTTTCCAGTTGCCGCCCACATAATTAAGGAGATTTTTCTCGGCATCGTGAGGCGTAACATGCGGAGACGTCACATCGGATTTGACCGTAATCCAAAAGCTGTTGGTTAAATCCGCGGCTTCGCCCTCCAGGACGATCATATCCCCGTCGTAATACTTGTCGGCGTCTGTCGGAATTTGATAAGAAGAAACTTCATCCTGGCAGCCGAAGAAAAACGATTTCATTTCAAAGTTGCCTGATACAGGTGTAATGGTGACCGTATGCGTACCTGCAGTCAACGCGATCAGGTACGGGTCAGCATTCCAGCCTGACATATTAAGCGCAACATTGCGATAGAAATCCTCATACGGAATCTGCTCCAAGGGAATCTGATTCCCCTGACCATCCGTTCGAACCTCGCCCGTGTTTGTCCACATGCGAGGGAATTCCAAGGCATTCAACGCCTCATAAGGAACGTTACCGTCCACTGTCAGAGCAATTTCAATGGGCGCTGTTTTGCGTTCCGTTGCCTTATACTCCATACCGATCGTGTATAAACCATCCGTCGGTACTTCGATCGTAATCGTGACGGGCTCCTTACCGAAAACGGCACTCACTGCCGCCTCCACACCCGTCTGCGCTTGTTCTAAGGACGGGAGCGCAGAGAGATATGCCTCGTAGGAAGCATCGGGGGCTTCGATAGTTGTTGCATCAGTCTGGGGCTCGATTTCTGTTCCCATGTCTGCTTCAGCAGCGTATACACCATACGTAGGAACTAACGCGACCACTAACACCAACACAGCAACAAACGCCAACATCCTTTTCATTGCCGACACCACCTTTTTAAAAAATTACAAAGTTTCTTTCGTTCACCACCGCCAAAAGCGGTGATTTTTTTATTTAATGAGCTCCGCTTTCTACGGCAACCATCTGATAAGTTTCGGATTGGAATCAAACGATTTCATCGCCGCTTCCAATTCTTCTTGATTGCTTGCTGTCATTTGTTCATTACCGGCATAATAGATTGCTTGACCGGTACGGCTGTCTTTCTCGTAGAAGGTGTTTCCGGAAACTTCCACTTCCGGATACTCACGACCGTCTCCCCAGTGCCAAAACACCGTGTTGTACTTTGAACAATCAAAGATATTATTGCGGATATAGATGCGCGGGGACACGTCATACACAAACGACCAACCACAGATATTCGATGTGGAATAGACCTGGTGTCGTTGATCGCCCCAACCGTAACCGGCAAAACGAATGATATTGTTTTCGATATAATAGCCGTCCCAGTTGGTTCCCGGATGACGATGGAAAAACTCAATATTATATGTAGAATACTCAAGAAGATTCTTGCGCATCACCATGTTCTTGAAATGGCCGGCGGGGCTGATTCCCTGCGGAGATAAACCGGCATCGAAGACTTGATACACCCAGTTATATTCCATCAAGGCATCTTCGCAATCGTCCCAAAACTCAATGGCGTTGCCGAGACGAGCGCCGGGGGTATAAGGATAGGAGGAATACACCCATACACAACCGCCGATCCAACCCATTTCGCAATTAGTAAATGCGATGTTCTTGGTCTTTTGCTTAATCTCAACACCATAGTGCCCGAAGTATTTGATTGCCAAATTATCCACAATCACATTTTCAATTTCGGGGCCGATATACAAGAAATCCTCACGAAGACACAGTTCAATATCTTCATACACTTCGTGCGGGCAACCCTTATCTAAATACAGATACAAGATGCCGTTTACAAAATCGTGATAAAATTCGAAGTTTTCTTTCAAGTCATCAATTTTCTCGATGTGATGACCCATGAAGCGTTTGATACCCGCTTCTTCACCGTGGTTAAATACGATAACACCGCAGTCGGCAAACGGGGTTTCAACCTGCCAGATATTTGCATACTCCGTGGGTTCCCAGCACTCTTCCCACGCATAGTTCTTAAAAGAACCGTAGATTGCAGGCTTAGGTCCTGTACCATATGCACCGTAAGACATACCGGATTTTGCTCTGAACAAGATCGGTAGCGGCGGTTTTTCCACAGCCGGATCAAACATGGTGGCTTCCAAGGTGGTCTGCGAACGCCAGACACCACCACGCTCGAACAGGACACCGTCACCCGCTTCAAACACATCCTCGTGCTTTCTAACCGCATCCAAGGTCTTCCAAGCGGTTTCGGGCGAGGTGCCATCATTGGTATCATCACCATTCGGTGAAACGTAATAGGTTGTACCGGCGATGACTAAGTTATCCTCAGCATTTAGGATCTCCTGCCGCAAGGCTTCCGCCTCAGCATCGGCTCCACCCGTTTGGGGGTTCCATTTGGCAGCGCTGTTTCCCTGGGGAAGAACCTCGGTATGTACTTCTTTTAAGAGTAATTTGCTCATAGGTGATACCTCAATTAATCCAACCATTTAACCACTTTCGCCTCAGTATCAAACAAGCGAACAGCTGTTTCAAGTTCTTCCTGATTGTTGGCAAATTGTGCTTCGTTTTCGGCAAAATGAATCGCTTTGCTGTTGGCATTCGCTTTTTGATAGAAGCTGTTCCCGGAAACAGTCAAACCTTCTGTATAGGTCTTACCGTACCAGAAAACCAGGTTGCCGGCAGAACAATCAAAAATGTTGTTTTGCATCACGAACCCTTTACCGGGGAAGGCATCATAATTCCAACCCCAACCAACGTAATTGGCAACGCCCATTTGGCTGTCGGGACGGGCAGCTGCCGACAAAAAGCCATAGCCGGCAAACCGCAAAATATTGTTTTCAATAACAAGACCGTCCCAAACAGTCTTATTATTTCTGTCGAACACCTCGATGGAATAGTTACAATATTCGATCAAATTGTTTCGAAAAACCAAGTTTTTATAGATGTGCGGTTCACACACTCCCTGCGGGGTGATCCCCGCATCGTAACACTGGTAAATCCAGCAGTTCTCCACAAGCGCATCAACGGCGCCTTGCCAGTAAGAAATGGCATTGCCGAGACCGACCCGGCCTTGCATAAAGCGGCAGCCACCGACCCATCCGAACTCACAGTTGGTAATGCGTGTGTTCTCCACACCTTCGTCCGCAAAAAACGCGAACAGACCGGCATATTTGAACGCTAAGTTATCAATGGTCACATTCACCGCATCGCGCGGAACATTAAGAATGGTAGCCCGCGTACCGATTTCAATATCATCGTATACAGAGGCGGGATTCCCCTTATCTAAATACATATATAAAATGTGATTTTCCAGATCATGATGGAAATCACCGTTTTTGACTAATTCATCGATGCCGAAATACTTCGGCATACCGGTTGCGACACCGTGGTTAAACACAACAATACCTGCTTCCACGGTATCTAAGGATACTTGCCAAACATTAACCTTGTCGGTCGGTAACCACGTATGCAAGGCATAGTTGTCAGCCGAACCGTATAAAGCGGGTTTCTTACCCGCACCATATGCTGCATAGGTCACGCCACTTACGGCGTGGATAGTAGCGGGGCAACGGTATACGTAACCACGCTCAAAAAGAACCGCATCCCCTGCTTTGAGGAGATCTCTGTTTGTAATCACCGCGCTTGTTGTCTGCCAAGCGGTGGCGTGAGAGGTACCGTCATGAGTATCGTCGCCGTTTGGAGAGATATAATACTTGGTACCGGTGATAACGAGGTTATCCTCCGCGTGTAAAATGCCCTGACGCAAGGCCTCTGCCTCGGCATCGGCACCACCGTGATTCGGATACCACGGAGCGATGATTTCTCTTTTCAAACCGTCCGCGGAGACTTGTGCCAATTGTGCTTTACCCATGTATAAACTCTCCCATCCTAAACCAGATCGTTTAGTGTAACAGGATTCAAACTCTGTCATAGTTTCGCACGCCACTCTCATGCGTGCGGCTTTTCGCTCGTTTTCGTATGGTTTTAAGTTAACTTCTTAGCAACCTGTGAACATGTTAGGTGTCGCAGTACCTGCCGCTGTCCACTTGGCGTACCAAGCGGACAGCGGCAGGATACCGATCAAGCTACAATGTGCAATTCAGCGCACATTAGTTGCCCCATATCCCCCGTTACGGGATACTTATTTCAGCGATTTGTCCAGATCCTGGTTAGCCAGTTTGCAAGCACTCACGATCTGATTCTTAATGCTGTTCAGATGAGAAGCAACGTTAGCCTCTGCACCATTCAGGACGGCACCATACTCCGTACCAAGACCATTATCAGCAGTCATGATATAGGTATAGTTGCTGGTAACAAAGCGGTTTTTATCCTTCATGCAGTGGTTGTACACTTCAAGAACGGTTCTGTTAGCAAAGAACGTATTAGCATTGTAGTTATCCGCATCCAGCCAGTAGCGCAGGAAATACGGAACAGCAGCGGCGTTCTTCGCACCGGCAGGAATGGCATACGCCTCTAACTCCGCATAGAGCTGAGCGTAGCTGTTGCCGATCTTAGCAAGCGGAACGATACCAAGCGAACCATCATTCTTCAGATTGGTGAAGTAGAAGTGGGTCTTTCTGGCACCGATGATCGCATCGTGGAAGAACAGAACAGTGCCGCCTTCAAAGCCCGAGAGCTTATACGAACCGTTGATAAATCCATCCTGCTTCATGCGGATCATCTTGCGGATACCATCAGCCAGTTTCGGATCAGTCGCGTTGCTTTGCCAACCGTTTTCGGTATAGACAGCAAAGTCAACACCCTGTACCTGTGCGAATTCCGGCCATTTGTGCGGAGAATACGCGATGTTACCTTCGCCTGCTGCATCCTTGTAGTCTTGGCAGATTTCGACCATCTTGTCATAGGTCCACTTGCCGTTCTTCCACAGCACATAAGGATCTTCTAAATCGTATTTGTCGATCAACTTCTTGTTGTACAGAAGCACGTCGGGCTGCTGCATAAGGGTGTTGGCCATGTTGGTGGCGTACGCTTTACCGTTAT
>JAZRQG010000058.1:0-8858 GCA_045649625.1 Acutalibacteraceae bacterium
ATGGATACCGAAATGGGCAAGATCGCCAATCTGCTTGACAGCGAAGAAGAGGGTCAAACCCCCTTACAGGAAAAATTAGCACAGCTCGGTAAATATTTGGGCTTTGTGGCGCTCGGCGCTTGTGCGATCGTGTTTGTCATCGGCTTATTGAACAAACAACCGCCGCTGGATATGTTTATGGTTGCCGTATCACTGGCGGTATCCGCCATCCCTGAAGGCTTGCCGGCAATCGTCACGATTGTTCTATCCATCGGTGTTCAACGCATGGTCAAACGCAACGCCCTAATACGTCGTCTGCCGGCCGTGGAAACCTTGGGCAGCGCATCGGTTATTTGCTCGGATAAGACCGGCACACTCACACAAAACCGCATGACGCTTGTAAAAGCGTACGTTGACGGTACTGCTGATATAGAGACGATCAGCGCCGGCAACACCGATGCGATCAAAAAACTACTGACCTACGGCACGCTGTGCTGTGACGGCTCGATCGTATTTGGCGAGGATGGTGCCGAGCAGCATATCGGCGATCCCACCGAAACCGCCATCGTGCTTGCCGCGCATAAAAACGGCTTGCCGAAGGATGACCTCAACAAATCCTATCCGCGTTTGGCAGAAATCCCATTTGATTCCGATCGTAAATTGATGACCACCGTCAATCAGATCGATGGAAAGAGTATCGTCATCGTCAAGGGCGCATTTGATATGATGGCTCCGCGTTGCGTCTCGGGAGATCTGGAAACCGCGAAACAGATGACCGAGTCCATGAGCGAGGACGCGTTGCGCGTGCTTGCTGTGGCATATAAGGAAATTGACACCGTTCCTGTACAGCCCACCTCAGAGGAACTGGAAAACGGCCTTACCTTTATGGGACTGGTCGGTATGATCGACCCACCGCGTCCGGAAGCCAAAGAAGCGGTCGCCATCTGCCGTAAGGCAGGCATCAAGCCCGTCATGATCACGGGTGACCACGTTGTCACCGCCTCTGCGATCGCGCGCGAGCTGGGTATTCTCGGCGAAGGCGATCGGGCCATCACCGGTGCCGAGTTGGATGCAATGACTGACGAAGACCTGGATGCACAGGTCGAAAGCATCGCCGTTTACGCACGTGTGTCTCCCGAAAATAAGATTCGCATCGTTAAGGCGTGGCAACGCAAAGGTCAAGTCGTGTCCATGACCGGTGACGGTGTCAACGACGCACCGGCACTGAAAGCCGCCGACATCGGCTGTGCGATGGGCATCACCGGCACGGACGTTGCCAAAGGGGCCGCCGACATGACGCTGACCGATGACAATTTTGCCACCATCGTAGATGCCGTTCACGAAGGCCGCGGTATTTATGCGAACATTAAAAAGGTGGTCGGTTATCTGCTGGGCACCAATATCGGTGAAGTCATCACGGTCTTTGTTGCTACTTTGTTGTGGGGTATTTCACCACTCGTATCAATGCAACTGTTGTGGATCAACCTGGTCACCGACTCTCTGCCCGCGATAGCGCTGGGCATGGAGCCCGTGGAAGACGGTGTCATGAACCAAAAACCGAAGCCGAAAAACGAAGGCATCTTTGCAAACGGATTCGGTATCCGCATCGTGCTGCAAGGCGTTCTGTTTGCTGTGTTGACGTTGGTTGCCTTCTGGATCGGTTGCGGTTGCGCTTCTATCGAAACCATCAAAAACCTGGCCGCTACCGACCCCCTGTTGCATCGCGGCGAAACAATGGCATTTATTGTGTTGGCCCTATGCCAGATCGTGCAGGCGTTCAATATGCGCTCGGACAAATCCTTGTTCAAGGTCGGTTTCTTTGGCAATAAGACCTTAAATTTGGCAGCGCTCGCGGCATTTGGCCTAACGCTCGCTGTCTGTGTAGTCCCCGGCGTGCAAGCGGCGTTCGAGCTGGAGTACCTGCACGCATGGTATGACTATCTCATCTGCCTGGGCCTTGTGTTGGTACCGCTGGTAGTAATGGAGCTTGCCAAAGCAATCGGGCTCATCAAGTCACAAAAATAATTTATAAACAGCCGCCCGACGGACGGCTGTTTTTTACCCTGTAAGGAGTGCCTTTATGAAAAAGAGTGCAAAAAACGCGTTGATCGTATCCTGTATTGTTGCAGGGGCAACGGCGATTGGTACGCTGTATCATGTAACGATGCAAAAATTAATGGATCTCGCGCTCAAACGCGATAAGCCGAAAAACATCGATATAGAACGCGGACGCAATCTGTTAATGGGCTCCTCTGCACTCTCGAACGTGATGAGTCGGATTATGGATTCTGCCGCCGCGCTTGAACGGCGTGACTGCGAAACGATCACGATTGCGGCAAAGGACGGCGTAACGCTTGTCGGTCACTGGTGCGCGCCAGAGCACCCCCAACGCGTGATCATCGCCATGCACGGCTGGCGGTCATCGTGGTCACAAGATTTCGGCATGATCTCCGATTTCTGGTATAACAACAACTGTGCCGTATTGTATGCCGAACAACGCGGGCAAGGCGAAAGTGGTGGCGAATACATGGGATTTGGCCTCTTAGAACGCTACGATTGTTGCGATTGGACAGCCTACATCAACGAACGCATCGGCGGCAACCTGCCCCTTTACCTGACGGGTATCTCCATGGGTGCAACCACGGTGCTGATGGCAACGGGGCTCACGCTACCCGACACCGTGCGCGCAGTCATGGCAGATTGCGGATTCACCTCACCGAGTGCCATTTGGCGTCACGTCGTTGAGAAAAACCTCCATCTCCCCTATGCACTGTACGGTGCCGCCGCCAGTGAGCTTTGCAAGCGAAAAATTCAATTCAAGTCGGATGAATACACGTGTATAGATGCCTTGCAGGAAAACACCATTCCGATTTTGTTTATACACGGAACCGACGATAAGTTTGTGCCGATCGAAATGACGTACGAGAATTACAAAGCCTGCACAGCGAAAAAACGGTTATTCATCGTTCCCGGTGCCGACCATGGCCTCTCTTATTTAACCGATCAGGAAGAATATGAGAATACTGTGAAAGCATTTTGGAACGACCTGGAAAACTAATTGCAAAAAGCCTGTGCAATTTTCAAAAAGAGTCTTGACAAATCCTCCGCCCACGCGTATAATAGCATACGTTGCTTAGTTCAACTCGATATGTGGGTATGGCGGAATTGGCAGACGCGTTAGATTCAGGTTCTAATGGTCGCAAGGCTGTGCAGGTTCAAGTCCTGTTACCCGCACCAGAAAAGAAACACCCTTTGTCTACCAGGCAAAAGGTGTTTCTTTTCGATGAAATAAATCCCTTACGGGATTTGTGAAATGCACTTTGTGCGTGAAATACGCTTCGCGTGTGAAATGCGCTGCGGCGCGTGAGGTGATTTATTTCATTTCACATCGACCGAAGGGAGATATTTCACAATTTACGCAAGGAAATTATTTCACATTCGGCAACGCCGAATATTTCACTTGCAATCTCCCCGATTTGAAGCTATACTAATCACAGAAAGGCGGTGGGGTGATTCATCGCTAACAATTTACATTAAAAGGAGTTCATATATTACGATGACATTGAAGAAATATTGCGAAGAGAATAACTTGGATCAAAACAAAGTTTTTAACATGGCGCTTGCAAGAGGAGCCGATATTCTTCCTACGGTTACTTCCTTTACAGGATACATTACAGAGATTAAAGATGATTGTATTGTTTGTACGAATAATAAGCTTAAGGTTTTCAATAGAGAAATCCCCTTTTCCGCTTTCCAACGCGCAGAATTCGGCATCGGAAGTGGACAGCTTTGGCTTCAATGTGTCGTTGATGGTAAAGAATTTATTTTCTGCACCCCGATGCCCAGAAAGAGTTGGAAATCTCCCGCCGCTAAGTTGCTTCTTGAAAAAATAGGCGAGCACACCGAGATTTTGGGTATGGACGACTATAATAAAATTATGGGAAAATTTTTCTGGTACTATATGATTAAGTACGCATTTTAAGATGCATACCACTTATTTCGTTTTCCGCCCCCCGTGGGAGTTCGAATCCTTATTATAACCCCCGAAAAATATCTTTTTCGTAGCCTCTTGACAAGAAAAGCGGTACACCTTAATAGGTGTACCGCTTTTGTCATTCATAAGGGTAACAGGACTTGAAGCTTAAGAAGGCAGACACCGTTTAGAAAAACAGTCCGGTGGACTGTTTTTTAGGTGGCTGGGGCGCAGACGGGCACCGCGTAAGCGGTCGGCAAGCCGGGCAGATCGCGCAAGCGAGATGCGTCCTGTTACCCGCACCAAGAAAAGCGACACATCCTGCAGGATGTGTCGCTTTTACTTTTATTGTAGATGCCTTTAGTTCTTTACAAAATTCAATTCGAATGAATACGACATTGTCTGCTGCGGCAGGAGGGTAAGGCGCAACAGGTTGTCTTGCTCGGTATAGCTTTCAAAGCCGTTTTGTTCTGCAAGGCGGTAACCGTCCGGCACGTAGACCGTCACGGTGTAGGAATCGTTTTGAATTAATTCCGCCGTAAATAACAACGTGTTGTTCTCAAAAGAGAGTGCCGTCAGTTCCGCTGCGCCCTGGGTGATATGACGGGAGGTGCTGATTATCTGGGGCACGCCGCGATACGGACGCAGTGAAAGGATACGTCCCTCATGGGCTTTAAGATCGAGTGTAATTTTGTCGGAAACCGTTCCCAGATATTGATCGCGGAAATAATCATAAACCAAATACGTTTCACCAAATAAGTGGAGATCGTCGCCAAGTGAAAGCGTACGCGCCGTATCTCTTTCGGTCAAATTGTATACACCTGTCACTTGATAGCTTTCAAAAGGTTTGGCAACGCAAAGGTTGATCAAGAGATTTTCTCGGTCAAAATCTCCCACGCACAAATCCATAGGATGAATATCTAAAATCGGAAGTGTGCGTTTTAACAAATCCACGCAATCTTCTGAAAGCACCTCGAATTCGTCACCGAAAGTCATCGGCAAGCCGAGAAGAGAAATAATGGTAGCGCGTGACTTGGCTTGCTCAAACGTATTAAATTCACTGCGCAGCACCACATTATCCGCATCCACGTGCAGCTGAATCGTATGCAACGGATAAAACTCCTGGATGCGGCGAAGGTTATCCAAATGCTCCTGCCACGTGAAAATATCCTCACCTACACGAGCTGCATCGAACACATCCGAGCCCCAGAGCACCGATGCATTATTAGCACCTGAACAAGACAGCATATACACATTTTCACCCAACAGTTGGCGCGTTTTCTTCACCATATTGCGGTACGCTTCTTGAACGGTAACCGTTTGATCGTACATGTTTTCGCGATGCATGTTATGCATACGAATGGAACTTGGGATGGTATCGAACTTGACCGCTTCGTATCCCCACTTATGCACATTCGCAACGGCCGTCGGTAAATACTCGTTGAGGTAATGTGGATTGGTAAAGTCGTAGAAATAACGGCCACACCAGTGCACACTATCTGCCAGAACAATGTCAGGGTATTTTTCAATGAATTCATTTTTTGCCGGCTCATTTGTAAAGCCGATCCACAGCGATGGGATCAACCCCAAGGAACGAATTTGGTCAGCAAGATATTGTAAACCATGGGGATATTTTTTGGGATCAGGCCTCAGCGAATTGACGCCGTCGGTGCGGTCACCGGGAAATGCTTCGTGATACCATTCCCAATCCACCCACACGGTATTTGCACCGTAGTCCTTGAGATGCGACGCTTGCCACCGCGCATTTTTCAGTACAGTTTCCTCACTTGCACGAAACTTCACGGCATACCACGTCATCCAGCCGACAGGTGGTGTCGAAAACGTGGACTTTCTGTTATACGGTGCAAACGGTATGTGATATTGCTCGGAAAGCACCTGCGTACGCACTGCGATCTCTGCCTCATCACACGCCTCCGCTGCGTAAACGGGCATGGTAAACGTGTAGCAATTCTTTTCATCGTTGTAAACCAATTTTGTGCGGCGAGACCGACCGACAATCACCGCGGTATCGGTCTTTTTGTTGTACAGAGCGTGATCTACATTTGAGCTCGCTTCACCCAGCGCCGCGCGTATGTCGGTTGCCGTGCGTTCCAAGCAAACAGGAAACACATCGCTCGTACAGACCGCACCGTTATAGACCATTCCGGTAATTTGCACATCATACGGTTGTGTTTTTAAATAGACACCGTCCGGTCTCACAAAAAAGGTAACCACGAAGGCATCGTCATCGATGTTTCGTTTGAATTTGACTTCCATCGTAAAACCGTTTTCTTTTAAGGAGACGTCATAGTCTACCTCGCAGATTTCAAAATCAGCGAGATCCCCGGTTTTTTCACCGTTCAAATAGGGACCGCTTAAACGCACCGTCTGCAGGATGGGCATTTTTTGATAAAATACGTCGAATTGGTGTTGTAGCGTATCGTACACCAACTCATAATCCCCATAATTCAAATAAGCCATAGTCAACGCCTCCGATCTTGCTTACAAGATACCATGTATACATAACAATGTCAATTGAAAAACGGTATCAGCATTTCTGCCGATACCGTTTTCGCATACACATAAGGTAGGATGTGGCTTACTCCTGATCGTCACTCTTTTTACCGGAGAGCATCACATTGGTGAGGATGCCGAGAATCAACGCGCAGGCAATCGCCGTAAGCGTAACCTGACCGATCGCCATTGCCGTACCGCCGATACCGGAGATTAAAATAACCGAAACTACAAAGACGTTCTTGTTGTCTTCCAGATCCACCTTCTGAATCATCTTCAAACCGGATACCGCAATAAAGCCGTACAGCGTCATACATACGCCGCCCATCACGCAACCGGGGATGGAATCCAAAAACGCTACGAACGGGGAGATAAACGACACGACGATTGACATAATCGCCGCGGCGGTAATGGTAACAACCGACGCATTGCGCGTGATGGCAACGCAACCGACAGATTCGCCATAAGTGGTGTTGGGGCAACCGCCGAAGATGGCACCGACCACGGAACCAATACCGTCACCAAGAAGCGTTCTGTGCAATCCGGGTTCTTCTAACAAATCACTTTCAATGATTGAGGAAAGATTTTTGTGATCAGCAATGTGCTCTGCGAACACGACGAACGCTACCGGAACATACGCCACCGCAATCGTAGCTACGTATGACCAGCTGAATTCTTTGATACCGTCAATCGCCGTGAGGAACGTAAACTCCGGCAAAGCCACAAACGTGCTCAGACCAATGCCGTCTTTGGTAAGAGCGGCAAACGGAGCGAGGTCCAGAATAATGAGCGCTTCGTTACCGGTTTGCCGGCCGATAAGCGTGAAGATCACGGCCACAACGTAGCCGGCGAGAATGCCGATAATAAACGGGATGAGACGCGCCATTTTTTTGCCGTAGGTCGAGCAAAGCATCACCACCGCCAAGGTAACCATTGCGCAGATAAAGGACACCCATGCGTTTGTTGACATAATAAACGAACCGTTGGCATCCTGAGGGCCATAGGAGAACACGTCCTTGATCGCCGCACCGGCAAGAGAGAGGCCGATCAGAGCAACCGTGGGACCGATAACAACGGCGGGCATCAGCTTATTGATCCAACCGACACCGACGAATTTGACAACGATCGCGATAATCACATATACCAGACCGGCAAACAAGGCGCCAATAATCAGGCCTAAATAACCGAGCGACATGGAGGTGGCACCCGCAAAAGCAGCCAGCATTGAACCGATAAATGCGAACGATGAGCCGAGGAAAACCGGACTCTTAAATTTGGTGAACAACTGATACACCAACGTGCCGACACCGGCACCGAACAGCGCGGCCGAAGCGGTCATCTCGTTACCCACAATGGCAGGTACCGCGATCGTCGCAGCCATAATGGCTAACAATTGCTGAAATGCGAACACCAACAACTGTGTAAACTTCGGCTTATCTTTGACTTGAAACACTAATTGCATTTGAAAACCCCACCCTTTCAATATAAAAATAAAAAAGACCTTGCCTCAGCAAGATCTCACAGTCCTTGTACCGCAACAAGTTGTGATGCTCTTGCCGGTAAGCACTACCCCTAGTATACACGGCGCGACAAAATTCGTCAAGATATTTTTATTATAAATTTGCGCACATTACGGTCATACTATGGTTGGGTGGTGAAAGCATGGAGAAAAAGCACAAAAAAGACAAAGCACGCGCATCGGATCCGGTTGCGGCAGCAACCAATAGTATGGTAACCGAAGGGCGCGGCGAAATTCTATCGGATATTCTCGGCAGTTATACCGGTACGGCACAGGGCGACGACGTTCCCGAGCAAGATGCCGACGATTTGTAACGTGGCAAAAAAACGCAAATTTTGAAGAATTTGTCACGCATTATCCGACGGTCGGGACATACACTACTACTGCAAACGCAAGATGACAATATTTGTTTGAGGAGTGTAATTGTAATGTCCAACAAGAACAGCATGGTTCCTGAGGCTCGCGAAGGCCTCAACCGTTTCAAGATGGAAGCTGCCAACGAAGTTGGCGTGACTCTGAAACAGGGTTACAACGGTGATCTGACTGCGAAACAAGCCGGTTCCATCGGTGGCCAGATGGTCAAAAAGATGATCCAGCAGTACGAGAATAACAAAAAATAAATAACGGTATACATTAAGCACCTCCCGCCGGAGGGCAATCGTCCCCCGGCGGCGCTCTTTTCTTGGATATTTTTCAAAAATTTGTGTGCAGATGCTTGACAAATGTAAAAAAACGGGTATAATAAACACGTTCGAGATATTGCGGAATTGTGTAAAGGTAGCACGAGAGTCTCTGAATCTCTTTGTCTAGGTTCGATTCCTAGTTCCGCAGCCAAAGCGACGGAAAGACCTTGCTTTCGGCCCTTTTTTTTTT
>JAZRQG010000059.1:0-1584 GCA_045649625.1 Acutalibacteraceae bacterium
TACGATCCGACTTCGCTTTTGGTAACACCGTAAATGCGGGCAGGAACGATCTCGCCCGATGAAATCGGTATCACCTCACCGGTATCCACGTCACACACTGCGTGGCCGAGACCGCCGAGAACATTGCTGGAGGGATCGTAAAACGTGACGGTGCCGATACCGGCAGAGCTGTCTCGCACCCACAAACCTACTTTATAACAGTTTTCTTTTACGGATTTTTCGGCACAAAAGGCAACGTCAAATTCAATGCCTTCACGGCGAACGTGGAACGTCATTTTTTTACCGGCGGATCTCTTCACCGCATCGCTGACATCTTCGTTGGTATATACCGCCGTGCCGTCGATCGAAAGGATCTGATCGCCGACCTTGATGCCCGCGTTTTTGGCGGGATAACGGTTGCCGGACGCGGTTTCCACTGCTGACAAGGAAACGACCATGACACCGTCTGCGTACAGTTTAATACCAAACGGGATACCGCCGAGCACCACGCTCCCCTTTTCCACAACCGAAACGGTGACGTCTTTGATGGGAAACAAGCCGAGCCAATGCAAGGTCAGCGGGTACGTGTCCCCCACTGCCGCGTCCAGTGACCGCGATACCGCTTGATCGGTTTGCAAATTTGCCGAGAGCGAAACGGTTTCATCGACAAACAATGTCGAGCCTTCCTCAACTTGATACGAATCCGGCAATTGAATCGTCCAATACACGATGGCGCTGAGTATGCCCACACAAACCGCAGCCGCACATCCGCTGATGATCCGTATTGTTTTTTTCATAATTTGACCTCATTTTTTACGTGCGTTTGCCACTATTACTGTTCCGCAATTGACGCCGTTTATTGATAGGAAATCCCACCGAATTTGGCAAAACAAAATTTTTTTCGAAAAATATAGGAAAATGCAAAATTATGTGATATAATCGATTTTGAATTGAGGTGTATACTATGAGCAGACCGAAAGGCATGGTCGATCTCACCATACGATTGAATAAGAATACCTGCTATTTTTTGAAAACGGGAAAATGCTCGCTGAACGTCGTTGACGATTTTGCGGTGTCGGGCAGTACCAAGCTTTCTACCAATGATCTGCTGTACTGCCCGAAGCTGTACAAGACGATGCGCACCAAAAAAGAACAAATGCGCCCCATCACAATTGCCCTGTGCGAATGCGGTCACGGCGAGGTACTTTCGGGTCATCAACGTGCCTGCATTGCCAGTCAGCGCGGTGTGGCATTGCCGATTCGTGCGTCGGACGAGGAACTTCGCCCCGCCTGTTCGGTGTGCGGCGGTCAAATGACCTTTGAAACCGTACAAAACGATACCGGTGCGCGCATTGTTACCCTGCCCGCCGTTGCCATTCTGGACGAGGAACAAGCAAGCGAGGAGTAAACCATGCTGACAGAGAAATCTCACATCATGGATGAAAGTGCCGACAAGCGTACATTGGTACGCATGGCGCACGAAATCGTGGAAAAAAATGCCGGTTGTGACACGCTGTGTTTAATCGGTATTCAGCGCCGCGGCGTGCCGCTTGCAAAGCGGTTAGCGGAAAACATCCGCTCGTTTTCCGATATTCCGATCGAAGT
>JAZRQG010000060.1:0-8876 GCA_045649625.1 Acutalibacteraceae bacterium
CATCAAGGCGCTGAAAAACGGGTATGGGAACTGTTATTCCTTTGCCGCCGTTTTCGCGGCGCTGGCTCGCGGGGTAGGCTATCAGGCCTACGCAACAGGAGGCCAGGTCGGCGCGACGGAGGATCCACATGGCTGGGTCCAAATCCTGGACGAAGCCGGGAACACATGGATGAACGATCCGGAAATAGAATTCCGTTTCGGAGATTATTATCAATCAGTTCAAAGCAAAAAAACCGCACCGGATACCGTTGGGTATCGGGTTCGTTTTTGTATTAGAAATTAGTCGTCGCGGCGGCGATTGTCACGGCGGCGGAAACCACCCTGACGGGATGCCGGACGGCGGGGCTCGACGTCGGATACCTCAACGGTGAGGCCTTCGAGCTGCACGAGCGGATCGCGGCGGGAGAGGTTGATACGGCCTTGCTCGTCGATCTCAACGACTTTGACGAGGATCTCGTCACCCACGGTGACAACGTCTTCGACCTTCTCGACACGTTTGATATCCAGCTTGCTGATGTGCACCAGGCCTTCCTTGCCGGGAGCGATCTCAACGAACGCACCGAACGCCATCAAGCGGGTTACGCGACCCTTGTAGATCGCGCCGATTTCGGGATCCTTGGCGATGGTTTCGATGATGGCAAGCGCCTGCTTCGCATTCTCGGTGTTGACAGCGGCGATAAAGACGGAGCCGTCTTCCTCAATGGTAATGTCGCAGTTGCAATCCGCCTGGATCTTCTGAATGACCGAGCCGCCCTTACCGATGACTTCGCGGATCTTATCCACATCGATTTTGGTGGAGAGCATTTTCGGTGCCCACGGCGAGAGCTCCTCGCGCACAGCCGGAATGGCTTTGAGCATGATCTCATCGAGGATATACAGACGTGCCTTGTAGGTTTTTTCCAGCGCCTCTTTGATGATGGCGGGGGTCAAGCCGTGTACCTTCAGGTCCATCTGGATCGCGGTGATGCCCTTGTGCGTACCGCCGACTTTAAAGTCCATATCGCCGAAGAAGTCTTCAAGGCCCTGAATGTCGACCATGGTCATGAAGCGGTCGCCCTCAGTCACCAGACCGCAGGAGATACCGGCAACGGGAGCCTTGATCGGTACGCCGGCCGCCATCAGTGCGAGCGTGGAACCGCAGATGGATGCCTGCGAGGTGGAACCGTTGGAGGAGAGAACCTCGGATACCAAGCGCATGGTGTAGGGGAATTCCTCCTTGCTCGGAAGAACCGGTACGAGAGCACGCTCTGCGAGTGCACCGTGACCGATCTCACGACGGCCGGGGCCGCGGGAGGGCTTGGTTTCGCCGACCGAGTAGGACGGGAAGTTGTAGTGGTGCATATAGCGTTTCTCGGTTTCGTCATCCAGACCGTCCAGCAGCTGTGCGTCGTCGGCGTTGCCGAGGGTGACGGTGGTGAGCACCTGCGTCTGACCGCGGGTGAACATACCGGAACCGTGTACGCGGGGCAGCAGATCAACTTCAGCAGCGAGCGGGCGGATCTCATCGATTGCACGGCCGTCTACGCGCTTGCCGTCGTCCAAGAGCCAGCGGCGTACAACGTATTTTTGCAGTTTGTAAAGGCACTCGTCGATCTTGCCGATCTGCTCGGCATAGACCTCGTCAAACTTCTCGTGCACTTTATCGTACACGGGGAGCAGACGCTCGTCACGGACGAGCTTGTCGTCGGTATCGAGTGCGTAGCGGACGTCTTCGATTGCGAACTCTTTGATCGCTTCGAACATCTCCGGATCGGGATCGTTGGACTCAAAGGCAAATTTCGGTTTGCCGATCTCTGCTTGAATACCCTTGATGAACTCCACGATCTGCTGGTTGGCTTCGTGGCCTTTCATAATACCTTCGAACATGGTGTCGTTATCCACCTCGTTCGCACCCGCTTCGATCATGGCAACCAGATCAGCGGTGGAGGCGACGGTGACATGCATATCGGATTTCTTTTCCTGCTCGGCGGTGGGGTTGATGACGTATTCGCCGTCAACCAAACCAACCACGACACCCGAGATGGGGCCGTCCCACGGAATATCTGAGATGGAGATGGCGATGGAAGCGCCGATCATCGCGGTGGTTTCTGGCGGACAGTCGGGATCAACCGACATCACGGTGCAGACGATGGACACGTCATTGCGCATATCCTTCGGGAACAGCGGGCGGATCGGACGGTCGATAACGCGCGAGGTGAGGATCGCCTTTTCAGTGGGGCGACCTTCACGGCGCTGGAACGAGCCGGGAATATGACCGACAGCGTACAGTTTCTCTTCGTAATCCACCGAAAGCGGGAAAAAGTCCACGCCTTCACGGGGCTTGGCGGAAGCGGTAACGTTGCACAGAATCGAGGTGTCGCCGTAGCGCACCATACAGGAACCGCCGGACAACTGTGCCATTTTACCGGTTTCGACCTTCAAGGGACGACCGGCAAGCGTGGTTTCGAATACACGATAGTTTTCGAACATAATACATTCCTCCGTTTAAAAAATTTTTTATTTCCTAAACGGTATGCGGATGAGATCTTTAGCAATAAAACCGATGTTTTATCAAAGACAAAGCACCCGTTTCACTGCTAAAAAATCGCAGCCCCGCATACCGCTTAAAACAAGGGATAATAAAGCAGGTTGAGGCAGGAGAGCGTGCTGCTCGCCTGCCTCAGTGAAGCCTTATTTACGCAGACCCAATTTCTCGACGATCGCGCGATAACGCATGATGTCCTTCTTCATCAGGTAGTTGAGAAGGCCACGGCGGCGACCGACCATTTTGAGAAGGCCACGGCGAGAGTGATGATCCTTCTGATGCTCTTTCAAGTGCTCGGTCAGATCATTGATGCGGCGGGTCAGTACCGCGATCTGGACTTCGGGAGAACCCGTGTCACCCTCGTGGGTGGCATACTTTTGCATGATTTCTGTTTTTTCGTTTGCTAACATACCTTTACACCTCTTTTAGTATTTCCGCAGATCCAGAAAGGGAAACGGTGCGTCCACTTGGGCATACTCCGCAGACCGGATCAGGGAGGTGCACATTCGCGTGCTAGGGTAGTATAACACAGAATAGTTCGCTTGTAAAGAGAAATTTTTAAAAAGATGCGATCGCACTTAATGTGATAGCGATCACGGTCAGAGCGGCGGGTGCACCGATGAACGAACGGGCGAGTGGTAGGCGCCGCCAACGCGTGGTGAGTGCACCGACTGAAAGCAGCACCAGTGCGGTAGCGGTTGCTGCAGCAAGAGCGTGCCACCAGCCGTCGGATACGGTCAGTGCGACGAGCGGTGCCAGCGGTGCCCACTCGGTACACAGGGGCTTCGCTTGTGACAGAAGTGCCGCTGTCAGCAAAGTAAGCCCCATCACAAGACTGTCGGAAAGTGCCGGTAGGAAGGCCGCGCTCAGCGCTTTGACCGAGCATACAGCCAGTGTGAGCCATACGGTGTTCCACAGCGTATGATCGTTTGTTGTCGTGACCGGGATCGGTAAGCGGAACAGCCATAACAGTAGTGCTGCCAATAGCAAGGCACCGACTGACTCGGTTGTGATGGAGGGCGGCGAAAGTGCCGCCAAACCAAGCACGGTGCCGTGTGCCAACAATTCCCGGAAAAAGCCGGTCAGCAGCATCGTGGCAGACATACGCCATAAAACAGTGGGAGACGGTGGGCAGGAGAGAATCGTGGGAGTGACCGCGCCACACAGTAATAACGCGGTGAAAGCGATCGGTTCTTGTCCCGGTGCATAAGGGGTAAGCGCCGCCAGGTGGAGTAATGCCGCGCCGCTGCCGCCTGCAAACAGCCAAACGGCGGTGTGATACGACAGATTCAGGCGGCGAAGCCCTTGGGCAAGGAAAAGGCACAGCAGCAACTGTACCGGCAGGAGAATTAAGAGGGCAAGAGAGTCTGACACGGTGACGCAGGCCGCAACGGCGGCGCACAGCGTAAGACCACGCATATCCGGACAGGCCGACACAATATCACCCCATAATGTTTTTCGCAAAGGTTGCTGCTGTGTTGACGGCACTCACGACTGCTGTAGAGGACGTGGTGGCACCGCTGACACCGTCCACGGAGTCGGTGCCGCTCTTTGTCGCTTGGGCCAGTGCCAAGGCGGCAAGTCGGACAAACGGCTCCACCGAGATCGTAGCACCCGAATACGCATCGGTTTTGCCGGTATCTGATTGGTACACGATAGCAGTAGGATCTTGCTTTTCCAACAAGACACGTTCCATAATTTCCGCTTGTTCATGCCACGGGAGCCCCGTTTGACTCATAACGTATTTTCCTGCGCGGGATAAGCTTTTTTTGGTTTCTTGGCTGTTTTGCCGCTCCGAGTCCCAGTTGACGGCGGTGATCGTTTGCCCGGACACGGTTAGTTCAACGAAGTCTCGAAAGCCGCTGCTGTCGTAGCGTTGCTCCGCTGCACGATATACCCCGTCGTGTAACGTGCGCTCTCCTTTGGAAAGGGCGATCGGTGGTGTGCGGTTTTGAAATTGCGAGAGAAAGGTTTCGTCGGTGATGCCGGCACCGTAACCGATCGTTTCACGATGTTCGCCGATGCGAACACCATACACCGTGGCGGCATCCGCAGACAGAGCGGTGTGTACGATGATAGGCCCTGCATAGCCGTCCACCCTCACGCTTACCGCAAAACCGAGCAAACGGTCTTGCTCATCAAAAGCACGGTATGCGGCGGTGATGGGCTTGTTTTCGGCGGTAGTAAGCGCTTCGAAACGGGAGGCAGGCAACAACTCGGCAAACATCGCCGCAGTTTGCTCGTTTTTTTGTTGCTCGATGAGTGAATGGGTCAGGCGATCGCTGCCCCATAACAGCGTGGTGGCGAGAACGGCGGCAACAGCCAAGGACAGCATATCTTTTCCAAGTGGTTTCATACGCGTTGTTTCCTTCCGTAGATGTGAGGAGCAGTCAACTGCTCGATCAAGGGGGTCAGCAGATTCCATAACAGTACGGCAAAGCAGACGCCCTCCGGATAGCGACCGTAGGCGCGCAACAGTGCGGTGGTGACACCGATGCCAAACGCAAACAGTCCTTCGCCGAGCGGCGTGGTGGGTTTGCCGGTGTAATCGGTAAAAATATAGACGGCACCAAACAGAATACTACCCGATAACAGCGGCAAAACGATATGGCCTGTTGTCAGGACAGAAACGATTGAAAAACCAAGCAGAGACAGTAGAGGCACCTGTAGGCGAATTACATGGCGTGCGAGCAGCCACACGGCACCGAGCAGAATCATCAGCGCGGAGGTTTCGCCAAGAGAGCCGTTAGTGGTGCCGATCAAGCGTGGCAACAACGTATCGAGCGTTGGAGGTGCAGCGGCCGAGGAAAGAGGTGTTGCGGTGGAAATCGCATCCGGTGTCGCATAGCCGCTCAGGTGAGCGGGGAATACCGTCAGCATGACGGCGCGTGCCGCCATGGCAGGATTGAAAAGATTGTTGCCGATGCCACCGAAGGCATCCCGCATGACGAACACACCGAACACCGCACCGATTGCCAACAGCCACAGCGGTGTGCCGACAGGGCAGGAAAGGGTCAGAATCCATCCGCTGACGACGGCAGAACCATCAAACGGGCGACGGATACCGCACAAGCGATCCCCGGCGCAGGCGGCGAGCGGGCCCACGATCAGCCGCAGTACTGCCTGCCAGCCGAAAACATACACAGCTGCCACCGACGGCGGGACGAGCGCTACGCATACCGCTGTCATGATTGAGGCGGTGGTGCGGTTGCCGCGGATATATGGAGCTGTGAGAGTCATGGTCGTTGCCTCATTTCCCGCCGCGCTTCGCCGATATGCGCGGCCAAATTTCGTTTGGCGGGGCACACGTAAGAACAGCAACCACATGCAATGCAGGCGGTCGCCGTTTCGTCTCGCTCGCCCGCGAGATGTGCCGTTTCGATACGAAACGGCAGGAGACCGGCAGGACACACGCGCACACAGCCGCCACAGCGGATGCAGGGGCTGTCTTTGACGCGAAGTGCGGACAGTATCGTTACCCCGCCGCAGGTTTTCGGAAGCCCCTCTGAGAGAGAGGTGATCCGTGTACCGGTCATAGGTCCCCCCGCGATATAGCAGCAGCGACGGCGGGGAAGCAAAGGCCTTGCCGGCTTGATCAGATCGGCAAAGGGTGTCCCGATGGGAGCAAGCAGATTTAAAGGGTGTGCTACCTGACCCGAAACGGTGACCGCGCGATGTGTCAGCGGCAAGCCGTGTGCTGCCTCCGCCATGGCAACGGCTGTCGCGACGTTGGATACCGTTATACCGCAATCAATGGGGTGGCTGCCCTCGGGGACTTCACGTCCGAAAACAGCGATGATCAGCTGTCGTTCGCTGCCCTGCGGGTAACGACTGTGCAGCAAAAGCGAGCGGATCCCCATTCCCGACAAACGGGCGGCAGCTGTTGGTGATTCGGTACAAAACACCGCCTCCCGTGAGGACACGCCCGCGGCGGCGGCGAGAAAACAGATTCCATCGGCGAGGGTTCGTGTGTGTTCGATTGACAAGCGGATGTCGGAGGCAAGATACGGCTCACATTCGCAGGCATTAATGAGCAGATGGCGGATGGAGGCACCTTGATATTTGCGGTAGGTGGGAAATCCGGCACCGCCCATCCCCACCAATCCTGCATCATACATTCGTTGCAACAAGGTCTCGCGAGAAGCGCTTTTCGATAACGGTGGCAACAACGTGCCGAACGTATTGTTTCCGTCGTTGGTGACCGTGATAGAAGACGATTGCTCAATGGCCGTTACCGTTCCGGAAACGCCGCAGTGAAGCGGTGGAAACATAGCCTTGGGGTCGGCAGCGAGTTGGTCACCGATGCACACGGTGTCACCGACTGCCACCGTTGGTTTGAGGGTGTTGCCCAAGGACAGCTGCAGCTTTTCGGGGAAAACCGTCACAAAAGAGGAGGCCTGCGCGGTTTCTTTTTGATGTTGCAGGGCGGTGGGAAAAGCTATCCCGCCGCGAAACGTGCGTTTCATGCATCATCCTCCTAAAAGAATGGTACGTTGCAACATAGTTTGGGCGCGTTTGGGCATAAATATACTGAACTGTAGGAATTTGGAAGGAGCAACGCTATGATCTTTGGTGCGGGTGAGGGCGCACGGGCGGTGCTGCGTGCGGCGGTGATCGCTGTAACCGCGGCCGTTGTCGTGCTGTTGCGATGGATAACCGATTCACTTTGGTGTTTGACACCAACGATCGTTGCTATTTTACTGATTATATGGTATCTGCCGCGGCTGACACGGTCACTTTACGGCGAAATGGATGATAAGCGAATTTACGTGCGATACGGCGTATTCTGGCGTTGGGAAACGGTGGTGCCGCTGAGCGCCTTACGCACCTTTGAGACGTGGACACCGCCGTTACATCGGCTGTTTCACTGTCGCACGGTGGTACTGCGATTTGCAGGCGGTTGTGCCGTGTTACCGCTGTTGGATGACAGCACTGTTGACTGCTTGACGGCGCGACTGGAGGAGTATTGATGGAACAACGACCGTACGGCGCCTACATCGTGTATGATATGCGCCGCTGGTGGCCGCTCTTGCTGTGGCTGTTTTTGTACGCACTGATACCGTCGGCCAATCTGCGTGCCATTGTACGCGCGGTGCTGTTGTGTGCGGTACTGCTTTGGTATTCGGTGGCAAAATGGGACAGCAGCCGATATCGGGTGGGGCGCACACAAAACGGGTTTTACAGCATCGGTGTGCGGCAGGGGTTGCTTATGCGCCATTCGTTGCATATCCACGCGGAGGATGCGGCATCGGTTGAAATAGAGCGCACGTTGATCCTCGCCTTGTGCGGCGGGCGGCGCGTGCGTGTGAACACCGCCGGCTTGCGGCGGCGGTCGGATGCCGTGCTGTACCTGTCGGCAAAGCAGGTGCGGCAGTTGTTTTTATTGAAAGACCGCTCAGCACAGCGGTTTCGGTCACGGCTGTGGCCGGTGGTCGTGACGGCGATCAGTGGTTCCAACGCCGCAGTGGGATTGTTGACCGCCGCTCCGGCCTTGCGACAGCTGAGCACACTGCTGGGCGAGTGGTTTTCGGTAGATGCGGTGGGGATTTTGCAGCGTTTTCCGGTGGCAGAGCTCCCGTCGGCACTGCGGCTTGTTGCCAATTTACTGTTAATTGGTTGGGGCGTGGCGGTGCTTAATACGTTTTTGAGGTATATTGGCTTTTATGCGGCCGTACAAAACAATCAGCTACATTTGGTATCGGGCTTATTCACACGGCGCGATGTGCTGATTGACCGTGATAAGATCACGGCATTGGAATTGCGGCAGACGCTACTGATGCGACTGCAAGGACTGTATACAGCGGTTATCACCGCTCCGGGATACGGCAGGGATCCGGGGGCTCGGCCCGTTCTTGTTCCGGCGGCTGACCCCAAAACCTTGTGTCAAGGGTTGGAGCAGTTGTTGCCGGGATACCCCCTGAAGAAAGAGAGGATCAAGGTGGTGAGTCGCGCATGGTGGCGGTACGTGGCATTGCCGCTGATACTTACGGTTGCCGGTGTGGTGCCGTGGGTGGCGGGCGGGTTTTGGCAGGTGCCGGCATTCGTGTGTACGGTGTTTGGACTATGGTGGCTTGCTGTGCGCTTTTTTGGATTTTGCAGTGCCGGATTCGGCATTGATGAAACCGCAGCGACGGTATGGTATCCACGCGGATTGGCGCTTTATCGGGTGTATCTGCCGCGTGAAGCGGTGGACCACATTACCGTGACACAAAGCGTGTGGCAGCGCCGGCATGGCACTTGTAACGTTACGGTGCGCAGCTTTGGCGACAAGAAACGGCGGCATCGCGTGTGGGGGCTGCCGTATGAGGCAGTACGGCAGGAAATCGGCATATAAAAACGCCGCATGGGAAAA
>JAZRQG010000061.1:0-34036 GCA_045649625.1 Acutalibacteraceae bacterium
CATGGCTACGATCCGACTTCCAGTTTACGGCAGATCATTTCACCGCGTTCACGCTTGTTGTGCTCAAAGTAACTGATGAGAGGTTTACGGATACCGAAATGATTGAGCAGTGTCAGCGATACACGGGTATCCTCTGCAGCAATGAAGTCACACGTTTCGAGCGCCTCGACGGCGCGGGGCGAAGCATCCGAGAGATTGCCGATGGGGGTGCCCACCAGCGTGAGTGTGCCGGGCATGAGATCACCTACTTTTCGAGAATGTGAGGGGGCAGCGTGATAAGCTGTGGATTACCGCCTTTGACGGCATCGCACAGGAATAAAAACGGGGTGGCATCCTGTCGCGCGTGCACCCATTGCAGGCGCACGGGGGACAAGCCTTGTTCGCGTAGCGTTATCATAACGTCCGGTAAGCGTTGCGGACGGTGACAAAAGCAAAAGTGACCGCCGACCTTCAGCAAACGATGTGCGGCGGAACAGACGTCCCGCAGAGTGGTGGCGGTTTCGTGGCGCGCAAGTCGACGGTCGGGATGCGCGCTGACTTTACCGCTGCCTTGCGGAAAATACGGCGGGTTACACACCACCACATCATACGCGCCGACGGGAAGCGTAAGTGCGCACCAATCTTGCTCCCAAACGGTGATGCGGTCGGATAAGCCGTTTTGTTCGACTGCTGTGCGGCAAAGCGCGGCGGCAGTTGCCGAGAGATCCACGGCATCCACCGCAGGAGTCAAGTCGGCGGCATACCACAGCAGCGGTATGATGCCGCAGCCGGTACCCAGATCACAAACACGGTCGGTGTTGCGTATGACGGCAAATTCACTGAGCAGTACGGCATCCGTGCCGAAGGTGCACACGTCATCCACCAACACGAAACGATCGTTTGCGAGCGGTTCCGTACGAATCATAGAAAAACCCCTTTTCAAGACAAAGGGCTGCCGTACGCGTTTGGTACGGCAGCCCTCAGCAAATCGGCATCATTCAGCCTGGGGAGCGCCAACGGGGCACGCCTCGGCACAAGCGCCGCAATCGATGCAGGTTTCGGGGTTGATAACGTATTTGCCATCGCCCTCGGAAATCGCTTCGGTGGGGCAACCTTCGGCGCAAGCGCCGCAGTTGATGCAATCATCGTTGATAATATAAGCCATTGTTCAAGCACCTCCTTTGCTCTTACGATTAGTACGATAGCATATTTTGAAAGAAAAATCAACTCAAAATTTTTTCGAATACGACGAAAAACGAAAAAGGACTTGCGTTTCGGGTCGAAAGGTGTTTATAATAAAGTGGGTATTCCTCGTGATGAATTTGTGAAAGGAGGGACAGTGCATGGCGGAATATGTGTGGAATGCATCGCTGATGCGACGTGTGTTTGTCGTACCGGAAGACATTGCGGATCGTCATTTGCGGCTTGCGGGCTCGGTGCAGCTGAAAGTGTTGCTGTGGCTGTCCCGAAACGACGGAGCCTTTGACGCAGATGTGTGCGCGAAAGCCATCGGCGAAACCGCGCCCGACTGCCGTGACGCGTTGCAATACTGGGTAGCGGCAGACGTGCTGCAGGCAACCGATGAGCCGCAAGTGCCTGCGATTATCCCTGAGGTGTCCAAACCGCAACCCGCCAAAAAAACAACTCGCCCGAAGGTGACAAAACCCCAGATGACGGATGTGATCCGTCGGCAAACAAAGGACGAAGAATTTGGCGGGCTGTTGACGGAGGTCAGTGCCCGCATGGGGCGGCCACTTTCAAACGGCGATGCGGAAACGTTGCTCTATCTATACGAAACGGTTGGCTTGCCGGCAGCGGTGCTGTTGATGGTGGTCGGCTATGCGGCGCAGGCGGAACGCATCAATATGAGGTACATAGAAAAAGTAGCGCTGGATTGGGCAGACCGCGGTATTTTGACAATGGAAGCGGCAGAGGAGCACTTGTGCTACATGGAACGCTGTGAGCAGGCGGTGCGGCATGTGCAAACGGTGTGTGAGCTTCAAAAGCCGCTTACCGGCGCGGCGGCAAGCCGCACGGCGGAGAAATGGATCTGCCAGTGGGGAATCACCGATGAGGTGTTGCTGCAGGCATATAGGATCTGTCAGGAAAAGACCGGCAAATTCGAAACGCGGTACATGGATCGCGTGTTGGAAAATTGGCATGGTCAGGGTGCGGATACGGCGGAAAAGGTTGTCGCGCTGTCGGGCAAAAAGCCCGCCAAAGCACCCACGGCAGAAAACACGGAATACGAAGAGATGGTCGGGCAATATATGCCCGTGTATAAAAAGAAGAAGAGGTGAGTCGCCGCATGTTTAAACGGGAAATTTACGATAAAGCAATGGCGACCTTAAAGGAGCGGCGCGGTGTGGCGCTCACGCGAGCCGCGGCGTTTCACGAAAAAATGCGAGAAACGGAGCCCCGTGTGCGCGAGATCGAGCAGTTGATGGCGCAGTCGTCTGCCAAGGTCGTGACGGCGATCCTTAACAAGCGCAACGTGGAAAAGCAGGTCGAGCAGATCAAGAATGAAAATCTGGCGTTGCAGGATGAGCTCGCGGTGATTCTCAAAAAGTATGGTGCGAGCGCCGGCAACTTTGAACCGTTGCACACCTGCGCCAATTGTCAGGACACGGGCTTTGCAGATGGCAAGCCATGTACTTGTCTGCAGCAATTGATGCGGGAATATTCCTGCATGGAATTGTCTGAGTTGTCGGCGATGAAACCCACCTCGTTTGACGATCTGTCGCTGGAATATTACTCTTCCAGAGCGGACAGTCGCACCGGCATCGCGCCGCGTGCGCAGATGCGGCAGGTTATCGAATATTGCCGTGCCTATGCCCGCAATTTTGACGGACGTGACGACAGCTTGTTGTTGCGTGGGCCGACAGGTGTCGGCAAAACGCACTTATCGCTGGCGATTGCGGGAGAGGTGCTGTCGCAGGGCTATTCGGTCGTATACGGGCCGGTACAACAGCTGCTACACCGTATGGAGCGAGAGCATTTTGGCAGAGCGGATGGCAACACCGAGGATGTGCTGCTCGAATGTGATTTGCTGATTTTGGATGACGTCGGAACGGAATTTTCCAGTTCTTTTTATACGTCGGCGCTGTATAATATCATCAACGGACGGCTGATGGCGGAAAAGCCCACCATCATCAGCACGAACTTGAACCAAAAGGAGTTGACCGATCGCTACGGTGAGCAGATCGCGTCACGTGTTACGGGTTTGTTTGAGCCATTGGTTTGTGTCGGCAAGGATATTCGTCAGCAGAAGCTTAAGCAATCGCTGAAAGGGGAATGAACATGGAAACAAACATGATGTGTATGGGATGCATGCATCCTCTTAAAGAGGGTGAGATCAAATGTGCGCATTGCGGGTATCCTGCCGGTGGCGTGAATCCGCCGGAATATTTGCGAATCCGCACCCTGCTCAGCGGTCGGTATCTGGTTGGCCGTGTGCTGGAGATCGGTGGAGACAGTGCGGTGTACATCGGTTATGATACGCAAGAGGAAAGCGCCATCACGCTGCGGGAATTTTTCCCTGCCACGCTGTGTACGCGCCGACAAGGCGGCGCGCTTGTGCCTGCGGATGGGAAAGAATCGATTTTTGCTGCCTATCGAGCCAAGTTTTTGACGGTGGCACGTGCGGTCGCGCGTTTGCGTGACGTGCTCGTGGTTGTGCCGTCGTATGACATTTTTGAAGAGAACGGCACTGCCTATACCGTCGCGGAATTCTGTGAAGGCAAGAGCCTTGAAAAATACGTGACAGCGAAAGGCGGTCGCTTATCGTTTGAAGAAACCAGACGGTTGTTTTTGCCGTTGCTTTCCGCATTGTCCACGATCCACGCAACCGGTCTGTTGCATTTGGGAATCAGTCCAAAAAACATTTTGGTGGATACGGAAGGTAATCTGCGTCTAAAAAATTTTGCCATTCCGGAAACGCGCACGGTAAACACCGAGTGCAAGCCCAATCTGATTGCCGGCTATGCGGCACCGGAGCAATATGAGGAGGGCGCGGATTGTACGCCTGCCTCCGATGTGTACGGTGTAGCCGCCTCCATGTTTTTCGCTTTGACGGGTCGGCATCCCGCCGATGCGACACAGCGCGGTAAAAAGGCGGACGATCTGCTGATGCCCGTGGAGGTAGCTGATAAAACCCCCGCTCATGTCAAGGAAAGCTTAATTCGCGCGTTGCGCGTGCATCCGCCGCGTCGTACGCAAACCGTTCAGCAGTTGCTGGATGAAATGACCGCTACCTCAGCGGTGGCGGCGCTCATTCACGAGGACGATGAGGAAGAAGCACCGAAAAAGAGCAGTGCCAAAACACTTTGGATCATCTTTGTTGCCGTGTTTGCGGTGTTGGCAGTTGCCATGGTCCTGGTGCTGAACAGCTTGAACATCATCCATCTGGGCGGCGCACAACCGACTGCGACTACCACTACGCAGGATCCACTGACAATGGCTCCCACGACCTCTACCGAGTTCGTACCGACTCCCACCGGTGAGGCATTGTTCACGGTGGAGGAGTTAAGGGGTCGTGTCTACGCACAGGTCAAGTCGGCTACGCTGTCGGGTGACATGAAAGTGGAACTCAAAGGGTACCAATATCATGATACGGTTCCCAAAGGACGCATTGTTTCGCAGTCGCCGGCGCCGGGTGAGAAAACGGATCGCGGTACCGTGATTTCGGTGTATATCAGCGCCGGTTCCTCCAAGGGCGTGATGCCGGATGTAACGGGCTGGAAGGAAGAACACGCAAAGCTGTATCTGCAAGCGCTCGGTTATAACGTGACGGAAAGCCTGCGGTTACAGGTGTCGACGTTGGAAAAAGGCTTGGTTGAGCGCTCCTCTCCCAAGGCGGGTGCCAGTATAGCAATAGGCGATACGGTGACGCTGTACATCAGTGACGTGGCGGAAGCAACGCAAGAATAAGGATGTGTTACTATGTTATTAAAAAATGCAACGATCTATAACGATCAATTTGAAACGGTAAAACAAAATATCACGGTTGAGGGCGAGCGCATTGCGGCGATCGACAATCGTGAGACCGGCGATACGGTGCTGGATTTGGAAGGATATACCGTATTGCCGGGCCTTATCGACATACATATTCACGGCTGTGCAGGGCATGATACCGGTGAGGCAACAGAGGAAGCCTTACAAGCGATGTCCAATTGTTTGGTTAAACGCGGTATTACCTCCTTTTGTCCAACATCCATGACCTTGTCTTTTGAAGAGTTGCAACGCATTTTCCGTAACGTGGCGGCTTGCCGTCTGACGGTGGACGGTGCATACATTCAAGGCATCAATATGGAAGGGCCGTATATTGCCATGTCCAAAAAAGGCGCACAAAACGGCGCCTATGTCCGCAACCCCGATGCTGCCGAGTTTAAGCGGTTGTACGAGGATTGCGGCGGTATTGTTAAGGTGGTTGACATCGCACCGGAATGTGACGGCGCTGAGGAATTCATTAAAGAAATTCAGCCGATTTGCCCGGTGTCCATTGCCCACACCGCTGCCGACTACGACGGGGCGTGCCAAGCGATCGAATGGGGCGCGCGCCATGTGACGCATCTGTACAATGCACAAAGCGGGCTTACCCACCGCAGCCCCGGTGTCGTGGGTGCGGTATTTGACAAAACCCGTGAATACGGTGTGCGTGCAGAAATGATCTGCGATGGATTCCATATCCATCCGGCGGCCTTGCGTATTGCGTTTGCGCAGCTCGGGGAAGAGAATTCGATCATCATCAGCGATTCCATGAGCGCAGCGGGATACGTTGACGGCGAATACGATTTAGGCGGTCAAACCGTATATGTAAAGGACGGAAAGGCATTACTTGCTGACGGCACCATTGCTGCCTCAACCTCCAATGTGTATGAGGAACTTTGCAACGTGATACGCTTCGGTATTCCGGTCAAGCAGGCAATCAAGTCTGCAACGATCAATCCCGCCCGTGCGATTCGCGTCGACGACGAGACCGGTTCAATAAAAGAAGGCAAGCTTGCCGACTTGTTGGTAGTAGACGAGAATTTGAGCATTGTTCTGGTGATCGTGCGAGGAAAGATCAAGGTGGATAACCGATAAGCAGAGCTCCAAAAGCACGAACCGCGCTGTCTACGCAAGGCAGCGCGGTTTTTCTCTTTACATTGCGTGAGTTTTATGGTATTGTTGTAGGTATCAACTAAGGAGGTATTAGCTATGGCACGAGAACGTTACTTAGTTGGGGTGAATAAAGAGGAACTGGAATACACACCGCCACCACCACCGCCATCAACCTTTAAAGAAAAATGGGAAAATTTTTGGTACCATTATAAGTGGGCGGCTATTGTAGGGATATTGGTGGCGGCAATCGCGGCCGTGGTGATTGCACAAGCGGTAACCAAAACGCGCGCGGATTATACCGTGTGTTTGGTGACACAGCAAGAATTGTCGCCGGCGGCAACCAACCGTTTGGCGGCGGAGTTTGCGGCCCTGGGGAAAGATCGCAATGAAGACGGCGAAGTGGTTGTCAAAATTCAAGTACTTAACGTTTCTTCCGAAGCAGGGGCACAATACGCCATGGCAAACCGTCAAGCGGTTACCGCCCATATTGTGGCGCGGGACGTGTTACTGTTTGCGTTTGATCCGGAATACTATACCAATATTTTAGAGCCGGTAATGGATAAAGGTGTTTCGTTCTTTGTGCCGCTCGAGTCGCGGGCAGCGGGGATCAGTGAGGATGGCACTTACTGGAACTGGAAAGAGAGCCCGTTGCTGGGTGAAGCGGATATGCAGGCGATAGATTTTTATCCTGCGGTGCCCAAAGACTTGTATTTTGGTATTCGGAATATATCCCTTGACTCGGAAAAGGATGTACAAGAGCAGCAGGCGTATATGGCGCTTTTGCAGGCATTTATTGCGGCACGCGCGGAATAAACCTATAATTGTTCGGGCATACTATCGTCGGTACTTCCGGTACCGGTTAAAACGATAGGGAGGAACGAACTTATGCAAAACGAACAGAACAAGCAAAATCAGCAGAATCAGCAGAACAAGCAGAATCAGCAGAATCAGCAGAACAAGCAAAATCAGCAGAACAAGCAAAATCAGCAGAATCAGCAGAACAAGCAAAACAACCAGAACGAACAGAATAAGCAGAACAAGCAAAACAAGTATTAAACAGCATTTCCAAAAAGGCACCGCCGGCATTTGCCGACGGTGCCTTTGACATTAGTGCTTGCGTTTTTGAATGGGGCATGGTACAATGAAACACACGCGGCAATGCCGCTGAAAGGGAGTGGGCTGATGGCTGAATACGGAATGTTTAAAACAGCGCTTCGCGGGTTCCGCAAAGAGGACGTTTTGGCGTATATCGATGAGATGTTAGCTGAGCAGTCTCGTCAGGAGAGTGAATTGCAAGGGCAGATCGAAACGCTGCAAAAACAACTTGCTGAGGCACAGGTGCAGCAGGAGGCTGTTCGCGAAAACGAGCGGTTGACAGCGCAGCTCGAGGAGTGCAAAGGGCAAGTTGAGGTGCTCAAGACGCAGGTTGCGGAGGTAACGGCACAGCTTGAAGAGGAGCGCGGTGCGTCTGAAGCGGCCACCATGCGTGACGCGGAGCTTTCCGAGCAGCTGGAACAATCGCATCAAGCGATCGCGTCGCTTTGGGAAGAAAAAGCCGAATTGCAAAAGCAGGTCGATCAAACGACCGAACGGATAGAGCAGTTACACGCCGTCGGCATGGATTTCTGCCGCCGAATCGCGGAGCTGTTGCCCGAGCAGGCCAACGAAACGGTGATCACCCCGGCAGAGCAGCTGCCGCTTGTGGTAGATATGCCGAGTGCAGCGCCGAGTAAGCCCATGGAAAGATGGTTGTTCTAAATGCGGCGTGTTGAAACAACGCAGTTGCGTGAAGTGATTCCGTCGTTGCGTGCCGGTGATCGAATTTTGTTGTCGGGAACGGTGTATACGGCGCGGGACGCAGCGCACAAGCGCCTGGTTACGCTTATGCAGCAGGGAAACCCGTTGCCGTTTGCACTGCGGGATGCGGTTATCTTTTATTCCGGCTCGACGCCCGCGCCCCCAAACGGCGTGATTGGTGCTTGCGGACCGACAACCTCCTGCCGTATGGATCCGTTCACACCGCAGCTGTACGATGCGGGTGTGTGTGCGACCATCGGCAAGGGTGAACGTGCGTCCGCGGTTACGGACGCTATCGTGCGTAATAAAGCGATCTATCTGTGCGCGCTGGGTGGTGCCGGTGCCTTGGCAGCGGAGCACGTGACGGCGTGCGACGTTGTGGCCTTCCCTGAACTTGGCTGCGAAGCTGTCAAGCAACTGTCTTTTCACGAATTCCCCTTGATTGTTGGGATTGATTGTCACGGAAAATCTGCATTTTATGAGATGAAGGAGTAAACGAACATGGCAGAACTGAAATATACCATTGTGAAAGAGTTGGGTGTGCTGTCCGAGTCCCCCACAGGCTGGCGCAAGGAGATTAACCTGGTCAGCTGGAACGACCGCGAGCCCAAGTACGATATTCGCGATTGGGCGCCGGAACGCAGCAAAATGGGCAAAGGTGTCACACTGACCCCCGACGAAGTCATTTTACTTCGTGACCTGCTCGGCGAGATCGACATTTAACAGGTGATCGGGTATGGTAATTTGGGAATTACTTAAGGCTGTTTTACAAGGTGTTGTGCAAGGCATTACCGAATGGCTGCCGATCAGCAGCACCGGTCACCTGATCGTTGTCGAGGAATTTATCCCGTTTACCCGTTCCAAAGAGTTTTTTGATTTGTTTTCGGTGCTGATCCAGCTCGGCTCCATTTTGGCGGTGTTGGTGTTGTATTTTCACAAACTTAACCCCTTTTCGCCGAAAAAGACTGCTGAGCAAAAACGCGGTACCTGGATCTTGTGGGGCAAGGTGCTGATCGCCAGTATCCCCGCCGCGATCGCAGGCTTGCTGATTGACGACTGGCTGGACGCGATGGAGGCAGAACATAAAGGTGTGTTTTTGTACATCATCGCCGCGGCACTGATCGTCTATGGTATCGCCTTTATTGTCATGGAGTGCATGGTGCGTAAAACCAAAGTGAACGATCTGTCACAGATCCGTCCCGGTTTGGCACTCGGCATCGGTGCGTTTCAGATGTTGGCGCTGATCCCCGGCACCTCACGCTCCGGTTCGACGATCTTGGGTGCGACTGCACTGGGCGCTTCTCGCATGGTTGCCGCCGAGTTTTCGTTTTTCATGGCGATTCCGGTCATGTTCGGCGCGTCGGGACTCAAATTGCTCAAAGCTGCCGCCGAAGGCGTCTTGTCCTCGTTTGAATGGTTGGATTGGGCTTGCCTGGCGCTCGGCTTCGTGGTATCGTTCGTGGTGTCCGTACTCGTCATTCGCTTTTTGATGGATTTCATCAAAAAACACGACTTCAAAGCGTTTGGCTGGTATCGCATCGCGCTGGGCATTGTGCTTATCGTGTTGGTTGCCACCGGCCTAATCGGTGCGTAAAAAGAAACAAAAAGCGCTCTTGTCACAAGACAAGAGCGCTTTCAATTTGTGTTAACGAGCCCAATACTTACGATCTAAACTGCGATACTGGATCGCTTCGGACAAATGTTCAATACGCAGTTTCTCGCTGCTGTCCAAATCTGCAATGGTACGCGCTACCTTCAGCAGGCGGTCGTACGCGCGGGCGGATAATCCTAATCGATCAAAAGCGCTTTCCATAAGTGCCTTTGCATCTTCGGACAAAGCGCAATGTCTACGCAACAGGGAAGGTGTTAACTGCGAATTGGTGCGGATGCGGGTGCCGGCATAGCGTTCAAGCTGTAAGCGCCGTGCCGCATTGACGCGCTCGCGGATGGATGCGGAATTTTCGGAAGGTTCTTTGGCATTCAAATCAATATAGCCGACCGGCGGTACCTCCACGTGCAGATCAAAGCGATCCAACAACGGACCGGAGATGCGGGATAAATACCGTGTGACACTGTGTGCCGAACAGGTACATTCGCGGGTGGGGTGACCGTAGTAACCGCAGGCGCACGGGTTCATGGCGGCGACCAGCATAAAGGAGCAGGGATAGGTTAACGAGCCGCTGGCACGGGAAATGGTGACGCGCTGATCTTCAAGCGGTTGCCGTAAGCCTTCGGTGGCCTGCCGTGAAAATTCAGGTAACTCGTCCAAAAACAGAACGCCGTTATGCGCAAGCGACACCTCGCCGGGTCGCGGAACGGCTCCACCGCCGGTTAAACCCACCACCGAAACCGTGTGATGCGGGGATCGAAACGGACGAGAGGATAGAAGTCCGACATCAGCGGGCAACGTTCCGACAATGGAGTGTACGGAAGTGGCTTCAAGCGCTTCCTCACGTGTCATATCCGGCAGAATAGACGGCAGACGTTTGGCGAGCATGCTTTTACCCGAGCCGGGCGGGCCCACCAACAAAATATTATGATTGCCGGCGGCAGCGATCTCCATGGCACGGCGCGGGACCGCTTGTCCCATCACTTCGGAAAAATCGGGGATGGTTGCATCGGTGTGTGGGGAAAATTCGGTTTTGGGAAGAGCGGTCAGCGGCGCTTCGCCGGACAAATGGGCAAGCAGTGTTTTGATATGCTCCACGGCATACACGGTGATACCGTCCACAACCGCGCCCTCGGCGGCATTTGCTTTGGGGATAAACATGGTGGAGATGCCGGCCTTGCGGGCGGCAAGCACCATCGGCAGCACACCGTGTACAGGACGGACCTCGCCGGTAAGCGAAAGCTCACCGATAAACGCCATGCCGCTTAGATCAAACGAAAGGTGACCGCTCGCGCGCAGCAGAGCAAGCAGCAATGGCAGATCGTACACGGAGCCCTCTTTTTTAACGTCAGCGGGAGCCAAATTCACCGTAATACGGCTGACCGGGAACGAAAACCCGCAGTTTTTCATAGCAGCTCGCACGCGATCGCGCGATTCCTTAACGGCAGGCCCCGGCATACCGACAATGTCAAACCCGGGAAGCCCTTGCGAAATATCCGCTTCTACCTCAACCGGATACCCGTCAATGCCGAGCAGCCCTAAACTATGCACTTGTGAGAACATACGAAATGCCCCCTTTCAACATCCTGCTACCAGTATACAGGAAAACAAACGAATACACAAGAGAAAAAACGCGCCGTTCAGGGGCAATTCTTCCTTGCGGAGTGCTGCCCAAACGGCGCGTTTTGTATCAGTTGCGAAGTGCCTGCAAGGGCGCGGGAATACGTCCGCCGCGGTTGATAAGTCGCGCGGGAGAGGCGGGATTGATCGGCATGACAGGCCCGCTGCCGAGAAGACCGCCGAAAGAAAGCTCCTCGCCGACCTGCTTACCGATGGCGGGGATGACGCGCACGGCGGTGGCTTTGTTGTTGATCATACCGATTGCCGCTTCATCCGCAATGATAGCGGAAATGATTTCCGCGGGTGTATCACCGGGAATATTGATCATATCTAAGCCTACCGAACAGACCGCGGTCATCGCCTCCAATTTTTCAATGCGCAGGCAACCGGTGCGGGCGGCATGGATCATGCCGGCATCCTCGGTGACCGGAATGAAAGCACCGGACAGCCCGCCGACGTGGGAGGAGGCCATCACGCCACCTTTTTTGACAGCGTCGTTGAGCAATGCGAGCGCAGCGGTGGTGCCGTGAGCGCCGCAACACTCCAACCCCATTTCCTCTAAAATGTACGCTACCGAGTCACCGACGGCGGGGGTGGGCGCAAGGGAGAGATCTACAATGCCGAACGGCACACCCAAGCGGTGGGAAGCCTCTTTGGCAACCAGTTGTCCCATGCGGGTGATCTTAAACGCGGTGCGTTTGATAAGATCGGCAACGGCGGTCAGGTCACAGTTACCCGCCTTAGCGAGTGCCGCGCGTACCACCCCGGGGCCGGAAACACCCACGTTGATCACACAATCGGGCTCGCCGACACCGTGGAACGCACCTGCCATAAACGGATTATCCTCGGGCGCATTACAGAACACCACCAGTTTAGCGGGACCGATGCAATCGCGATCGGCGGTTAGTTCTGCCGCACGGCGCACAACGCGCCCCATCTCGGCAACGGCATCCATGTTGATGCCCGATTTGGTAGAACCGATGTTGACCGACGAGCAGATATGATCGGTGGTGGCGAGCGCTTCGGGGATGCTCTCAATCAGTTCGCGATCACCCGCAGCAAAGCCTTTTTGCACCAAAGCGGAATAGCCGCCGATAAAATTGACACCGACAGCGAGCGCCGCACGTTCGAGTGTTTGCGCTAATTTCAGGGGTTCTTTTTTCAGGCAACCGGCAAGCACGATCGCGATCGGTGTGACCGAAATGCGCTTGTTGATGATCGGGATACCGTATTCCTTTTCGATCTGCTGACCGACCTCCACCAGATGCTTTGCCTTGGTGGTGATCTTATCGTAGACGCGACGGCAGACGACGTCAATGTCGCTGTCACAGCAATCGATCAGCGAGATCCCCATCGTGATGGTACGAATGTCCAGGTTTTCCTCCTGAATCATCGTGATGGTTTCTAAAATATCACGTGCGTTTAACATGGCTGTCCTCCTTAGATCTGATGCATGGAATTAAAAATATCCTCGTGCATCGTGTGGATGGACAGACCCATCGAGTTGCCCAGTGCGGTCAACTCATCTGCAAATTGCTCGAACGGCACGTCGCTTTTTTCAATATCCACCATCATGATCATGGCGAACATATCCTGCAAAATGGACTGCGTGACCTCCAATACGTTGACCTGGTGCCTTGCACAGATCGTGGACACTTTGGCGAGAATACCCACCATATCTTTTCCGATAACCGTAATAACAGCGCGCATAACTGACTCTCCTTTTTTTATATCGACTTAAAATTTTTACCGAAGATCTCGCCCGTATCCTGAATCATCACAAACGCGGATGGGTCTGTAATTTTCAGAACGCGACGGATTTTAACAATATCCCGACGGCGGGAAATGCACAGTAAAATGGAACGCTTCTCGTGCCGATGCGTTCCGTAAGCGGGAATGACGGTGGCACCGCGTCCGGTGGATTCGTGGATGGCTTTTGCCAGCTCGTACGGTTTTTCCGTGACGATCATCAGCGATTTGCCGCTGTCCATACCGAGCAGTATCGCGTCAATGACGTACGATGACACAAACGACACGACCGCCGAACACAGCGCACTCTCAATGTTCCCGTACACGAATGCCGCACAAATAAATACGACCGCGTTAAACCCAAACAAGAATTTGCCGACAGGAACGTTCGGCCAATGGCGGTGTACCACTTGTGCAATAATATCGTTACCGCCGGAAGAAGCACCGCGCAAAATGGGAAGGGCAAGACCGATGCCGGACAACGCACCGCCGAACAGGGCGACGATGAGAATTTCACCTTCGTACGCATACCCGTCGAGCAGTGCATTAAACGTATCCATAAAGACGGAGGACAAGACGGTTGAAATAGTAGTAGTGATGAAAAAGTGCGAACCGAGTTGCCAGAAACCGAGAAGTAAAAGCGGCATGCTGATGACAAGCGACAGCATGCCGGGCGGCAAACTCGTCAAAGCACTGATCTGAGTAGCGATACCGTTGATGCCGCCGGGCGTCAGTTCGTTATGACGGATAAAGATCGTGTATCCGAGCGCGTAAACGGCGGCACCGAGCGTGATATACACAATATCGATGATCCAGCAAAGAACGGTTTTTTGTTTCATGATACGACTCCTCTGTTCATGAGTGTTTCACGACACCATCATACACCCTTTTTATACCAAAATCAAACATTTTGTTTGCATATATTTAGAAATGTGGTACAATGAAAAAAATACGTGTATCGGAGGAACACATTCATGGATAAATTGCTGAAACTGTTGGATTCCAACGCCCGCTTGACGGATGAACAATTGGCAACCATGCTGGATATATCGGAGGCGGAAGTGCGTGCACAGATCGCCAAGCTTGAAAAGGACGGCGCGATCCGCGCGTACAAGGCGGTCGTAGACTGGGACAAGACCGATCGTGAATGTGTCACGGCGATCATCGAATTGAAGGTCACGCCGCGGCGCGACGTCGGCTTTGAAGGTATTGCCGAGCAGATCATGGCGTTTGAAGAAGTGGAAAGCGTGTATCTCATGTCCGGCGGCTACGATCTGTCGGTGCGTGTGACCGGTCGCAGTTTTCAGGAAATTGCCGCATTTGTGGCAAAACGGCTCGCACCGTTGGATTCGGTCATCTCCACTGCGACGCATTTCGTACTGCGCCGCTATAAGGAAAGTAACGTCATGTTTTTAGG
Organism: Acutalibacteraceae bacterium; assembly: GCA_045649625.1. GTDB lineage: Bacteria > Bacillota > Clostridia > Oscillospirales > Acutalibacteraceae > RGIG3009. Next base: position 14,274 of record JAZRQG010000061.1, read on the forward strand.
CGACAATCAAGACGAGAGAGGATACATTTGATCCTATGAACTACGAAAAGTTGATGAATCCGACCGTCACCGGCATGAAGCCGTCCGGTATCCGTCGATTCTTTGATATTGCCAACGACATGGAAGACGTCATTTCCCTGTCTATCGGGGAGCCTGACTTTTCCACGCCGTTTCATATTCGTGACAAAGGCATCGAGTCACTGGAAAAGGGGAAAACGTGGTACACGTCCAATGCCGGAATGCCCCGCTTGCGCCAAGCGATCAGCGACTATATCGAGCGTCACGTAGGTGTGACTTATGACCCCGATACCGAGATATTGGTAACGGTCGGCGGCAGCGAGGGCATTGATTTGTGTATGCGTACACTGGTGTCTGCGGGGGATGAGGTGCTCATTCCGCAACCGAGCTTCGTGTGTTATGAACCGCTTGCCAAAATGGCGGGCGGTGTGGCGCTGCCGATCGTCACCCGTGCAGAAGACGGCTTCCGCTTAACGGCAGAAGCGCTCAAAGCAGCGATCACTCCCAAAACCAAACTGTTAGTATTGCCGTTCCCGAGCAACCCCACCGGTGCGGTCATGCGCCGTGAGCATTTGGAATCGATTGCCGAAGTGTTGCGCGGCACCGACATTCTTGTGTTATCCGACGAGATCTACGGTGATCTGACTTACGGTGAGGCACCGCACGTCAGCATTGCGTTGCTTGAGGGGATGCGGGAACGCACCGTGTATATCAGCGGTTTTTCCAAATCCTTTGCGATGACCGGTTGGCGGCTCGGCTATGCTTGTGCACCTGCACCCATTATGAAACAGATGACGAAGGTACACCAGTATGCCTTGATGTGTGCACCCACCGTGTCGCAGTACGCCGCTATTGAAGCGATGGAGAACGGCGATGACGACGTAAAAGAAATGCGGGAGGATTACGATTCCCGCCGGCGGTTCATTGTAGGCGAGCTAAACAAAATGGGATTACGCTGCTTTGATCCGGAGGGTGCGTTTTACGTGTTCCCGTCCATTGAAAAGACGGGGCTCACATCGGAAGAGTTTTGCACACAGTTGCTCATGGAACAGCACGTGGCAGTGGTGCCCGGCACCGCGTTCGGTGACTGCGGCGAAGGGTTTGTCCGCATTTCGTATTGTTATTCTATCGGGCATATTACCGAGGCAATGAAACGCATCCGCTCGTTTTTGGAAAGCCGAGGGCTTTTATGAGTGTTACGGTAAAAGCCCCTGCCAAGATCAATCTCGTGTTGGATGTGGTCGGTCGGCGGGAGGATGGGTATCACCTGCTCGAAACGGTGTTCCAGACAGTTGATTGGTGTGACCGCATTACGGTGGATTTTGCCGATACCACGCAGGTGCTCTGCGACGGCGGTGCACCGCAGGACGAGTCGAACACCGCCTACCGTGCGGCGATGCTGTTTCGGGAGTATACCGCTCGTAACGAACACTATTGCATCACGGTCGAAAAGCATATCCCGATGCAAGCGGGGCTAGCTGGCGGCAGTGCCGATGCGGCGGGTACGCTGGTTGCGCTTAACCTCTTAACGGGTGTCGGCTTGTCGCTTGATGAACTGTGCGCGTTAGGTGCAAAAATCGGTGCGGACGTGCCCTTTTGTATCCGTGGCGGCACGGCACTGGGAACCGGTACGGGAACCGATTTACAGCCGTTGCCCGCCTTTGAGATGGGATATATTGTAATTGTCAAGCCAACAGGCGGCGTATCCACACCGGAAGCGTATCGGCTGGTGGACGGCAAAGCCGATCTCTTCCATCCGTCGGCGCGTGCGTTTTGCGAAGCGCTAAAAGACGGCGACTTTGCGGCGATGGCCGCTTGTGTCGGCAACTCGTTTGAGGATGCACTGCGCTTGCCGGACAGCTTGACGGCGCGTGACCGATTGCTTCAAAACGGCGCAGCCGCTGCCTGCATGAGCGGCAGTGGTTCGGCAGTGTTCGGTTTGTTTGCATCGCGCGATACCGCTAAGCATTGCGCGGCGAAGATGGCACAGCAGTATGCACAGGTACGCGTGTGTCGGCCATGTAACGGCATTGTTGTGGATTAAACTGTCAAAAACCCGTCTATCCTTATGGTAACATAAGGAAAAGGACGGGTTTTTATGAAACGATGGACAAAGGCGGTCTGCGGTGCTGTGATGATCTGTATGGCACTCTCTCTGTGCGGGTTTGCAGGGAATTGCGCCGTCGTACGCGACAGCGTGGTGCGGTTGCACATTTTAGCCAATTCCGACAGTGAAGAGGATCAGGCGCTGAAACTGAATGTGCGCGATGCCGTGACGGCCGCGGGAGCGGGTGTGCTGGATGGCGTTACTACCCGAGAGGAAGCGGAAGAGCGCCTGCAAGCAGCACTGCCTCGTTTGATTGAAACGGCACAACACTGTGTGTACGAGGCGGGATTTTCGTATCCGGTCACAGCAGAGCTTACCACGATGTATTTTGGAACACGCACCTACGACAGCGGCACCTTTCCCGCCGGTCGGTATCACACGGTGCGGTTTTCCATTGGGGAGGCACAGGGTAAAAACTGGTGGTGTGTGATGTACCCTCCGCTGTGCGTATCGGCGGCGACTGATAAGGCGTCGCTTTGTGACGTGATGAGCGAGGATGCGTGCGAGATTGTTTGCGATGCGCCGCAGTACGTGGTGCGCTTTAAAATTGTAGAATGGTTTGAAACGATCATGGAATGGATAAGATAGATATGAAAAAGAACGAACAGAAAACAAACGTAATGCGCTTGCTCGACCAAGCGAAGATTCCGTATACGTATCATTGCTATGCGGATACCGATGCGATCAGCGGTGTGGAAGTGGCAACCGTGCTGGGACAGCCGCCCGAACGCGTGTTTAAGACACTGGTGACGGTGGCGAAATCCGGTACGCATTACGTGTTTGTCATTCCGTGTGCCATGGAATTGCAGCTCAAAAAAGCCGCGGCGGCGGTTGGCGAAAAGGCGATCGAAATGCTCAAAGCCAAAGAACTGTTGCCACTCACCGGCTACATACACGGCGGTTGCTCGCCGGTGGGCATGAAAAAGCCGTTTCGCACCGTGATGCACGAAACGGCTAAGCATCAACCGACGATCTGTGTCAGCGCGGGCAAAATCGGCTATCAAGTGGAAGTTACCCCCGCCGACCTACAAAAAGCAGTCCATTTCACCTATGCGGATATCGCAGAGTAATAAAAGAAATTCGTTATAAAAATTTTTATAACGAATTTCTTTTGCTTTATAACGAATAACGGTTGACTTTTCGCATAGAATGCTTTATATTGGTGTTGAACGAGGGGGGATTGCTTTGAAATTCACAAAGGAAAAAAAGCAGGCGATCTTAACTTATATTTTAGAGAAAATCGAACAGGGCGACGAGCAGTTGTCCAAGAATGTTGCGCAAGCGTTAGATGTAAACCAAAATACAGTCCATAGCTACTTGAATCAATTGACAGCGGAGAATAAAATTCGTCGTATCCAACGTGGACGATATGAACTCGTGTCCACCAATACGGTGTATCGATTACACCGAGCTGATGGTGATTTGAATTCCGATGTGTTTGCCTATGAAACTTGCTTAAAAGCGCATTTGAACACGTTTGAAAAGAATGTACAGGAGATCTGGGAGTATGCGCTTACAGAGATGACAAACAATGTTATGGATCACTCGCAGGCTGATCACCTTACCATCCTTGTGCGACAAAACTGCCGGAAAACGGCCATCCTTCTCACGGACGACGGCGTTGGTATTTTTGAGAAGATTAAACAGCATTTCGGCTTTTTGACATTGGATGAGGCGATACAGGAACTCTTCAAAGGAAAGCTGACCACCGATTCGGATAACCATTCGGGGGAAGGGATCTTTTTCACCTCAAAGCTGATGGATGAGTTTGTTATCCTGTCCAGCTCGAAAATTTTCGCCGTTAACAAATTTGACGGCAGCCACCTTTCAGAAGCCGATGTTTTCGGCGGAAAGGGAACGGCGGTGTTATTGGCCCTGTCAAATCATACGAAGAAAACCGTGGGAGAGGTGTTTGACGCTTACTCTGATCCCAGTTGCCGCTTCACCAAAACGGTAATCCCGCTTAAGCATATGTTTGAGGCATCGCCGGTCTCTCGTTCGCAGGCGCGGCGTGTTTGCCATCGGTTGGATCAGTTCGAGGAGGTCGAGATCGACTTTGCGGATATTGAGTGGATCGGGCAAGGTTTTGCGCACGAGTTGTTTGTGGTGTTCGCCAAAAAGCACCCGGATATTGTGCTGCTGCCGGTAAATATGAGCGACGCCGTGGCAAAAATGGTGAAACACGTTTCCGGATAATGAAAAAAGAAATTCGGTATAAAGATTTTTATACCGAATTTCTTTTATTTATTTTTCAGTGTTTCATTTGTCCAGTTGCCAGCGTGAAGGGTTTTCGAAAATATAGGCATATATTTCCCAATAATCATCACGATTGCGCACGATATGATCGTAAAACGATCGTTGGAAAACGGTGCTGCCAACTGTGTCACGCAGTTGGTTTATTTCTTTCGTTATTTGATGTTTCAGCCAACCTATTACCGTAGTTGTTGTAGGGGAGACCCCTCCCCTACGATCGTTGAGAGAATATGACTCCTATTATGCGTGCATATTGTTATAAAATATGTACCACTTGTGCTGTAATCAAAATCCTTTCACCTCGTCGGTTTTCGTTTCGGCAATTCCATCTTATTTGCTTTCGTGTTTTTTCAAATATTCGTCGATAATAACCTCTAACAGATTATTCATGCTGCGCTTTTCTTTCTCTGCAACTGCTTTCAGTTGTGCTATAACATCCTCGGGCAAACGCAAATTGATTTGTATTTTATCGGTCATGATATCACCTCGGTACTATTGTATACCACTTTTGTACAACCCGCAAGATACCACCGTGTTACCTTTTGTGCATTGTGTGGAATTTTGAAAATACGCTTGAAAAGGTGGTAACACTGTGTTACTCTTTTCAAGAGGTGATAGTATGTCAAATACGATTGAAAAACTTTGGAACGGACAGATCGAACCGGCACAGACGGTTGGGCGTCATAACGAAGAACAGGAGAGCTTAGAACGATTGACCGCGCGAAACGACGAGCACTTGAAACGGTTGTTGTCTGAAGACGCAAAAGAAGTGTTTGAAAATATCGCGACTGTGTGAGCGAGCACGAACTGTATAGTAACGAGCAGGCGTTTCGTGAAGGCTTTTGCCTTGGCGTTCAACTCACCGCCGAAGCGTTACTATAAAACGATGTAAAAAGACCTGCTGTGATTTTCACAACAGGTCTTACTTTTTTTCAAACTCTTCTCCGGTGATGAGGTAGTGGATGGACACGTTAAAATATTCCGACATTCTGACAAGCAAGCTCAAAGAGGGCTCACGTTTGCCAGACTCGTAATACGAGAGAGATTCCCGTGATATATGCAGGTCGGTTGCAACCTTTAATTGATTGAGATTTCGCTGTTTGCGAATTGCACGTAAACCCTTCATAAAAATCACCTTGTTTTTATTGTAACTGTTTGTTACAATAAAAATGTAACAATGTGTTACGCGAAAGCGGCTGATTGTTTGATAGGGGATACTTTCTTGAGGAGTGCCGATAGGATAAAAATGATAGAATTGACGAAGAAGGCGCTTTGTGTAATTTTGCCTAGTGTGGTTGTACTTTTGAGTGGTTGCACAAGTGCGCCTCCGTTGAATGATGAGGGTGTGCGCGATACGCACACCTCGTATTCCGTGGCAGATATAACACACCAGGAAATGGTATGGATACCGAGGACGGGGAAACGGTATCACCGCAACAAATCGTGCAGCGGAATGAAGAATCCAAGCACGGTAACCGTTGAGGAGGTTGTGAATTTAGGGTTTACACCTTGTGAGAACTGCTATTAACGTGAGTTTTGAAAACTAAAAGGACCCCCTTGTTTTCATAGACAAGGGGATCCTTAAATAGTTTGTTTATGCCGTACAATTTTGAATCAGCTGTTAAGCTCCCTCTGACGAAGGAGGCTTCTTTATGGCGGTAGTGTGTATGTGTCGTTTTACCTATCCAAATACCGACAGGCGGCCATCGCAGCAATCGCGCCGTCCGAGGCGGCGGTCACAACCTGGCGGATATGCTTGCGGCGGCAATCGCCCGCCACAAAAACGCCGTCCACGTCGCCCAGGCACTGCTCGTCGGCTGCAAAATAGCCGCGCTCGTCGAGCTTTGCAAAGTCAGCAAACGCTCCGTTTTCGGGAACCAACCCCACTGCCAAAAACGCGCCGTCAACCGTGATCGTTTGCTCGGCACCGGTGTCCTCGCTACGCACGGTGAGTCCTGTAAGCGCGCCGTTTTCCTGCACGTAGCCGGTAACGAGCGTGCTGAACAGCACCTCTACGTTCTCTTTTGCCATCAATGCCTCGGCGAGCTTGGCTTCACCCGTAAAGGTGGGCAGGTTTTGCACCACCGTGACCTTACGGCAGACCTCGGACAGCAAGAGAGCTTCCTGTAACGCCGAGTTGCCGCCGCCGATCATTGCGGTATCCTGACCCGCGTAGAAGGCGCCGTCGCATACCGCGCAGAACGAAATGCCGTTTCCGATCAGCTCCTCTTCACCGGGCAGACCCAGCATACGGTGCTTGACACCGACGGCTAAAATAACGGCTTTTCCCTCAAACGTATTGCCGTCTTCGGTGGCAACTGTGAAAACGTCGCCGCTTTTGGTAACGGCGGTAACGGTCTCAATTTCCGCATCCGCTCCGAGATTGAGCGCTTGCTCGGTCAGCAGTTCGGCAAACTCTCTGCCGCCGATCTGTGCGAAGCCGGGAATGTTCTCCACTTTCGGGGAAAAGGCAATCTGACCGCCGAAGCCGCCTTTTTCGATCACCAGAACGGTCTTGCCCGCGCGCAGAGCGTAAATGGCGGCGGTAAGACCGGCGGGGCCGCCGCCCACTACGATAATATCATACATAAGGTGACCCGCCTCATTCGGACCTTGTTTTAAAAAGGGCAATTTTCGCACATCCTTCGTTAAAATACTCGCGAATGCGACAGCATTCGCTGTGTTTTTGCCTCGGCTGAACCAAAATTGCCTCTTTTTAAAATCTCCGACCGCAAAGCGAGGGGATGTCGAGGTATTTTAAATTCATTCGGGCGAAGCAAGGCCAACGCCTTGCGAAAGCGAATGGGGTGAAAAGACCCGAAATCAGCCGCTTTGCGGCAGGTTCGAGTGGGTCGTGTCACCTTGTTCCTTCGTGAAAAAAGGTCGGGCATCGCCCGACCTTTTTTGTTTTAAAGTTTTTACAGAATGGCGAGATATTTTTTGATCTCGGGAACGCTGTAATAGGTTTGGAAGTTCTCACCGTCGGTGATGACCAGCGTGGGCGCGCCCTTGATACCGTACTGACGGCACAGGTCAACGTTTTCCTCCGCAATCACTTTCTCATACGCAACGCCGGCTTTCTGCAGCAGCTGCTCGGCAACCTTGCAATTGGGGCAGGTCACGCGGGAAACGAGGATCGCTTTCGCGTTTTTAACTTCCACAGCGTGCGCCTCTTCGCAAGCACACTCGCAGGCTTCGACAGGAGCTTTCTCGCGCAGCACTGAGTTCTCGATGTTATACACCTTACGGTCCTTGTACTCCTGCGACTTACCGTCGTTCCAGTTCTTCACGGGACGATAGTAACCTGTGATACGGCTGTACACTTCCGTTTCTTTACCACACAGCGGGCATTTGTAAAGTTCACCGGCAAGATAACCGTGATCTGCACAGACCGAGTAGGTCGGGGACATGGTGTAGTACGGCAACTTGTGGTTTTCCGCGATCTTGCGCACGAGATCGGCGGCCGCTTTCCAATCGGGCAACTTCTCGCCCAAGAATGCGTGGAAGACGGTACCGGAGGTGTAGCGGGTTTGCAACTCGTCCTGGATCTCCAGAGCGGTGAAGATATCCTCGGTGTAACCGACCGGCAGGTGAGAGGAGTTGGTGTAGTACGGCGTACCGTTCTCGTTGGCGGTGATGATCTCGGGATACTGCGCCTTGTCATGCTTTGCAAAGCGATAGGTGGTGGATTCGGCGGGAGTGGCTTCGAGGTTGTACAGGTCGCCGTACGCTTCCTGATAATCGGACAGGCGCTCACGCATATGATCGAGGACCTCTTTTGCGAAATCCTGAACTTTTTTATCAGTCAGGTCCGCGCGCAGCCATTTCGCATTCAAGCCCACTTCGTTCATACCGATCAGACCGATGGTGGAGAAGTGGTTGGCAAAGGTGCCGAGGTAACGCTTGGTATAGGGATATAAGCCGTTTTCCATCAATTTGGTGATGACGGTGCGTTTGGTTTTGAGCGAACGCGCCGCGATATCCATTAATTTATCAAGGCGGGCATAGAAATCGGCCTCATCTGCCGCGAGGTACGCAATACGGGGCAGGTTGATGGTCACAACACCGATGGAACCGGTGGATTCGCCGGAACCGAAGAAACCGCCGGATTTCTTGCGCAGCTCGCGCAGATCCAAACGCAGACGGCAGCACATAGTGCGCACGTCGGACGGCTCCATGTCGGAGTTGATGTAGTTGGAGAAATAGGGAGTGCCGTATTTGGCGGTCATTTCAAACAACAGCTTGTTGTTCTCGGTCTCGCTCCAGTCGAAATCGCGGGTGATGGAATACGTCGGGATCGGATACTGGAAGCCGCGGCCGTTGGCGTCGCCCTCGATCATGATCTCGATGAACGCCTTGTTGACCATATCCATTTCCTTTTTGCAGTCGCCGTAGGTGAAATCCATCTCCTTGCCGCCGACGATCGCGGGCAGATCCTTTAAGTCTGCCGGAACAGTCCAGTCGGGCGTGATGTTGGAGAACGGAGCCTGCGTACCCCAACGGGAGGGGGTGTTGACGCCGTATACAAAGGATTGGATGCACTGCTTGACTTCCCTTTGGCTCAGGTTGTCCACCTTAACAAACGGAGCCAGATACGTATCAAACGAGGAGAACGCTTGCGCGCCCGCCCATTCGTTTTGCATGATACCGAGGAAGTTGACCATCTGATTGCACAGCGTGGACAGATGGCTTGCCGGTGCCGAGGTGATCTTGCCGGGCACACCGCCGAGGCCCTCCTGAATAAGCTGTTTGAGACTCCAACCGGCACAGTAACCGGTGAGCATAGACAAGTCATGCAGATGCAGTGCCGCGCTGCGGTGTGCTTCCGCGATCTCGTCATCGTAGATCTCGGACAACCAGTAATTGGCGGTGATGGCGCCGGAGTTTGACAGGATCAAACCACCGACCGAATAAGTAACGGTGGAGTTTTCTTTCACGCGCCAGTCGTTGATCTGCAGATAGTTGTCCACCAAATCCTTATAGTTGAGCAATGCCGAGTTGACATTGCGAATCTTCTCACGCTGTTTTCGGTATAGAATGTAGGCTTTTGCCACATCCGAATAACCGGCCTCGGACAGCACTTGCTCAACGCAGTCTTGAATCTCCTCTACCGAAATGACACCGTCCTTGATCTTGGGCTCGAAAGCCGAGGTCACCTGCAGTGCCAGCATGTTGATAACCGTGGGATGATAGTTTTTCTCCAACGCGTCAAACGCCTTGGTCATGGCGGCGCTGATCTTGGAAATATCAAATTCCACGGTACCGCCGTCGCGTTTTACTACCTGATACATGCTCAAATCCTCCTCTTTATATAACAGTATTATTAATAAACCTTTTAGAAACCTGCCCCAAGAGGGCGAGTGTTTACACTATACCACATCTTGTAGCCGATGTCAATATATTGTGTGTAATATTTTTCAAAAAACACAAGATATTGTGGTTCGAGTGGGTCGCGCCGCCTCAACCCTCTCCGCGAACGGAAATCTCCGATACGTAGGGGGCGAGAACATCTCGCAAAGCGGCGAGTTTTTCGGCGGATGGTGCGTGTAAGCCCGCGCATAATACACTGTCGCGGTCAACATAAGCTTGCAAAAAGAATCGTTTTGCTTTTTTTTCGGGGGAAAGACGGACAAGCCAGTCCCCGAGTTGTACAACCGATTGTGTATCGTGCAGCTCGTCGGCCACCGTCGTGCGCAGCTCATACTCCACCATGCCGGTCAGCAAAAACGAAAGGCTCTCTTCAATCGCTTCAAGATTTACGCAAGGCAGTCCCACGGTGGTGCCGTACGCGACGGGACCGTTTTTCACGTCCATCGCTACATAATCGAGCAAACCGTTGCTCACCAAGCGTTTCAGCACGGCGGGGTTGCTGCCGTTGGTGTCCAGCTTGATCGCGTAGCCAAGAGCTTTGATCTCACGAATCAGGGCTTCTAAATCCGGGTGGAGCGTCGGCTCACCACCGCTGATGCACACCGCATCCAAAAGACCTTGCCGCTTTTTCAAAAAAGCCAGCAACTCGTCGGTGGAGATGGCTTCGGGCGCGGCCTCCAACAGATCGCGATTGTGACAGAACGGGCAACGGAAATTACAGCCCTGCAAAAACACGGTGCAGGCGACTTTGCCGGGATAATCCAAAAGTGTCATTTTCTGAAGTCCCGCGATTACCATTTCGATCCACCTCCGATTTTTTGCGTGCTTTCACATCATACTATATATAGGTTGGCTTGTCAACATAAAAAACACAAGATATTGTGTTCAACTTTTTGAAATGTCCCATATTTTGGTATAAAAACGCGCTAAAACCGACAAAAGACACGCAATTCAGACGGCGGGATTCCCGCAAAAATTCGTGGACAAGCCGTTACAATAAAACAATAAGGAGGCAGATTTGGATGGTAGTACGAATGGAGTCATCGCCGACCGCGCTGACGGCGGTGTTGTCGGGCGAATTGGATCACCACACGGCGCGCATTATGCGCGAACAAATTGATACGGCAGTGGAACGCACACGGACGGCGCTGTTGCGGTTGGATTTTTCCGGTGTCGGGTTTATGGACAGTTCGGGAATCGGTCTTATCATGGGACGGTATCGGCTGATGCAATCGCGCGGCGGCCGATTGCTGGTTGTGGGAGTATCTGAGCGGTTGCTGCGTGTGATGCGGCTGGCGGGTCTGCAACGATTGCCCGTTTGGGAGGACAATACAAATAACCAAACAAAGAAAGAGGCGTAAAAATATGAAGAAACCGATGAACGAAATGAAATTGACATTTCCCAGCCGATCCGCGAACGAGGGGTTCGCGCGGTCAGCGGTAGCAGCCTTTTTGTCACAGTTGGATCCGGCGGTAGATGAACTGGCGGATCTGAGAACGGCGGTATCGGAGGCGGTAACGAATTGCATTGTACACGCGTATCGGGACACCATTGGTACCATCACCATTCAAATGCGGCTTTTTGCCGATGGACGGGTGGTTATTAAGATCCGTGACCGCGGATGCGGGATTGCGGACGTTGAGCAAGCCATGGAGCCGTTGTTCACCACCGGTGGTGACGACCGTTCGGGGCTCGGCTTTTCGGTGATGGAGAGCTTTACCGATCGACTGCGGGTATCCTCCAAGGCGGGGCGCGGAACGGTGGTGACGATGGAGAAATATATTGTGGTCAAAGGGAAGGCGACTTCGGCTTGAGTGAGCGCGACGAAAAAATCTGTGATAACATAGGATTAGTACATACCTGCGCCCGCCGTTTTATCGGGCGTGGCATCGAATATGATGACCTGTACCAGGCGGGCAGTATGGGGCTTGTCAAAGCGGTGGACGGATTTGACGAAAGCCGCGGGCTAAAATTTTCCACCTATGCCGTTCCGGTGATATTGGGTGAAATCCGCCGTTTATTTCGTGATGGCGGCACAGTCAAGGTCAGCCGTACACTTAAGGAACTCGCGATGCGCGTATCGCGCGAACGGGACGTGTTTTGTCTGCGTGAGGGCAGGGAACCGAGTGTGACCGAGCTTGCGCAGGCGCTCGACATTGAGAGCGAGCAGGTGGCAGAGGCGCTGGGAGTTTTGCTCCCCACGCTGTCGTTGACACGAAGTGGTGAAGAGAGCGACGGCGACGAGGTGGACATTCCGGTTGACTCGCCGGAGGAGCACATCACCGACCGCTTGGCTTTGCGGCAACTGCTCGCGGAACTGCCGCCGCACGATCGTTCGCTCATCGAATATCGGTATTTCAGACGGCAAACACAGCAGGTGACAGCCGAAAAACTCGGCATGACACAGGTGCAGGTATCCAGACGGGAACGTGCCATCCTACGGCAATTACGCGAACAACTTATCGGATAAACAGACAAAATGCGAAAAAACATTTGTTCGTTTTTTCTCTTGATTTTTGCAAAATAATGCGGTATAATGAGGACAATGACCGCGTACGGCGCGGGGAGAAGTGAGGAAACGAGCATGGCTGACATCAAGAAAAAAGCGGCGCCTGCCGCACCGGCTGTTAATAAACAGAAAGCTTTGGAGGCGGCATTGTCGCAGATTGAAAAGGCATACGGCAAGGGTGCTGTCATGCGGCTCGGCGAAAATGCCAATATGAACGTGGAGGTCATCCCGACCGGCTCGCTGACGCTGGATTTGGCGCTCGGCGTGGGAGGTTTACCGCGTGGTCGTATTGTAGAAATTTACGGACCGGAGGCATCCGGTAAAACGACGCTTGCGCTGCACGCAGTGGCGCAGGCACAAAAGCAGGGCGGTGAAGCGGCGTATATTGACGTGGAGCACGCACTGGATCCGGTGTATGCCAAAGCGCTTGGTGTGGACGTGGATTCCTTGTTGGTCTCGCAACCGGATACCGGTGAGCAAGCGCTGGAAATCGCGGAAGCGTTGATCCGTTCGGGCGCTATTGATATGGTGGTTATCGACTCAGTGGCAGCACTGGTACCGCGTCAGGAGATTGAGGGCGAGATGGGCGACGCTCACGTTGGTTTGCAGGCACGACTCATGTCGCAAGCGATGCGTAAGCTTGCAGCGGCGGTCGGTAAGGCGGGCTGCGTCGCCATCTTTATCAACCAGTTGCGCATGAAAGTCGGTGTGATGTACGGCAACCCTGAGGTCACTGCCGGCGGTAACGCGCTGAAATATTACGCCTCGGTGCGTCTCGACGTTCGCCGTACCGAAACGCTCAAAGCGGGCGGCGAACCGATCGGTTCGCACACTCGCGTACGTGTGGTAAAAAACAAGGTTGCCCCGCCGTTCAAAGAGGCAGAGTTTGACGTGCTGTACGGGAAAGGTATTTCCCGTATGGGTGAGCTTTTGGATCTGGCCATCAAATTGGAGATTATTCAAAAATCCGGTTCGTGGTTCTCTTACAAAGAAGAGCGTTTGGGCCAGGGTCGCGATAACATCAAAGAGCTGTTGATAGCAAATTCGGTGCTTAGCGCTGAGATCGAGCAAAAGGTGATGGAAGCGATCAATAGCGGCGCTGCCGACGAGACCTCCGAGTCGGTATCGGCTGCCCCTGCCGTGGAGATTCCGATTGGGGCAGCGGCACAGTACACGGCGAGCACCGCGCGCTCCGCCATTGATATTTCGGTGGACGACGAATGATCATTGTCGGTGTCCGCCCCGCCCGCCAGAGCCGTGTGAAGCTGCTGACCGACACGGGCGAAGAGTTTTTGATTGATAAAAAAACATGGGAGGAATCCGTCTATTCGGTGGACTCCTCCCTGTCAGAGAATCAACTCGAAGAGTTAATTCGGGTATCCGATCACCGCCGTGTACAAAGCAGGGCGGTGTATTTGCTGTCTAAACGGGATTTATCCCGCCGTGAACTGGAGCAAAAACTGTGCCGTGAGAAAGGCCGCTACGTGCCGGAAAACAAGGAACTGGCGCAGCAAACGGCGGCGCGAATGGAAGAACTGGGGTACGTTAACGATGCCGCGTATGCGGGACGGTTGGCGGAACGATACAGCTGTGAAAAGCTGTATCCGCGGCGGCGCATTGTGCAAAAATTGATCGAAAAAGGTATCGCCCGTATCACGGCAGAGGAGGCAGTGGCGGTGCTGGAAACAGCGGATGAGGATCTGGCACTTGAATTTTTGATGAAAAAGCGCTATACTGTTCCGAGTAAACAACACGAGGCGGACCGCATTGCCGCTGCGCTTATGCGGTATGGGTTTGCCGGTGAGGATATCCGTCGCGCCATGCGTCGATGGATGGAGGAAACGCACAATGAGTAAAGTTGGAATGGTATCGCTCGGATGCCCGAAAAATCAAATGGATGCCGAATTGATGCTCGCCAAACTGCAAGCGGCGGGTTTTAAACTGACGGCAGAGAGCGGTTTGGCGGACGTGGTGATCGTCAATACCTGCGGGTTTATTGAGGATGCCAAACGGGAAGCCATTGAGAATATTTTAGAATTTGCTGAGCTGAAAAAAGAAGGGCAGATCAAAAAACTGATCGTGACGGGATGTTTGGCACAGCGATACAAGGAAGAGCTTTGCCGCGAACTGCCGGAATGTGATGCGGTGCTGGGACTCGGCGCGAACGGCGATATCGTCGAGGTCGTGCGTGAAGCACTGGCGGATAAGACGGTTTCGCGTTTTCCCGACCTGTCCTGTTGGTCGCTGGATGGTGACCGCGTGCAGAGCACACCGGACTTCTTTGCGTATCTGCGTGTGGGTGACGGTTGCAACAACTGCTGCACCTACTGTGCTATTCCGCATATTCGCGGCCGCTTGCGTAGCCGCAATATGGATACTATCGTTGAGGAAGCGCGCATTCTTGTTAAAAACGGCGTAAAAGAGTTGGTGCTGGTTGCTCAGGATACCACGCTGTATGGCGCAGAAGCCGACGGCGTATCCAAGCTCCCGCAACTCTTAAACCGTCTGTGTGAGATTGAGGGGTTGCATTGGATCCGTTTATTGTACTGCTATCCCGAGCATATCACGGAGGACTTGTTGGACGTGATCGCCGCGCAAAAGAAGATTGCGAAGTATCTTGATATTCCGGTTCAGCACGCGAGCGGTCGAGTGCTGAAAGCGATGAACCGACCGGGCGACCGCGAGAGTCTGACCGCGCTGATGATGCATATCCGCGAGCGGGTGCCGGGCGTGGTGTTGCGCACCACGGTGATGACCGGTTTCCCGAACGAAACGGAAGAGGACTTTGAGCAGTTGTGTGAGTTTATTAAAGATGTTCGCTTTGAACGGCTGGGGTGTTTTGCTTTCTCGGCAGAAGAGGGCACCGTAGCCGCTACGATGCTTCCACAGGTGCCCGAAAAGGTGCGTGAGCAGCGTCGCGATATGGTGATGGAACTGCAAACGCGCATTTCCGAAGCGTATCAGGAGGCACAGCTTGGCCGGACGGTGGAGGTACTGGTTGAGTCGTTTGATCGCTACGCGGAGTGCTGGTTCGGTCGCACCTACGCGGATGCGCCGGATATCGACGGAAAAGTCTTTTTCACGACACGTGAGCGGGTGGCACCCGGTGATGTCGTGCGGGTGAAGATTACCGAATACATGGATTGGGATCTTGTGGGGGAACGGATATGAATTTACCGAACAAATTAACCGTAGCACGCATTGTTTTGGCGCCACTGTTCTTACTGTTTGCGGTGTGGGATTTCCCGTTTCACTACGCGGTGGCGCTGGTGGTGTTTATCGCCGCGGCATTGACCGACATGTTTGACGGTAAGATTGCGCGTGCCCAAGGGCTTATTACCAATCTCGGCAAATTTTTAGATCCGCTTGCGGACAAAATGCTGACCACAGCCGCCTTCTTGGTGTTTATGGTGACGGGTCAGATGAATGTATGGGCGCTGATGATCGTGCTGACGCGTGAGTTTATGGTGACCTCGGTGCGCCTGCTTGCCGCCAAGGACGGTACGGTGATCGCCGCGAGCTTTTGGGGGAAACTCAAAACGGTGGCACAGTTTATTGCCATCATCTATACGCTGACGGCGTTGGAGTTTGCCATGTGGCAGGGCGGTTTACTGGCGGCATTTTCCTTGCCCGCACCCGTTTACTCCGTGCCGCTTGTCGTTGGTGAAGTGTTTTTGTGGATTTCGGTGGTGCTGACCGCCTTGTCGGGTGCGGAATACGTATACGCGAATCGGCATTTCTTTAAAGGTGAAAAGTAAGGATCGGTGATCGTTTTGAAAAAGCGTATCCTTATTTTGATTGCGATTGTGATGGTAATCGCCCTCGTACTCGGTGCGGGGTTTTATTTTGGATATTTCGGTTCGCGATTCCCGAAACTCGCGCCCGATGGGGTGGCGTCGATTACCGTGTGGAGTCACGATGGCCTCCGTCAATTGGATGCCGGGGAGGTTGTTACCGTGATTTCGGCATATAATACGGCTGTTTATGATGGCAGGGCGACGGGTGAAGGCGGAACTCCCGATTTCGGAGCCGAGATTTTGCTGACAAACGGAAAAACTATATGGATCAACCGGTTTTCCGGTTCGGTGTCTGAGGTGTTTACCGACGGCTTATTTAAGCGGGCATTTTATTTGGAAAGTGCTTCGCTGATGAGCGCTATTGAACAAATGGCAAAAAACAGTAGACATTTGTAAATTTTCTGCTATACTGATAGTATCGAATTGCGTTGAGCGGGAGAAGTACCCGTGCGGCACTGTGTCAGAGAGAGGATGTCATCGGCTGAAAGCATCCTTAACAGGGCGGCGGTGAACATGCACCCGTGAGCAGGCAAGGGGAACGGATTTCTCAGTATCCTTGTCCGGTCAGCCGCCGTTATCGGGTATACCATAAGAGCGCCGAACCCCACAATGCCTATGAACGATCTTTTTGGTGATTTTTTCGTTTTTGTCCTTGCCAGGCGTCAGCCTGCCTGCTGCCGCAAACAGAAAAAATCCCGCAAAAATCTCTGCCCATAGGTGCGAAGCAGTTTTCGCCTGTCGGTTTTTTGTCCGGATAACAAACAATTTTTACGGCATACTTGCCGTATGGCGGAAAAATTTGCGGCAATACGGGCGAAAAAACGCGGCGAAAACCATTGTGAGTTCGACACCCTTATGGTATTGAGTGAAACACGAAGTGGAACCGTGCCTTGCACCTTCGTCGCGACTTGTCGCGGCGAAGGTTTTTTGTTTGTAGGAGGAGTACTATGTTTGAGCGACTGAAAGAGGATATCGCGGTCGTGCGGGAAAAGGATCCCGCCGCGCGATCGACATTGGAAATCCTTTTATTGTACAATGGATTAAAAGCAGTGCGCGCTCATCGCCGCGCCAACTGGTGTTACCGTCACGGCATGAAATTCTGGGCGCGCTTTATTTCGCAGCACGCTCTTCACCGTACCGGCATTGAGATCCATCCGGCGGCAACCATCGGGCGGCGGTTGTTTATCGACCACGGTACCGGCGTCGTGATCGGTGAGACGACCATCATCGGTGACGATTGCACCCTGTATCAGGGCGTGACACTGGGCGGTACCGGTAAGGATAAGGGTAAGCGTCACCCCACATTAGGAAACCACGTAATGGTGGGTGCCGGTGCCAAGGTGCTCGGCCCCATTGAAATCGGCGATCATGTACGTATTGCCGCGGGTGCGGTGGTATTGCAGGACATTCCGTCGGATTCTACCGCGGTTGGTGTGCCGGCGCGGGTGGTACGGCGGCACGGCGAGAAGATCGTGGAGTTGGATCAGGTACACGTTCCTGATCCGGTGGCACAGGAAATTCAGCGCTTAGAAGAGCGCATTGATGAGTTAATTCAAAACGGAGGGAACTAATATGAAGATTTATAATACCATGGCGAGAGAAAAGGAAGAACTCGTCACCATCGAACCGGGTGTCGTGCGCATTTATGCCTGCGGTCCGACCGTATACAACTACATTCACATCGGAAACGCCCGCCCGCTTTGCGTGTTTGACGTGTTGCGTCGGTATCTTGAATGGCGGGGCTATACCGTCAAATTCGTGCAAAACTTTACCGATATTGATGATAAGATCATCCGTCGCGCCAACGAAGAAAATGTCGCCTATGATGTGATCGCTGAGCGGTATATCGAGGAGTTCTGGAAAGATGCCAAGGGACTTGGTGTGCGCGAGGCAACGGTGCATCCGCGCGCGACCGAGAATATAAACGAGATCATTGACATTGTGCGCACCCTGGAAGAGAAAGGTTACGCGTACAAGGCTCAAAACGGCGACGTGTATTTCCGCACCCGCAAGGACGAGGGGTATGGTAAACTGTCGCACCAGCCGATTGACGATCTGGAATCCGGTGCGCGTATCGGGATTGGCGAAGAAAAAGAGGATGCACTGGACTTTGCGCTTTGGAAGGCGGCAAAACCGGGTGAGCCGTATTGGGAGTCGCCGTGGAGTGAGGGTCGTCCCGGTTGGCACATTGAATGTTCGGCGATGGCGCGCCGCTATCTCGGCGAGTCCATCGACATTCACTGCGGCGGTCAGGACTTGATCTTCCCGCATCACGAAAATGAGGTCGCGCAGAGTGAGTGCTGCAACGGGGTGCCGTTTGCGCGGTACTGGATGCACAACGGCTATATCAACGTGGACAACAAGAAGATGTCCAAGTCATTGGGCAATTTCTTTACGGTGCGTGATGTGGCGGAGAAATTTGGCTATGAGCCGATTCGCTTTTTCTTGATTTCGTCGTCCTATCGTAGTCCCATCAACTATAACAACGAGAGTATAGAGCAGGCAAAGGCAGCGTTGGATCGCTTGTATAACTGTCAAAACGCGTTGGAATTTGCGCTGAAAAACGCGCCCGCCGGTGAAGCGGACGCGGCGGTGCTTCAGTTCTGCGACAAGCGTCGCGAGCAGTTTATCAAAGCGATGGATGACGACCTGAACACCGCCGACGGCATTTCTGCCGTGTTTGAACTGGTGCGTGATTGTAATCTGATGATCGCGAATGACCAACCAACCGAGGGCAGTTGCAAGGCCGCGCTTTCGCTGTATGAAGAACTCACCGACGTCTTGGGCTTGTTGTACAACCGCAAGGCAGACGGTGACGATGCCGAAATTGAAGCCTTGGTGGAGCGGCGCCGTGCCGCCCGAGCCGAAAAGAATTGGGCGGAGTCCGATCGTATTCGCGACGAACTGAAAGCGATGGGCGTTGTGATAGAGGATACACCGCAAGGCATGAAATGGCATCGCGTATGAGCAAGCGGTTTGTCAAAGCGTTGATCTATGCCGCGATGACGCTTGCCTTTCTGGTTTTCGTATTGGTATATCATAGCGGCATGCATAAAACGGAACAGATCGATGTATCCTATTTTCAGGCACAGCGGTTTCTCTTTTTTGCCGGTGCGATTTTGCTCGGCTTTGGAATATCGTTGCGACGGCAGTTGCCATCAGACGCATTGTTTTTGTCGTTGCTCGGCGGCGCACTGCTGATCGCGTTTTTGGTGATGTTTTTGCTGTTCGGTGGGTTATCGGGTCCGTTTGATAAGACGGGCTACGCGGCAGCAAATGCACAGCTGGTCCTGCTTGATGGTGCGGCAATCGCGTGTTTTGTGCGATGTGCGGTGCTGTGCGGTGGTTTGCGCGACGCGACAACGGTGCAAAGACGGGTGGCGCGCCTAATATGTTTGGTGCTCGCCGCGTTGATGCTGTGCCTGATCATTACGGGAGCCGGTACCCGTTTCGTACAGTATGACGAAGCTGCTTCGGTGGGGTACGGCTATTCCGAGTATTAGGGGATATAGCATATGTTCGGGAAAGCAGAATCCATTACGATGCAGTTGTCGGGCGTGCACGACGCCGCAACGCAAAGGGCGGCGGCGCAGGTGCTCAAACGCATTCATGGCGTTCGGTCGGTTTCGGTTGATTGGCACAGCGCGGTGGCAGATGTTTCCTTTTTGCCGGAAAAGACCACCGTGTCCGCGCTTACACAGGCATTGG
>JAZRQG010000062.1:0-12436 GCA_045649625.1 Acutalibacteraceae bacterium
TTCGAAGAAGCTTCAAGAATAATTGTTGATTATATTGAACTTTATTATAATTCAGAAAGACTGCATTCAGGTATTGGTTATTACATTCCAAACCAGTTTTTCACTCTTTTATCTGTCCACTAATCTTGACAAGTTTCGGTATTGCGGCTTCGTTGCTTTTATGCTACAATACACACATAGGCGGTGATGATATGGCTTTTAAAACAAATTCATATTTAGAAGAATTAGAAAAGAAACACCCGAAATTGTTTTTCATAATAAGTTTAATTATTTCGGTGTTAGTTTTAGCTGTTGGTCTGTGGTATCTATTTAGTTTCAAAGAAGATATAAATGAAGATAAATCAGTTCCCATCTTAATGATTGTTTTGGGAACGTTAGGTCTACTTTGCACATTGCTTTTGTAAATATTTAAAAAATAAAGAAAATCAGGTTTTTAAACCGGTTCCATTTTGAGTGTCGGTCCCAAACGAAAATCCGTTCTCGTAAGAGGACGGATTTATGTTTGTATGAAACTTGTCAAGATTAGTGGACAGATAAAAGAGTGAAAAACTGGTTTGGAATGTAATAACCAATACCTGAATGCAGTCTTTCTGAATTATAATAAAGTTCAATATAATCAACAATTATTCTTGAAGCTTCTTCGAATGGGAGATGACTGATATCAGTCATCTCCCATTCGAGCGTTTTCCAAAAACTCTCAATGGGTTGATTGTCGCTTGGTGTTCCAGGTCTTGACATACTCTTACGGAAACCGTTTCGCTCAACGAGTTGCTTTGTTTTCTTGGCGGTATATTGGCAACCTCTATCACTATGATATACAGCGTCTTTTGGTCTGTTTGGATTTCTTCCAACCGCCATTTTTAAAGCGTCTTGCACCAAACGTTGAGTTTGGTTCTTTGCAATACTCCAGCCAACTATCCGTCTTGTAGCCACATCAATTATTCCACAAAGATACAGTTTTGTTCTGTAACACTTGAGCTCGGTTATATCTGAACACCATAGGTAGTTTGCTTCGGTTATACTAAATTTGTCCTTTATTAGATTTTCTTCTATATACTGCTGTTCTGTGGGTTTAGGTGGTCTTGGCTTACCGGTTCTACCACTTTTAGCGGTCATTCCGTTCTTCTTAAGTATTCTTGCAATACGGTATTCGCTGATATTTATGCCCTTTCCAAGCAGTTCTTTACGAATTCGTATCCTGCCGTAATTGCCTTTGTGCTTTTCAAAACAGTTAATTACTGTTTTTTCGAGTTCTTTTTCTTCATTATCTTGCTCTCTGACAATACGATAATACTCACTTCTGGACACACCCAACAGCTTGCATACTTTACTCGTTCTGTAGTCTCTCAACTCCGCTTTTGCGAATTTTACTCGTCTGCCGGGTGTTTCGCAAAGTATGCCGCTGCTTTTTTTAGTATTTCCATCTCCATTTTCAAGCGTTCGTTTTCTTTGCGAAGTTTTCTAAGCTCCGCATCTTCTGGACGCTGATGCCCTTTTCCGACAAAGGCTTCTTCTCCGTGGGTTTCATATTCGTCGATCCATCGGTAGAGCATTATCTTATTAATGCCCATCTTTTCTGCCACAACAGCGTGCTTAATCCCGTCTTTTAATACTAACTCGCACGTCTTGACTTTAAATTCTTTGCTAAAAGTTCGTTTCATAGTGAACACCTCTCTGAATGTATTTTACCATTCACTCTTCAATGTGTCCACTTTTACTATACAACTTTCAATTATTCATTATTCACTATTCATCATTCATCAAAAAAGACCTCGTCCTTTTTGGACGAGGTCTTTTTGACTGTGTGACTTATTTCACGAGCTCGATGATGGCCATCTCCGCAGCGTCACCGCGGCGGGCACCGATTTCTCGTGCGGATTTGTTTTGCTTTTCTATTTGTTGATTCATTCAACAACAATACAATTGCTAAAATCTATCTCATCTATAAATTCGCCATATTCATAGTTTTGCATTATTGCATCAATATCAATTTGAGAATAGCCCACACTTAACAGCTTGCTAATTGTATCAGCTCGTGAATAGCCAGAATAATAGGCCCAACTAACTCCGCCACGACAATTCTCATCTTGGCAATACTGATATTCACCATAATACTCATTGTGACATCTAGTACAGTGAGTTATCGTTATCTCTTCTCCTTCAAATTTTAAGCAATGAACAAAGTGTGGGATATATTCCTGCCAGTTTATATGACCTCCGTAAACCGCATAATTGATCTCATCTGATGAAAAACCGTTATCTTCCAGTATGGCTTTTATATCATTTGGAGCCATAGAGTCGGCTACATTGTTTAATGCCATTGTTACAGCCTGTTCTTGGCGGCTGACCGTAGATTCGATTTGTGACGGTTTGCTTTCGACTGGTTTTTCAGCAATAATGCCATCTTTTGAAATCTTGAATGTGAATTTGTCTATTTCTTCATCATAATCATCAGAATGAATATCAATAGTCAATTCAAAATCATTTGTCGTAATAGCAGGAAAAAGAATAATTCCAGAACTCGAAACACCTTTTACTATTTCATAAGGTATTTCATCATAATCGGCTTCGTAATTATCCGTAGAATTATACTGCTTTCCATTTTGAACTATAACGGCATCGCCAATATTTAATAATGCTTTACCGTTGTTTGTCGCAGTTGCATATACTCTGGTTTCTTTTTCTGCAAATTCAATTTTATCTATTGATATAGAGTAACCGTACTTTTCTTGCTTAAGATTTTCAGGTGTTATCGTTGCTGTTGTTGGCGACATAACATCAATGTATGTTGCTTTTACTAAATCAGAGGAAATAACTAATGGTGCATATAACTTGGCATCGTAGGCGTTCTTATATTCTGTCACAGAATCAATATAACCCGAACACATTATATAATCGCCTTGTTTGACTTCCACATCAGTATTATAATAAATCATCATATTTTGCTCGCAGGTATTAGGGTCTATCCAAATTTGAATACCTTTAACGTTTCCATTATCACTCATAACTTGGAACACTTGGCCTTTGATATTGATATGGTATCCCAAATAATCTTTTGCGTTTGTATACACTTCGTTTGTTAGTTCTACAAACATAGGGTTGCCATCTTTATCAAGTTTAGGCTTTGTATCGCGGTTAAGCAATAAAATGGTCCCAAAAACAAAGGTAACCAAAACAACACCCGCAACAATCCAAACCCATACTTTTTTGTAAAAAGGGGTCTTTGTGGTTGCTTCAGTAACAATATTTTTTTTGGTCTCTAACTTTTCGTTTTGAGAATTATCCTTAATTGGATACCCACATTGTGGACAATTATCGCATTGATCGGAAATCTTTTTCTTGCATTCAGGACATTTTATAAGCGCCATATTTTTCTCCTCAAACAACCCTTGAGTTTGTCTATATTTTACATCGTTGGTTATTAAAAATCAACACAAAAAAGAAAAAGCATCTGCCGAAGCAGATGCTAATGAAAAGCAACTGAGTTAATCACCTATGTATCGTCTAGGCTCACGGAAAGGAGATGATAATATGAATCAATACAATAACAAGAAGCAGTGAATAGTTACTGTTCAACAACTTTGTTAATAATTTTGATACTAAATCATAAACTTATTTATCAATTATGCCGCATTAAGCGCTGCCATCCTATGGTCGTGGTCAAGCTTCATTTTATAAGCTATAAGCCCCGCACCGACAGTTCCTAAATAGCAACAAACAGGAGCAACCTGTTCTTTTGGTAGATATTGAACAACAGCTACCAATATATCGGTCAGATCAATTTTATAAGCCATTTTATCACCTCTCAGTGTGTATTTCTCAGTCACCTCCCGATAAGTATTATATCTATATATTTACGGATTGCAAGAAAAATCTGTAAACAGATAAATTCTCAATGCCTCAAAACGGAACGGATAAATCCGTTCCCTACTGTACCTCCCTCTGACGAGGGAGGTGGCAAAACCGCAGGTTTTGACGGAGGGAGAGAAAAATCCGTCGCGCCCTGCGCGACACCTTACCTCTTTCCTCTTACTTCTTACTTCAAAAAAAGACCTCGACACTTACACGTCGAGGTCTTTTTTTGACTGTGTGACTTATTTCACGAGCTCGATGATGGCCATCTCCGCAGCGTCACCGCGGCGAGCGCCGATCTTGATGATGCGGGTATAACCGCCGTTGCAACCCTCATAAGAAGGTGCGATCTCATCAAACAATTTCTTGCAAACGCTCTCTTTCGTCACAAAAGAGAACACCAGTCGCTTGTTAGCCAGAGTCGGCTGTTTTGCGATCGTGATCATTTTTTCTGCCATGGCGCGAACTTCCTTAGCGCGGGTAACGGTCGTTTCGATACGACCCTTTTCCAGCAGGAAGGTCACCATCGCTCTCAGCATCGCCATACGCGAAGCGGTAGGTCTGCCGAGCTTACGAGTTCCGGGCATATGAATTCACTCCTTTTCAGAATTCTGCGGAATAATACGTTTTATTCCTCTTCGTCGCGCAGACTAAAGCCCAACGACGCTAGTTTGTTGATAACTTCTTCCAAAGACTTGCGGCCGAGGTTGCGGACCTTCATCATGTCGTCCTCGGTCTTGTTGGTCAGATCTTCCACCGTGTTGATACCGGCACGCTTCAAGCAGTTGAAGGAACGAACCGACAGATCAAGTTCTTCGATCGTCATTTCGAGCGCCTTCTCCTTGCCCTTGTCGTCTTTCTCGACCATGATGGAGTCACCGGCATACATTTCGCCGGAGAGATCCACAAACAGTGCCAGATGATCGGTGATGATCTTTGCTGCCAACGAAACAGCTTCCTGAGCAGAGATCGTACCGTTTGTCCAAACCTCCAAGCTCAGCTTGTCGTAGTCGGTGATCTGACCCACGCGAGTATTGCTGACCGCATAGTTGACCTTGACCACGGGCGTGTAGATGGAGTCAACCGGGATCACACCGATAACGGGCTGCATGATCTGCTTGTTGCGCTCAGCAGGAACGTAACCGCGACCCTTATCCAGGGTGATTTCCATGTTCAGCTTGCCGTTTTCGCCCAGCGTCGCGATATGCGTTTCGGGGCGCAGGATTTCGACCTCGCTGTCACATTTGATGGAACCCGCCGTGACCTCACAGGGGCCCTGAGCCTCAATGTATACGGTCTTAGGTCCTTCGCCGTTCAGGTTCAAAACCAGATCTTTGATGTTCAGGACAATTTCCGTCACATCTTCTTTCACACCTTCAATGGTGGAAAACTCATGAAGAACGCCGTCAATTTTAACGGAAGTGACCGCCACACCCGGCAATGAGGAGAGCAACACACGACGCAGGCTGTTGCCGAGAGTCGTGCCGTAGCCTCTTTCCAACGGTTCAACAACGAAACGACCGTAGGTTCCGTCGGGAGCGAGGTCCAACGCTTCAATTCTGGGCTTCTCAATCTCTATCATTCAAAACCCTCCTTTTAATGAGCGAACCGTCACGCGCACAACGCGTACACGTGCGTTTCGCAATGTGTCGTGCGACCTTGCAACAATGTGCAAGGTCTCGGATTATTTCGAGTACAACTCGACGATAAGGGTTTCCTCGATCGGAAGATCAATATCTTCACGAGCAGGCACCGCAGCGATCTTCGCTTCCCATTCAGCAGTCTTCTCGAGCCACTTCGGAACAGGACGAGAGCTGTTCGCCTCAGCGAGAGCCTTCACTTTGTCGAGCGCGCGGCTGTTTTCTTTCACGGCAATCGTCTCGCCGACCTTGGTCAGGTAGGACGGGATATTGACCTTACGGCCGTTAACCGTGAAATGTCCCTGCGTAACCAGCTGACGAGCTTCCGCACGGGAGCTGGCATAGCCCAAACGATACACAACGTTATCCAGACGGGACTCGAGCAAACGGAGCAGGTTTTCACCCGTCACGCCGGTCATCTTGGTTGCCATCTCAAAATAGTGACGGAACTGACCCTCGAGAACGCCGTAGTAACGTCTCGCGTACTGCTTTGTACGGAGCTGTTTGCCGTATTCCGAAGCCTTACGATTACGAGCCTGACCATGCTGGCCGGGTGCGTACGCGCGGCGGGCAACGGCGCATTTGCCGGTATAGCAGCGTTCACCCTTTAAAAACAATTTTTGTCCTTCACGGCGGCAAAGTCTGCACACCGCACCGGTATATCTTGCCATTTTGGTTGCACCTCCTAAATTCTCGTGTTATACGCGTCTTCTCTTGGGAGGACGGCATCCGTTGTGGGGGACAGGCGTTACGTCTTTGATCATGGTAACGTCAAGTCCTGCGGTCTGTAAGGCACGGATTGCGGCTTCACGGCCGGCACCCGGACCCTTAACGTACACTTCGACGGTCTTCAGACCGTGCTCCATTGCTGCTTTGGCAGCGGTTTCCGCAGCCGTCTGAGCAGCAAAGGGGGTAGATTTCCGCGAACCGCGGAAACCGAGCTCACCGGCGCTCGCCCAGGACAATGCATTGCCCTGCGTGTCGGTGATGGTAACAATGGTGTTATTGAATGTGGACTGGATATGTGCGGCGCCACGCTCAATATTTTTACGCTCTTTGCGACGGACAGTGCCCTTCTTCGCAGTTGTTTTTGCAGCAGCCATTCTCTATCCCTCCTGCTTACTTCTTCTTGTTGGCGATGGTCTTCTTCGGACCCTTACGGGTACGCGCATTGGTCTTGGAGCGCTGTCCGCGCACCGGCAGACCCTTGCGATGACGCAGACCGCGATAGCTGCCGATTTCGATCAAGCGTTTGATGTCAAACGCAATGTCACGGCGCAGATCGCCTTCCACGACACAGTTGTGGTCAATGTATTCACGCAGTTTAGAAATATCATCCTCGGTCAGGTCCCGAACGCGGGTATCCGGATTTACACCGGACGCAGCGAGGATATCATTAGCCGTTTTACGGCCGATACCGTAGATATAGGTAAGACCGATCTCTACGCGTTTGTCTCTGGGCAGGTCAACACCAGCTATACGAGCCATAATAGTATCCTTCCTTTCGGTTTTGCCGTCGTGTGACGGCTTTCAGTCGTCGGGATCAGCCCTGACGCTGCTTATGCTTGGGGTTTTCGCAAATGACCATAATGCGGCCCTTGCGTTTGATGATCTTGCACTTTTCGCAGATTTTCTTTACAGAAGGTCTGACTTTCATAAAAATGCCTCCTTTGATAGTCGGTCAGGTCATAGACCTGCGTCCTTTATTTGGTTCTCCAGGTAATGCGCCCTTTGGTCAGGTCATAGGGGGACATCTCCACCGTGACCTTGTCACCGGGCAGAATGCGAATGAAATTCATACGCAGTTTTCCGGAAATGTGCGCGAGTATCTGGTGGCCGTTCGCAAGCTCCACTTGGAATGTTGCATTCGGCAACGCCTCGACCACGACACCCTCCAGTTCAATAACGTCCGCTTTGGACATGCTGGTTCCTCCCTTTCGTTACGGCATGGTCAATATAACAGGTCCGTCTGTTGTGATGGCGATGGTATGCTCAAAATGAGCGGACAATTCGCGATCTTTCGTGACGGTCGTCCATCCGTCGGATAATACTTCGACCTCCGGACCACCCTTATTGATCATAGGTTCAATGGCTAAGGTCATTCCCGGCAACAAGCGTGGGCCTCGACCGGGTGTCCCAAAATTCGGAACGCTGGGGTCTTCGTGCAGATTCGTGCCTACTCCGTGGCCGACAAACTGTCGTACGACCGAGTAACCACGCATCTCGACATACCGCTGAACCGCTGCGCCGATATCGCCGATGCGATTGCCCGCTGTCGCCACCGCAATGCCTTCATACAGGCTTTCGCGGGTAGCATCCATCAGGGCTTTCGCCGCCGAAGATACCTCTCCGGCACCGAAGGTGGCGGCGTTATCGCCGTGGTAACCGTTCAAATACGCGCCCACATCAATGCTGACAATATCGCCCGCTTTGATCACACGTTTGCCCGGTATGCCGTGGATAACCGTTTCATTCACGGAAATGCAAGCGCTGGCAGGATAATCCGCATACCCGAGAAACGAGGGCTTGGCGCCCTGACTCTCGATGTACTTGCGAATCAGCCGGTCGATCTCACCGGTAGTGACACCGGGCTCGACCGCCTCACCCGCCAACTTCAACGCTCTTGCCGAGATGATACAGGCTTCCCGCATTGAGGAAAGCTCTCGGCTGTTTTTGATGCATATCATACGCTCAGGCCTCAACAGCCGCGAGGGTCAGCCGCGTCGTATCTTCAACGGCCTCTTGCCCCTCAACCGTCACAAGCTTACCCGCTTTTGCGTAGTACTCTTTGAGCGGTTCGGTCTGCTCATGATATACTTCAAGACGTTCCTTCACCGTGTCAGGATGGTCATCCTTGCGCTGAACAAGGGTGTCGCCGCACTTGTCACACACGCCCTCCACCGCCGGCTTTTTATAGTCGATGTGGTAGGTGGCGCCGCAAGCTAAGCAAACACGGCGGCCCGATACACGCCGGGCAATCGTTTCGTCCGCGACCTCTAAGCTGATGACGCGATCAATAACAATACCCATGCGGTCAGGCGCCTCGGCCTGCGGAATGGTGCGCGGGAAGCCGTCGAGAATGAACCCGTTTTGGCAATCATCTTGGGCGAGGCGGTCTTGGATGATTCCAATAACCACTTCGTCAGGAACAAGCTTACCGGATTCGATAAACGCTTTGGCTTTCAGCCCCATCTCCGTACCGCTTTTCAGCGCTTCACGGATAATATTACCCGTGGAAATTGTGGGGATGTTAAGATGCTCGCTGATAATTTCAGCCTGTGTGCCTTTGCCGGCACCCGGAGCACCCAACAAGATCAGCTTCATGGAATACAACCTCTCTTTTCGTGAACAATCGTAACCGACCGTCCGGCGGGCAATCCGCCGGACGGATCGGACGGTTATGTCATCGTACGGATGGGATAGCTGTTACTCGAGGAAGCCTTTGTAGTGGCGCATCATCATCTGGCTTTCGATCTGTTGCGTGGTTTCCAGTGCAACGCCCACCACGATCATGAGGGACGTGCCACCCAGCGTCAATCCATAGAAGCCGCTGAGTTTACCGAAAACGCTCGGGAACAAGGCGATAAAGCCTAAGAACAATGCACCGATCAAGGTTACCTTATTCAACACGCGCTTGATATAATCCGAAGTGGGCTTACCCGGACGATAGCCGGGGATCGCACCGGAGTTTTTGCGAAGATTATTCGCCATCTCCAGCGGATTATACTGGATCGTGACATAGAAGAAGGCAAACGCGATGATCATAACAAAATAAACAAGAATGTACACCCAGCTGTCCTGATGGAAAGCAGACAGGAACCAGTTGTCTTTCCAACCGAAGAACTGTTGCAGAATCGAGGGCAGCGATACGATCGAAACCGCCAAGATGATCGGCATAACGCCGGACATGTTGACCTTGATCGGAATAAAGGTGTTTTGTCCACCGTACATTTTCCGGCCGACAACGCGCTTTGCATACTGTACCGGGATACGGCGTTCTGCATCGCCCATAAATACGATGAAACCAATCATCGCAAGGAAGATAAGCAAGACAACCGGAACCAAAATAACGTTCCATATTGCACCCGAGTACTTGCTTAACTGGTCGATACCCGCTTCGTAGAACCAGGCCCACAGCGTTGTTGCCGCGTCCGGTATACCGGATAAAATACCGGCAAACAACAAGATCGAAATACCGTTTCCGATACCCTTTTCGTTGACCTGCTCACCGAGCCACATAATGAGCGCGGAACCGGCCACAAAGCAGAGGATAATGACCACTGCCGCAAACCATTCACCGAAACCTTTTCTTGCCTCGGAAACCAGCACGTTGGAGCCATAGTTATTGCGTACCATGAAATAGTAGGCAATACCCAGCATCAAGCCGAGACCGACGGTCACAAATCGGGTGATCTTACCGAGCACCTTGCGGCCTGCCTCGCCTTCCTTCGCTTTACGCTCTAACCACGGAATCGCAACGGTCAACAGCTGAATGATAATGCTGGCATTGATGTACGGAGTGATGGACAACGCAAAAATACTCGCATTGGAGAAGCCGCCACCGGAAATCATGGTCAAATAACCAAACACGTTTTCCGTCGAGCTAATCGCTTCTTTCAGCGCTGCGACATCCACAAACGGAACGGTGATAACCGAACCGATGCGGAAAATCAAAATAATGAACAGCGTGAACAGGAGTTTTTTACGCAGATCTTGGATCTTCCATGCGTTCCGTAAGGTTTGAAACATGTTAGATCACCTCAGCCTTTCCACCGGCAGCTTCGATCTTCGCCTTAGCTGCTTCAGAATAGGCTGCTGCCTTGACGGTGAGCTTCTTTGTCAGGTTGCCGTTGGCCAGCACCTTCACGCCGTCATAGGACTTCTTTACCAAGCCGGCCTCTTTGAGCGCTGCCGCGTCGACAACAGCGCCATCCTCAAATGCGTTGAGGGAACCGACATTAATGGTAGCATAAGTTGTTGCAAAAATGTTGACGAAACCTCTTTTCGGCACTCGTCTTTGCAGAGGCATCTGGCCACCTTCAAAACCCACTTGCATGCCGCGGCCTGCACGCGCCTTTTGACCTTTGTGACCTTTACCGGCAGTCTTGCCCTGGCCGGAACCGTGACCTCTGCCGATTCTCTTGACATCCCGAACCGAGCCGGGTGCCGGAGAAAGCTCTTGTAGCTTCATAGTATTCGCACCTCCTTGATCGTATAGGTTAAGCTTCCGTTACCTCGATGAGGTGGATGATCTTCGCCACCTTACCTTGAGTAGCTGCATTGACAGGCTGGCACACGGTGTCACCGATCTTACGCAGACCCAGGGAATTGGCAGTGGCGATCTGATCTTTCTTTGCACCGATCAAGCTTTTGGTCAGCTTGATGGTCAAGCAATCGTTTGCCTTTTTAGCCATTTCGTACGCCCTCCTGTTATCCTAAAATTTCCTTGGCAGTTTTGCCGCGGATAGCACCCGCTTCTTCAGCGGTACGCAACTGTGCCAAGCCATTCATTGTGGCGCTGACAACGTTGCAGGGGTTATTGGAGCGGAGAGCCTTGGTGCGGATATCCTTGATACCGGCAGCCTCCACCACGGCACGTACTGCGCCGCCGGCGATAACACCGGTACCGGGAGCGGCGGGTTTCATCAGCACGCGACCGGCGCCGAATTCACCGATCACCTCATGCGGGATCGTCGTGCCCTTCAGTGAAACCTTAACGAGGTTCTTCTTCGCATCCTCGATACCCTTGCGGATCGCATCCGGAACTTCACCGGCTTTACCGGTACCGAAGCCCACGGTGCCCTTGCCATCACCGACAACAACCAATGCCGCAAATTTCATAAC
This sequence comes from Acutalibacteraceae bacterium, assembly GCA_045649625.1. Lineage (GTDB taxonomy): Bacteria > Bacillota > Clostridia > Oscillospirales > Acutalibacteraceae > RGIG3009. Next base: position 11,337 of record JAZRQG010000062.1, read on the forward strand.
GCGGCCACCTTTAACGGTCTTGCTGACGCGGTTGATGGCAACTACGGTTTCTTTGTACTCGTCGTGCATTTCTTCTCTTCTGGCCAAAGTACTTCCTCTCCTTTCCTTAGAATTTGAGGCCGCCCTCACGGGCGCCTTCGGCCAGTTGCGCGACACGGCCGTGATAGATGTAACCGCCTCTGTCGAAAACGACATTCTCAATGCCTTTTTCCAGAGCGCGCTTTGCGATCAGTTCGCCGACCTTGCGGGCAGCTTCTTTGTTGCCACCGGCCATGCCGAAATCTTTTTCGTTGCTGGCAGCGGCGACGAGCGTGACTCCCTTAACATCATCAATGATCTGGGCATAGATGTGATTCAGAGAGCGGAACACGTTCAAGCGGGGGCACTCAGCAGTGCCGGAAATCTTACCGCGCACACGAGCGTGGCGGTGCAACCGAGCTTGGTTGCTGTCTTTTTTGCTGACCATGTGATTTCACTCCTTCTCTTACTTCTTGCCCTTGGCACCGGTCTTACCTTCCTTGCGGCGGATATGCTCGGTGACATATTTGATGCCTTTGCCTTTATACGGCTCAGGCGGGCGTTTTTCGCGAATTTCAGCGGCAAATTGACCCACCAATTGTTTGTCCGGACCGCTGACAATAATCTTGTTCGGATTGGGGACTTCAATGGTGATACCGGGAATTTCGCTCATAGTAACTTGGTGGCTGTAACCTAAGTTCATCACCAAATCTTTACCTTGCTTCGCAACACGGTAACCAACGCCGTTCACGTCTAACTCTTTCGAGAAGCCGGTGGCGACACCTTGCACCATATTGCTGATTAACGTACGGGTCAAACCGTGCAACGCACGATTTTCTTTTTCGTCGTTTGGACGAGTGACTAAAATTTCGCTGCCCTCAACCGTTACGGCCATGTTCGCATGAAATTTTTGCGTTAAGGTGCCTTTGGGGCCCTTCGCTGTCACCGTGTTATCGGCAACCGTCACTTGAACGCCGGCAGGAATGGTAATGGGTTTACGACCGATTCTTGACATTTTCTTCTCCCCCTTACCACACAAATGCGAGGACTTCGCCGCCCACATTTTCTTTGCGGGCTTTTTT
>JAZRQG010000063.1:0-18379 GCA_045649625.1 Acutalibacteraceae bacterium
TACCCTGACAAGGGGAGCCGGCAAAGATGGCAACCCGTTTACGGGTTGCCGATGACCATTGCGTGGCTGGCAGGCCAATAAAAAGCGCACTTGTGCGCCGCCAGTAGTATTAGGGCTATGCCCGAAAATGAAATACCCCCCTATGCGGGGGGATTATTATTCCGTGTCCAACATTTGCCGAGGGCGGAGGGGGTTGTCAGAAGTCGAAAAGTGTGGTATACTATAACCGAATATTGCTAACGGGAAGGAGAGGGCTTTGTGGTCTATTTGGATAACAGCGCGACAACGGCTGTCTGCAAAGAAGCGGTTGAGCGCATGGTGCGCGTGATGACCGAGCAATACGGAAACCCCTCTTCTTTACATACGCTGGGGATTGATGCGCAGCGTGAAGTCACTTGGGCACGGGGTGAGGTGGCGGCACTGATGGGGGCGAGGCCCGAGCAGGTCGTGTTTACGAGCGGCGGCACGGAGGCAAACAACCTTGCCGTTTTAGGCAGTGCCGAGGCGAAGGCGCGTCAGCCGCACGTAGCGGTAACGACCGCGATCGAGCATCCGTCGGTTGCAGCGTGCTTTGATCGGTTGGAGGCGCAGGGGTGGACGGTCATCCGCGTACAGCCGGAGGCTGACGGTACGATTTCAGCAGAAGCGGTCGAGCGGGCATGTACCCCGGATACTACGATTGTCAGCGTGATGACGGTCAATAACGAAACCGGTGCGCTGATGGATATTCCTGCCATCGCAACGCGGGTGCGCCGCACAGCACCGCGGGCGATCATCCATACGGATGCGGTGCAGGCCGCGGGTAAGATGCCATTGCGCGCGGAAAAATGGGGCGTGGATCTGCTCTCAGTCAGCGGTCATAAGCTGCACGGGCCCAAAGGCGTTGGTGCACTGTATATCCGCAAGGGTGTGCGCGTATTGCCTCGCGTTCTCGGCGGTGGACAAGAGGGTAATTTGCGTTCCGGAACCGAGCCGACGCCCGCCATTATCGGTTTTGGCGCGGCAGCAGCCGCTACACCGAAACTGTCCAAGCAGGCAGTTCAATATGAACGGCTGAAAGGGTGTTTGTTGGAAGAACTCGGCACGCATCCCGATGTGCGCTTTCATTTGCCGCAGGGCGGGGTACCGTACATTGTGAATCTGTCGATTAATGGTTTCCGCAGTGAAACGGTGCTGCATTTTCTGGCGCAGCGGGGCATTTTTGTGTCCAGTGGTTCAGCTTGCGCGAAGGGAAAACCGAGTGCCGTATTGACAGCAATGGGGTTGTCATCTGCCGAGATTGACAGTTCCTTGCGCGTGAGTTTCTGCCGTGACAATACAGAAGAGGATGTTCGCGCGTTGAGTGCTGCATTGCGCGAAGCGGCCGAGACCTTGCAAAGGAGAAAAGTCTGATGAAAGACAGTATGAAAAAGATCGGTTGGGGTATTGTTCGCGCGCTGCGTTCGGTGATTCCGGTGGTTGGCGATTCGAAACAGGAATGGCTGCGCAAACTGGCGTTTTTGTTAGCGACGTTTGTGTTTATCGGTTCGGTGGCATATTTGATCGACGATATGATTTTGCAGCCGCACCATACACAGGAGGTTGTGGATACGCTGCGCGATTTGTATTATACCGATCTCCCCGCAGATTCCGAGCCGAAAGAGGATACTACCGTGTATCCCGAAGGAATGCTGGAGGCGTTTCGTTCGCTGTATCGGCGAAACTCTGACATTCGCGGGTGGCTGACCTTTGCGACGACGGGGGAGGATCTGTTCGGCGGCGCGATCGACAACCCCGTCATGCAGACGATCGACAACGACTATTATCTTACACACGATTTTATGCGTGAGGTCGACAAGGCGGGGTCACTGTATTTTGATTATCGAAACGACCTGTCGGCGGACGGCCTTAACCGCAACCTTATTATATACGGGCACAACTTGGTCAGCGGGTTGATGTTTTCTCGCTTTAACCTGCTTGCCAAAAGCAATTTAAACGGGGCGCGCCGATTGACGACGCTAACGCTTTCTACCCTTTACGAGCAACATACCTACAAGGTGTTTGCGGTAATGGTTGTCAATACAAACGCCGAGGAAGAACCGGTTTTCAATTACATTCGTACGAAATTTACCGACAAAGAGTTTGCGCAGTTTATCAATGACGTGCGCAGCCGCTCTTTGTATGAATTCGGGGACGTGGACGTGACCGCCGAGGACGAGTTACTTACGCTTTCGACATGTAGCAATAAGCGTGAAACGCATTTGAAGAATGGGCGAACGGTGATTGTGGCACGCAAGCTGCGCGAGGGAGAAGACCCGTCGGTGGATACGGCCAAAACCGTCCTTAACGAGGACGTGCTGATGCCGAAAATGTGGTACGTTGCCCAGGACTTGGAATTGCCTGAGGTATATCAATAACGAGGAACGGTTATTATGAACGAAGTTATTCTTATTAAAAACGGAGAGTTGGCGCTCAAAGGACTGAATCGTGGCACCTTTGAGGAGGCGCTTCTCAAAAATTTGCGCTATCGCTTAAAGTCGCTGGGTCGTTTTACGTTGCGCAAGGCCCAGTCGACCGTCTATATCGAGCCGCAGGACAAGAATGTGGATTGGGACGAAGTGAGCGAGCGGGTGGCAACCGTGTTTGGCATTTCCGCCTTTTCGCGCGCGTGCGTGGTGGAAAAGGATATGGATGCGGTCAAACAAGCAGCGGCAGCGTATTTGGCGCAGCCGTTGTCTGAGGTGCGCACCTTTAAAGTGGAGGCGAAACGTGCGGACAAGCGTTTTCCCTTGACTTCGCCCGAAATCTGTGCCGCGGTCGGCGGATACTTGTTAGAAAAGAACCCTCACTTGACGGTGGATGTACACGAACCTGAAATGACGGTGTGGGTGGAGGTTCGCGATTTCGCGGCGTACGTCCACGGCCCGCAGCTACCCGGCGCGGGCGGTATGCCGGTGGGGACCGGCGGGAAAGCGGGCATCTTGATTTCCGGCGGTATTGATTCGCCTGTGGCGGCTTACATGATGGCAAAGCGCGGTATTCAACTGACCGGCATTCATTTTGCCTCGCCCCCGTATACCAGCGAGCGAGCAGAAATGAAAGTTATTTCGCTGCTCCAAAAGGTCGGTGTATATGCCGGACGTATGGCGTTGTATATTGTGCCGTTTGCCCATATTCAAGAGGAGATCGGGCGCGCGTGTCCCGAAGAATTGTTTACCCTGATCATGCGTCGGTTCATGATGCGGATTGCGACGCGAATTGCTAAAGATACGGAATGTGGTGCGTTGATCACCGGCGAAAGCGTCGGTCAAGTTGCCAGTCAAACCATTCCCGCACTTTCGTGTACCGACGCGGCGGCTGATTTGCCGGTGTTTCGTCCCGTGATCGGGATGGATAAGGAAGAAATCATCGCGATCGCGCGGCGGATCGATACCTTTGAGACCTCTATTCAACCCTATGAAGATTGTTGCACGGTTTTCACACCCAGACATCCTCGTACACGCCCCCGAATGGATGAGGTGGAAGCGGCGGAGCGGGCCCTTCCGGTGGAAGAACTGATTGAAGAAGCGATTTTGGGAGTACGGCTTTTACACATCTGATGAAAGGCGGCGAAACCGATGAATGCGGAAATTATTTCGGTAGGAACCGAGCTGCTGCTTGGGGATATTGTGAACTCGAACAGTCAGTTTTTATCGCGTGAGTTGGCGGCTTATGGCGTAGATACTCTGTACCAATCTACCGTTGGCGACAACCAAGAGCGTTTGCAGCAGGCAATTGATCTTGCGCTGTCTCGCTGTGATATGGTTATTTTGACCGGTGGGCTCGGTCCGACAGAGGATGATTTAACCAGAGAAACGGTGGCGCAGTACTTGGGACTTCCGCTGGTGCTTCACGAGGAAAGCGATCGGCGTATCCGCTCGTATTTTGAGCGCACCGGTAAAGAATACACCGAAAACAACCAAAAGCAAGCGATGCTGCCCGAAGGTTGCATCGTGTTCCCGAACGATCACGGCACGGCGCCCGGGTGTGTACTCGAACAGGGTGCGCATAGAGTGGTGCTGTTACCCGGCCCGCCGAGAGAACTGATCCCGATGTTCTTTGAATATGTCGCGCCGTATTTGACCACTTGTTCCGGCGGCACCATCCATTCCCACACGGTGGGAGTATTCGGTATTCCGGAAGCGGCTGTGGATGAGCGATTGCAGGATTTGATGGAAGGCAGCAACCCGACCGTCGCGCCCTATGCCAAGGATGGCGAGGTGGTGCTGCGCGTTACGGCGAAAGCCGACACGGTAGAGCAGGCAAATGCGTTGTGTGATCCTGTGATTGCTCAGATTCGCGAACGGCTCGGTAACGCCGTGTACGGCGTCGATGCGGGTGGACTGGCCAAGCGTGTGGTAGCGCTGCTTACCGAAAAGGGAATGAAGATCTCTACGGCGGAGTCCTGCACGGCGGGGCTGCTCTCCGGACGGCTTACCGAGGTGCCCGGTGTTTCCGCTGTGTTTGAATGCGGCATTGCCGCCTATTCCAAAGAAATCAAGCATCAAATGCTCGGTGTTCCGGAATCTATTTTGGAACAGTGCGGTGCGGTTTCCCCCGAAACGGCAGGAGCAATGGCGGTCGGCGCACGTCGTGCCGGTGGCGCAGATATCGGTATCGGTATTACCGGTGTGGCCGGTCCTGATACCAGCGAGGGAAAAGCGGTCGGTACGGTGTACGTTGCATTGGCCGATGGAAAACGCGTATGGGTGAAAAAGGTGTTTGCCGGTCACGGTGACGAGGACCGGGAATACATTCGCAATATGGCAACGTTGTATGCACTTGATATGTCGCGTCGGTATCTGGAAGCCTTGCCGGGCGTCATGGCGGGCGGACAATCGCTTGAGCAGATGCAGCAAAAGGTTTTGACGCTCACAAACGAGCAAAATGCCGCGAATAAAAAACGTCGGCGCCGCGCGCGACTGTTGCGTTGGCTGTCAGCGCTGTCAGCGCTGTTGTTGGTGTTTGCATTTTGGGCATATGTCTATGTGTACGTCCCGTACTATAACCAAAAAAATTATGATGAGCTGTATCAAATGTATACGCAAGCCGAGGTGGAAACCGAGGGTTCGTATCCGAATGGTATCCTGACGCAGTTTATGACGCTGTATCGCAATAACGATGACGTGCGCGGCTGGGTGCGTATTGAGGGTACGCGTATCAACTATCCGGTCGTGGAGGAGCCCTCCCTTGGCTACTACGAGCAGCACGATTTCCACAAAAATGCTTCCTCGTACGGGGTGCCGTATTTGCGCACCGGTACGCAGGTGGAGCAAGCGAACATCAAGCGCGCGCTGACCATCTACGGGAAAAACGTGGGGAACCGTCAAATGTTTTCGCAGCTGGAGGAGTACACCGAGCTTAGCTTTTTGCGGGAGCATTCTACGATCGAGATGAACACCATCTATCAAGAGGGCAAGTATAAGATCTTTGCGGTGCTTTTAGTGGATGATACGGACAAAGAGGAATACCATTACACGCGGACGGCATTTGAGGACGAAGAGGAGTTTTTGTATCATGTGGCACAGTTGCGTGTGCGCTCACTGTTTGATACGCCGGTTGATATTGCAGAGGGTGACAGCCTCCTGCTTTTGACCACGCCGATCGACTACGGATATGACGGAGCGCGTGTGGTGGTTGCTGCGCGGCGTGTGCGGGCGGGCGAGGACGATAAAAACGATCTTTCCAAAGCGAGAGTGAATCGTTCGCCCAAAATGCCCAAAGGCTGGGTGGAGGTAAACGGGGGTGAGGTGAGCACTACCGTCACGACTACGGTGGAGGCCACCGAAACTACGACCGAAGCCACCACGACCGAGCAAACCACCACAACTACCGAGAAGACAGCCACAACGACCAAGAAAACCACGACGACTACCACCAAGAAAACCACGACGACTACCCATACAGAGGGAAACGAGTTGATTGGGGAGACGACCGTGCAGCAAACGACGACCGTGCCGACTACACAGGTGGTCACGAAACCGCCGTCTACGGACGTGACACCGACCCCTGTTGCTCCCAGTGAGGGAACGGTGAAAGGCACGATATCGGAATACGACTTTATGTCGTATATCGCCGTGAAAAACAATGGCGCTTTTTCCGGGTTTGCTGCGGATGCTGACGGCATTTTGCGCCCGAAGACCAAAGAACAGCTGCAGTTGTTAATTGCCGGCATTGTTAAGTCTGAGCTGGGCAGTGCCAGCACGATGGTCAACTCTACGGAGGCGCAAAAAGCACAGGCGGTAGCATCGTATTCCTATTTGTTACACTATAATACGCATTCGGGAACCTATCCCTCCAATGTGGCGGCCATCAATCTAAGCAACAAGTGGGATAAAAAAATTTATGATGCGGTTGGCGAGGTGCTGGGTGTTAAGCTGGTTAGCGTCGGCAAGACGTCCATCCCGGCGATGACATTGCAGACGGTGTATTCTGCCTCTACCGGCGGGTACAGCGCCTCCAGCAATCGTGTATGGACGGGAACGCTCGCGTATGCGAAGAGCGTGGTCAGTCAGTATGACGATGCGACCACCAACGCGAAATACGGTGGCAAAAAGTATGTTTCCACGGTGACGTTGACCCGTGACGCGTTGTATCAGAAGGTCAAAAACTGGTTTGAGGCACAATTCCCGAAGGACAAATATCCGAACTATTCCATGCCGGAGGAGCAATTTACCACCGCATCGGGGCAGGTCCCGCTCAGGGCGCTTTCGTATGACGGCGACGGCAGTGCGGGTACCGGTGATGCGTGGAATTACGTCTTTCATACCAATTTCTATTACGTGGACGGCAAAGGAAATCAGAAACCGCTTACCGGATATAATATGCGAAATGCATTGGGTCTTCGCTCCCACGCGTTTCGAACCACGTATGATGAGGCGACGCAGACGGTAACGATTACGACGCAAGGATGGGGACACGGTGTGGGCTTAAGCCAGATGGGGGCGGTCGGTTACGCGAATGAGGCCGGCTGGAGCTACGTTCAGATCCTGCGGCACTATTATTCCGTGACCGATACAAGCACGCATCAAATTGTGATGCCCCTCTGGTAAAAAATCTGTTGACAAATGAAAATGCGAGTGCTATACTCACTTTATCACAGTAAATTGATTTAGGTGTAACGGTATGAAACAGTTGGTAGCTACAGCAAAATACGCGTTTTATTTTTACTTTTACTTTATTAACAAAAGTAGAAGCGTTTTTTGCTGCCGTTGATTAAAGGCCAACATCCTTTAACCGAACCCCTAACAAGGGCCCGCAGTGAAAACGCGGGTCCTTTATTTTTTCATTCTTTGGAGGAATTGCTATGATCGCCGTTATTAAACAAGGAGTATCCGAAGCCCAGATCGACAATCTTGTGAATTGGTTGAAAACACAAAACCTGACCGTGCATCGATCGGAGGGTATCTATACCACCATTCTGGGATTGGTGGGTGATACCACGCAGGTGGATATTGAATTGTTACAGAATTTGGAGATTGTGGAAAGCGTTACCCGTATTTCCGATCCTTTCAAAAGCGCCAACCGGAAATTCCATCCAGATGACACCGTGGTGGATGTGTCGGGTGTGAAAGTCGGCGGCGGACATTTCGCGATCATTGCCGGCCCTTGCTCGGTGGAGTCGGAGGAACAGATCATCGCGATTGCCAAACAGGTGAAGGCGTCGGGCGCTGCGCTGTTGCGTGGCGGTGCGTTCAAGCCGCGCACGTCACCGTATGATTTCCAGGGGCTTGCGGCGGACGGCTTGAAATTATTGAAACAAGCCAAACGAGAAACCGGTATGCCGATCGTGACCGAGATCATGAACGCCAATCATCTGCCGTTGTTTGAGGACGTTGACCTGATTCAGGTCGGCGCACGCAATATGCAGAATTTCGACCTGCTCAAGGAGCTCGGTCGCATTCGTAAACCGATCTTGCTCAAGCGCGGTCTGGCCAACACCATGAAGGAATGGTTGATGAGCGCGGAGTATATTATGGCAGGCGGAAACGAACAGATCATTTTATGCGAACGCGGTATCCGCACGTATGAAACCTATACCCGTAACACGTTGGATTTGTCGGCGGTGCCGATGCTGCACGAGTTGACGCACTTGCCCGTGATGGTGGATCCCAGCCATGCGAGCGGGATCAACTGGATGGTGAAGCCCATGGCGATGGCGGCGGCTGCTGCCGGCGCGGACGGGTTGATGATAGAGGTACATAACGATCCGAAAAGAGCGCTGTGCGATGGCGCACAGTCGCTTACTCCGGAACAATTTGACGACGTCGCCAAGCGTGTGCGACACATTCGAGAGGCGATCAAAGAATGACGGTAGGAATTGTGGGGCTCGGGCTGATCGGCGGTTCGCTGGCAAAGGCGTTTAAGAAACACACCGATCACCGTGTGCTTGGGTACGATCTGGATAACGCGATCACGCAATACGCGCAGCTGACCGATACGATCGACGGTGTCGTGAATGCAGAGTCGATTGGACAGTGTGAGTTGATTCTGCTCGCTGTGTATCCGCGCGCGACAGTGACGTATTTAAGCGAGATCGCGAGTGCGATTGCACCCGGTGCGGTGGTGATCGATTGCGGTGGCATCAAGCGTAGTATTTGTGAGCAATGCCGACCGATCGCCAAGGAACACGGCTGGATTTTTATCGGCGGACATCCGATGGCGGGGTTACACCATTCGGGTATCAAGTATGCGAATGCGGATTTGTATGACGGTGCTTCGATGATCCTTACCCCTGAAAACACGGAGGATATTGCGTTTTTGGAAAAGGTGACCGGGTGGATTAAGTCTATAGGATTTGCATCGGTTACGGTTACCACTCCTGAAAAGCACGATGAAATCATCGCGTTTACCTCCCAGCTGGCGCACGTCGTGTCTAACGCGTATGTGAAAAGTCCTCGCGCGAAGGTGCATCGTGGGTTTTCGGCGGGCAGTTATCGGGATCTAACCCGTGTGGCGCGGCTGAACGAAACGATGTGGACTGAATTGTTTTTGGAAAACCGTGAAAATTTGGTGGCTGAGATCGATCATATCGTGAGGTCATTACAGGAATATCAAGTGGCGCTCGAGCAGGGCGACGCCGAAACATTGAAGGCGCTGCTCAAAGACGGCAGTGACCGAAAAGAGAGGATCGATAGTCCTTATGGTGAAGATTAAAGTCGGGACGTCCCGTACGTATGAGATCCATATTGAAGAAGGTCTCCTGGGCCGTGTTGCCGAGGAGTGCAAAGCGGTGCTGGGGAGCGAAAAGTTGCTGCTGTTGACGGATAGTAACGTGAAGTCCTTGTATGGCGATGTCGTTTGCCATTCGCTGACGGCTGCGGGCTATCACGTGACGGAGTACGTTATTCCTGCAGGGGAAGAGTCCAAGAATACCGAACAGTATTTAAAAGTGGTGTCCACGCTTGCCAAAGAGGGCTTTTCGCGCAGTGACGCGATCGTGGCGCTCGGCGGCGGGGTAGTCGGTGACCTGGCAGGGTTTTGCGCGTCGTCGTATCTGCGTGGCATTCCATTTGTGCAGATTCCCACGACGCTGCTTGCCTGCGTGGATTCGTCGGTCGGCGGCAAAACGGCGGTCAACTTGCCGGAGGGGAAAAATCTGCTTGGCGCGTTTTATCAACCTCGTCTGGTGCTGATCGATCCGCTGACTCTAAAAACGCTGAAACCTGCCGTGTATGCCGACGGTATGGCGGAGGTCATCAAATATGGTATGATCCGCGACACGGAATTGTTTGACGCGTTGGAAAAGCACGCGTGGACGGATACGCAGATCATCACTCGTTGTGTCACCATTAAAAGTCAGGTGGTGGCGGAGGATGAGTTTGACAACGGCTGTCGACTGCTTCTCAATTACGGACACACCATCGGGCACGCGATCGAGAAATGCAGTCATTTTGAAATTTCGCACGGCAGTGCGGTGGCGATCGGCATGGCGGTGATGGCGCGCGCCGAAGCAGGAGACGAAGCACTTAGCCGACGATTGGATGCGGCGCTGAAAAGCTATCACCTGCCCACCGCGTGCGCGTTTTCGGCAGAGGAATTGTACCGTGAGGCGATGGCGGATAAAAAACGGCGCAACCAAACCTTACATATCATTACGGTCCCCGTACTCGGGAACGGGACGATCGTTACCATTCCGGTGGAGGAGTTGAAGACCTATCTGCGAAAGGGGTTGTCCGTATGACGATTGCGGTATCCGGACATACCTTGTCGGGTAACACGGCAATCATTGCTTCCAAATCGGCGGTGCATCGCTTGCTCATTTGTGCGGCGCTGTGCGATACGCCGACGGTGATCGAGGGCGTTACCTATTCTGAGGATATTGAGGCGACGATTCGCTGTCTGCGTGCAGGGCTTGCTGACATCGTGTGCGAGGGGGATCGTGTGACGGTCAGGCCGCGAACGAACAGAGTTTTGAACGCCTTGCTGGATTGCGGTGAGAGCGGGTCGACACTGCGGTTTTTGTTGCCGATCATGGCGGCGCACGGCGGCGCACGGTTTACCGGTAGAGGACGGCTGTCTCAGCGACCGCTCACCCCAATCTATCCGGTGCTGGAGGCGCACGGCTGTCGGTTGTCGACAGAGGGAACATTTCCGTTGTCGGTTACCGGTCAGCTGCAGGGTGATCTGTTTGAGATCAACGGAAGTCTAAGCTCGCAGTTTGTCAGTGGGTTGTTGATGGCGGCACCGTTACTCGGACACACCTGCTGTATCCGCGTGACAGGGGAGATGTCTTCGTATCCGTACATTGCGCTGACGATTGAGGTGCTGGCTAAGTTTGGTGTGACGGTCACGGAGGAGGATGCTGCCTTTACCGTTTCGGGCCGTTACACATCTGCCGGCACGATTCCTGCGGAGGGCGACTGGTCCAATGCGGCATTCTGGCTTACGGGTGCAGCGCTTTCCGGTAGTGATGTGTTTGAACTGTCCGGATTATCGGCGGACTCCCGACAAGGCGATCGAGCGATCGTTGATCTACTCGAGCAAGCGGGGTTTTCTGTTTCCTGTACCGACAACACCTGGCGTGTGTCGGGCGGGGACAATCGACAACCACTGAGGGTGGATGCTGAGGCTATCCCTGATCTGGTGCCCATTGTGGCGGTGCTGGCAACGGCGTTACCGGGGCAAACGGTGATCTATAACGCCGAGCGGCTGATCCATAAGGAGAGCAATCGCCTGCAAACGGTTTGCGATTTGATTACGGCGCTTGGCGGTGACTGCGCCATTACCGCGGACGGGCTGCTGATAAACGGCAGTGCGCTTGAGGGCGGAACGGTGCAAGGCGGTAACGATCACCGCATCGTGATGTCGGCGGCGATCGCGGCGCTCATTTGCAAACAAGCGGTTACCATCGTCGGTGCCGAAGCGGTGAAGAAATCCTATCCGACGTTTTTTGGAGAATTGGAAAAGAGGGGGATGCTTATATGTCATCTGTCTGGGGACGAAATCTGACGGTCACGGTATTCGGTCAATCCCATGCCGAAGCGATCGGTGTGGTGGTGGACGGTTTACCGGCGGGGCTGCGCATTGATATGAGTGAACTGCAGGCGTTTATGCAACGCCGTGCGGCGGGTGGTGCGTTTGCGACCGCGCGAAAAGAAGCGGACATACCGGAATTTGTCAGTGGTTTGGTGGACGGTGTCTCCTGTGGTGCACCGATCACGGCACTTATTCGAAATGAAAACGTGCGCTCGGGCGATTACAGCGAGCTGCGGGATCATCCGCGTCCGTCTCACGCCGATTATCCCGCGTCTGTGCGATTTGACGGAGAAAACGATATCCGCGGCGGCGGTCAATTTTCCGGTCGCTTGACGGCGGCACTTTGTGTGGCGGGCGGCTTGTGCAAGCAATTCCTCGCTACAAAGGGAATTGCGATCGGCGGGCATATCGCCTCGATCGGCGGCATTTGTGACGAACGGTTTGATCCGATGGCGGTCACCGCCGATGATTTCCTCACCGATTCTTTCCCTGTGATCAACGCGGGGGCAAAAGAGACGATGCAAGAACGCATCACGACCGTCCGCAGCGAGGGCGATTCGATCGGTGGTACCATCGAGTGTGCCGCGGTTGGCTTGCCCGCCGGCATCGGTGATCCGTTATTTGACGGGTTGGAAAACCGTATCTCCTCCCTTGTGTTTGGCATTCCCGCTGTTAAAGGGATCGAGTTCGGTAACGGCTTTGATGCCGCCGAGCTTACCGGATCGGAAAACAACGATGCGTATTATTTTGACGGCGATACGGTGAGGACACGCTCTAACCGTCACGGCGGGATCCTGGGCGGGATTTCCACCGGCATGCCGCTTGTGTTCCGTGTGGCGATCAAGCCGACACCGTCGATCGCCAAAGAACAGGAAACGGTGGAGTTGAGCAGTCAAAGCAGTTATACATTAGCCATAAAAGGTCGCCACGATCCGTGTATTGTTCCGCGCGCGGTCCCGTGTGTGGAAGCGGCGCTTGCTATCGCGTTAGCAGATTATCTTGTGTAAGGAGTTGCTCAAAATGGATATCCAAGAGTTACGTAACGAAATTGACAGCATTGATAAAGAACTTGTTGAGTTGTTTGTCAAACGCATGGATGTCGCTGCCGAAGTGGCGACATTCAAAAAGGAAACCGGAAAGCCGGTGCTGGATGCGCAGCGTGAACGGATGCTGCTGGAAAAGGTCTCCGAGCTGGCGGGACCGGACATGGAGTCGCAGACGCGGATCTTATATCATTTGATTTTGAGTCTCAGCCGTTCGCATCAGAGCCATCTGCTGGGACTGGACAGCACGCTTACGGACAAGATCCAAGACGCGATCGCGACTACCGAGCAGGTGTTTCCCGAGCGTGCGACGGTGGCGTGTCAGGGCGTGGAAGGTGCGTATTCCCAATTGGCTTGTGAAAAACTGTTCGGCGCGCCGAACATTATGTATATGAATACGTTTGAAGGTGTGTTCCAAGCGGTAGACAAGGGGCTTTGCCGATATGGCATCCTGCCGCTGGAAAACAGCACCGCCGGTTCGGTGAACCAAATTTACGATTTGATGCTGCGCTATAATTTCCATATCGTGCGCAGTACCCGTGTACATATTCCTCACGTGATGCTTGCGAAAAAAGGCGTGAAGCTTGACGAGATTCGGGAGATCTATTCCCACGAGCAGGCAATCCAACAGTGCAGTGCGTTTTTGCATAAACTGAAAAATGTTAAGATACACGTGTGCGAAAACACCGCGATGGCGGCAAAAGCTGTGGCGGAAAGTGACCGCTCCGACGTAGCGGCGATCTCCTCTGATTCTTGCGCCGCGCTGTATGGCTTGGAAGTGATCGAAACCGCCGTTTCGAACGTCGATAACAACTATACGCGGTTTATCTGCATTTCCAAGAACTTAGAGGTGTATCCGGGAGCGCATCGTTCCAGCTTGATGCTGACGTTGCCGCATAAACCGGGCTCGTTGTATACGGTCATTGCGAAATTCTATTCGCTCGGTGTCAACCTCATTAAACTGGAAAGCCGTCCGATCCCCGGCAAGGATTTCGAGTTTATGTTCTATTTTGACATCGACGTGTCGGTGTACTCCAAGGCGTTCACCGACCTGTTGTGCCAGTTGCAGGCGGAAACGGAGAGCTTCCGTTATCTGGGCAGCTACACCGAGATCGTATGATGAAGCGGTACGGCTTACTGGGAGAAACGCTGTCGCACAGCTTGTCGCCGCAGATTCATGCGTTTTTCGGGGAGTATGCGTATGACTTGATCGAAAAATCAGAGGACGAGCTCACGGCATTTTTTGCAGATCCGCCTGTTGCGGCGATGAACGTTACGATACCCTACAAGAAAACTGTCATTCCGTTTTGTACCGAACTGGACGACGTGGCAAAACGCATCGGCAGTGTAAACACGATTCGCTTTGACGGCGATACCGTGTGCGGCTATAATACCGATTATTATGGGTTTTGCTATATGTTGGAGCGAGCGGACATTTCGGTGGCGGGCAAAAAGGTGCTGGTGCTCGGTAGCGGCGGTGCATCGGCAACAGTGTGTTGTGTGCTGAAGGATCAAGGTGCAAAGCAGGTTGTGGTGATCTCGCGTTCGGGCGAAAACAATTACAGCAATCTTGAACGGCATCGCGACGTGCAGGTGATTATCAACACCACACCGGTGGGGATGTATCCCGAAACGGCGGCGGCACCGCTTTCGCTTCTACAATTTCCGTCGTGCGAAGCGGTGGCGGATATTGTTTACAACCCCTTACGCACTCGGCTTTTGCAAGATGCCGAAAAGCGAGGGATGAAGACCGCAAACGGACTTTCCATGTTGGTGGCGCAAGCGCACCGCGCCGCGGAGATCTTCTTCGGTCAGCCGTTAGATAAGGGGCTGATCGAAAAAGGGCTGCACGGATTGGAACAACAGTTTCGAAATATTGTGTTGGTCGGGATGCCGGGGTGCGGCAAGAGCACGCTGGCGCGCCTACTCGCCAACGCACTTGGTAAAGAAGTGGCAGATACCGATGCTGCCGTGGAACAACACGCGGGAAAAACCATTCCCACTATTTTTGTCGAGCAGGGCGAAGCCGCGTTCCGTCGTTTGGAAGCGAATGCGGTGCAGGAACTCGGGAAAAGCGGCGGTAAGGTGATCGCGACCGGTGGCGGTACGATCTTGACCGAGGAAAACCGTGACGCGTTGAGGCAAAACGCGGTGGTGGTGTTTTTGGAGCGCGAGCTTGATGCGCTCGCCACAAACGGCAGACCGCTATCGAAAAACCGCGAAGCGATTGAGGAGTTATACAAACAGCGACTGCCGTTGTACCGCGAGGTGGCGGACGTGACGGTGCGTGTTGAGGGAACACCGGAGGAAACCTTGCGGCGTATACGGGAGGCGATCGGACAATGAAGCTATATATCGTAAACGGACCAAACCTGAATATGCTTGGTATCCGCGAGCCGGATATTTACGGCCGACACACTTACGAGGATCTCGTTAACGAATTGACGGCATACTGTGCCGAAAAGGGTGTGGAGCCGATTTTCGTGCAGTCCAATCATGAGGGTGAGCTGGTGACAGCGATTCAAAATGCCTATTTTGAAGAGGCGGACGGTATTGTTATCAATCCGGCGGCATATACGCATACCAGTGTGGCGCTGCTGGACGCGCTCAAAGCGATTGCCCTGCCGGCGGTTGAGGTGCATCTTTCAGACGTCAGCAGTCGTGAGGACTTCCGTCAGATCTCCTACGTGCGCGAGGCATGTATTGCTACGATCAGCGGAAAAGGATTTGATGGCTACAAGGAAGCCATTGATGTATTGTTGCAAAAATAAGCGCGATTTAGGCAGCCGAAGAACACGATTCTTCGGCTGCATTTTTGTGCTCTATATATACCTTATTATATATAATAGAAAAATCGCAGATGTGGGGGATATACAGCGCAAAACAACTATATCTTGTGTTGTTGTCAAAAATGCTAAAAAAGCCCGATTTTAAGCCGTTTTTTGTTGCAAAAATTTTTCGAAAAAATTTAAAAAAAGACTTGCTTTTTTGGAATTGTTGAGGTAAAATGTTTAGGCATGACTGTGGGAAGTAGGCGAATTGCGCCCTTTTCGAGGTGTCATGCAGACTGCACGATATGCGATGATGCGGGAGGTTGCGGCTGGCAACAGTCGGTTTTTCCGCGGAGTATGTCCGATTTTAAACCGGGCGACAAGGAATAGCTGTAAGAGGCAAAGCAAACGGACAGAGAGTAGTTGCGCTCTGCTTCGGCGTGCTTGCGGCGCTTAAGCTTTGCCACAGTCTTTTCAAGACGCTTACACTGCACCCGGACGCTTGAAACCCAACAGGCATCCGGTTTTAAAATGCCGGTGCAGAAACACCCGGCAGGGTGTGCAGTTTTGGCGTCGCCCGCCAACTAAACTTTTAAGGAGGCGTTTTTAGTGGCAGTCAAAGAAAAAATCCGTATTCGCATTAAGGGGTATGATCATCAGCTGGTGGATCAGTCCGCCGAGAAGATCGTAGAGACCGCTCGCCGTACCGGCGCTCGTGTTTCCGGTCCTGTGCCGCTCCCGACCGAGAAGGAAGTCGTTACCATCCTGCGCGCTGTGCACAAGTACAAGGATTCTCGCGAACAGTTCGAGTCCCGTACCCACAAGCGCTTGATCGACATTCTTCGTCCGTCAAACAAGACAGTTGAAGCCCTGATGGGGCTTGAACTCCCCGCCGGTGTGGAAATCGAAATCAAACTGTGATGCTCCGGTTTGAAGAAGCCTAACGCTTCTGTTCCACCACACGCGAGGTCATGTTCCCGGTTGCGGTATCAAGCGGTGACGGGGAACCAATAACCAAGGAGGTATAAGACATGCAAAAAGGCATCATCGGTAAGAAGGTCGGCATGACGCAGATCTTCGACGAGAAGGGCAACGCCGTTGCGGTCACGGTCATCGAGGCCGGTCCCTGCGTAGTTGTTCAGAAGAAGACCGAAGAGAACGACGGCTACACGGCTGTTCAGCTCGGCTTCGGCGAAGTTTCCGCCAACAAAGTGAACAAGCCCATGAAGGGTCACTTTGACAAGGCGGATGTGGCGCCCAAAAAGGCGCTGCGCGAGTTCCGTTTTGAGAACTGCGACACCTACAATGTGGGTGACATCATTAAAGCAGACGTTTTCGGCGCCGGCGATCAAGTCGACGTTGTGGGCGTCAGCAAAGGTAAAGGCTATGCCGGCGCTATCAAACGCTGGAATCACGGTCGCTTGAAGGAATCTCACGGTACGGGCCCTGTTGCTCGTCACGCCGGTTCCCTCGGTGCTTGCTCCTCTCCGTCCCGCGTTTTCAAGGGTATGAAGGGCGCCGGCCACCTGGGTGCTGAGCGCGTAACCGTTCAGAACCTCAAGGTCGTGAAGGTCGATGTAGAGAACAATCTGATCGCGATCTGCGGTGCCGTTCCCGGTCCCCGCGGCGGTCTGATCCTGATCTCGGATTCCGTTAAGGCGTAAGGGAAGGAGGAAATAGACAATGGCTACAGTATCTACTTTTGATATGACCGGTAAGCAGACCGGCACCATGGAGCTCAGCGATGCCGTTTTCGGTATCACCCCCAATGCGACCGTCCTGCACAGCGCCGTAGTCAACTACCTGGCCAACCAGCGTCAGGGCACTCAGTCCACCCTCACCCGTGCGGAAGTCAGCGGCGGTGGTAAGAAGCCGTGGAGACAGAAGGGTACCGGACACGCTCGTCAGGGTTCCACCCGCGCTCCCCAGTGGACGCACGGCGGTATTGCCCTTGGCCCGAAGCCCCGCAGCTACAATTACGTGCTGCCGAAGAAGGTTCGCCGTCTGGCTCTCAAGTCTGCGTTCTCCTCCAAGGTGATCGCCGGCGAAATGCTGGTTCTCGACAGCCTGTCGATGGACGAGATCAAAACCAAGACGGTTGCCACCATGCTGGGCGCTTTGGAAGCCGGCAAGAAGGTTCTCATGGTTCTTCCCGAGAAGAACGACACGGTGATCCTGTCTGCTCGCAACATCCCCGGTGTGAAGACCGCTCTGGTCAACACTTTGAACGTGTACGACGTTCTCAACTGCGATACCTTTATCGTGGTGAAGGACGCCGTCGCTCAGATCGAGGAGGTATACGCATAATGAACGCACGTGATATCATTCTCGCGCCGGTCATCACCGAGAAAGCGGTGTCGATGCTTCCCGAAAAGAAGTACACCTTCCGCGTTGCTGACAGCGCGAACAAAATTGAGATTGCCAAAGCGGTGGAAAAGATCTTCGGCGTTAAGGTTGCGAAGGTCAACACCATCAGCATGAAAGGCCATCTGCGCCGCATGGGCCGTAACGAGGGTTACACTTCCGATTGGAAGAAAGCGGTTGTTACGTTGAAGCCCGACTCCAAGACCATCGAGTTCTTCGACGGTATGTTCTAAGGAGCGCCGCCGAATACACAAAGGTCGCGGCAACGTATGGGACACCCTCTGATCACAGAGAAGCGGCTGTGTCCCGCAAAGCCAAGAAAAAGGAGAGAGAATCGGAATGCCTACAAAGTTTTATAAACCGACGACCCCCGGACGCCGCGGTATGTCCGTTTTGGATTACAGTGGTTTGTCCAAGGTAGCGCCGGAAAAGAGCCTGCTGGCTCCTCTGGAAAAGAAATCCGGCCGTAACAGCTACGGCCGTATCACCGTCCGCCATCGTGGCGGCGGAAACCGCCGTAAGTATCGTATCATCGATTTCAAGCGTCAGAAGACTGACATGTTCGCTACTGTCGAGCGCATCGAGTACGATCCCAACCGCACCGCTTATATCGCACTGATCCGCTACGAGGACAACACCCTGAGCTACATCCTGGCTCCTCACGGCCTGAAGGCTGGTGACAAGGTTATCTCCTAAGTCGGATCG
>JAZRQG010000064.1:0-6013 GCA_045649625.1 Acutalibacteraceae bacterium
CCCCAATCTGATGTTAGCGCCGGAGCCGTTGCGCTATCAGCACGCTTTAGGGGTTGCTGTCGAAGCGCTCGTCGCCATTGATAAGGGAGAATGTGTCAGTGGTGAAGCGTTATTACCCGCTTACCTGCGTTTGCCGCAAGCAGAACGGGAATTGCGCGCCAAACAACAGGAACAAGTATCTAAAGAATGATGTGAAATACAATATGGAGGGAATAGCTATGTTAAAACCGTTTATTGCCGATCATCCGCTTATTCAACACAAGGTCACGCTGTTGCGCGACAAGAATACCAGTTCAAAGCAGTTTCGTGAGCTCATTCGTGAGATCACCGGTCTGATGTGCTATGAGGCGACACGTGATCTTCCCACCTGTGAAGTGACGGTGGAAACACCGATTGCCAAAACAAAATCGCGCAAGATCGCCGGTCGCAAGTTGGCTTTTGTGCCGATCCTGCGTGCGGGTCTCGGTATGGTTGACGGTGCGGTGGAACTTGTTCCGTCTGCTCGTATCGGTCACATCGGTTTGTACCGCGATGAAACCACCATGAAACCGGTGGAGTACTATTGCAAATTGCCCGGTGATATCGGCGAGCGCGACGTTATCGTTTTGGATCCCATGTTGGCAACCGGCGGTTCTGCCATTGATGCGATCGGTCAGATTAAGCAACGTGGACCGCGTAGCATTAAGTTTATGTGCATTATTGCCGCGCCTGAAGGCTTGAAAGCATTGACGGAAGCCCATCCCGATGTGCAGATTTATTGCGCCGCGTTGGATGAACGCTTGAATGAGAATTGCTATATCGTGCCCGGTCTTGGCGATGCTGGTGACCGTATTTTCGGCACAAAATGAGTGAAAACCAAAAGCCGTAGCACCTGCTACGGCTTTTGATATGTGTGTTACGGATTGTTATACCGTGATAAAAAGGCTTTTGTGCGTTCGTTTTTCGGGTGTAAAAACACCTCATCGGGAGTGCCTTGCTCTGCAATGACACCGTCATCCATGAAGATAACTTGATCGGATACTTCTTGTGCAAACTGCATTTCGTGGGTGACGATCACCATTGTCATATCCCGTTGCGCGAGATCTTTGATAACTTTAAGGATCTCGCCGGTCAGTTCGGGGTCTAACGCAGATGTCGGCTCGTCAAAGAATAGGATCTCGGGATCCAGCGCAAGCGCACGCGCAATGGCAACGCGTTGTTGCTGACCGCCGGACAATTCACACGGATACGCATCACACTTCGCCGATAGCCCCACGTCGTCAATCAGCTTGCGTGCCTTTGCTTCAATGTCGGCATTGATCTGCTTGGCGTTTGCTTTGTAATCCTCGCGTTCCTTGGCTTGCAGTTTAGGGGCCAGACAAATATTTTCCAAAACGCTGTATTGGGGAAACAGGTTAAAGTTTTGGAAAACCAAGCCAAAATGCAAACGGTTTTCGCGCACTTGAGCATCTGTTAATGCCTTTTGATTTTCAGCATCAAATAATACCTTGTCATTAACCGAGAAAGTGCCGTTGTCAGCGATTTCCAAAAAGTTAAGGCAGCGTAGTAACGTGGTTTTACCACTGCCTGAAGAACCGATAATAGAGAGCACGGTTCCTTTTTCCAACGAAAAATTGATTCCCTTTAACACGGTTGTTTTCCCAAAACTTTTTTGGATGTTTTTAACCTCTAATATTGCCATAATTAGCTCCTAAAATATTCGAGTTTCTTTTCCACTTTTCCTAACGCAAGGGTGAGAATGCCCACAAATAATAAGTAGAAAATGCCGGTGTAGAACAACGGCCAAATCATCGCCCTAGTTGCTGCCAATTCTTTTGCTTGCTTAATAATTTCGCAAACCATAATACAATTAGCTAAAGCAGTGTCTTTAATTAAGGTGATAATTTCGTTAGACATCGGCGGAACGATGCGTTTTACCACTTGTTTCAGCACGATTTTTCGAAACACTTGTGACTTGGTCAGTCCCAAAACGTAACCGGCTTCGTATTGACCGCGCGGAATGCTTTCAATGCCGCCACGGTAAATCTCAGAAAAATAGCAAGCGTAGTTTAACGAAAAGGCAATCAGGACTGCCACGATACGTCCTGCGTCGGGAATTTGAAAGTTAAATAAAAAATAGCGATCAATATGGCTAAATAGGGGAGTGTCAAACAACAATCCCGGTACATAATAGATGATAAAGATTTGAAGCATCAGCGGAATGCCGCGTACGATCCATACCACCACTTTGGAAATAGTACGAATAGGTTTCCACTTGCTCATCGAGCAAAATGCAATAGGCAGACCAAGCGGTATCCCGCACAGTAGAGTAACCACAAAGATCAGCAAAGACACATAAAAGCCGTCCAGTAAGAAACGGGTGACTTCTAAAAAAGACATAATAACGCTCCCACAGTAGAAGAGCAGGCATCCAACAGGTTGGATGCCTGCTCTTGTGATTTTTTACTTATTTCTGGCTGGTAAAATCAGTGATAACCGGCAGAGGAGCCTCCTTGCCGTACTTCTTAGCCAGAGCGGCAAGGGTGCCGTCGGCAGCCAACGCTTCAAGTTGCTCGTTGACTTTTGCGGTCAGCTCGCTGCCTTTTTTAAAGCCAATGGCATAGTACTCAACATCGCTGGTCAGCGCATCAACGATAGCCAGATCAGCGTAATCGCCTTTGCCCACATAGCTCTTGGCAAGCTGCTCGTCAACCACGGCGAAATCTGCGGTCCCTGCCTTGATCTCAGTAAGGCACTCGGTTTGTTTCAAGAAACTCTTGAAGGTGCTACCTTCAAAGGCTTTTGCATAGCTTTCACCGGCGGATCCGCCTTCGGCAACACCTAATTTGTCTTTCAAGTCTGCAGCCGCGGCAATACCGGCATCTTTTTTCACAACGACAACCTGACGGTTCTCCATGTAACTGTAGGAAAAATCTACCTTTTCGGAACGCGCGATGCCGTCGTCGCTATCAGTGGAATTGCAGGTGAAACCGTTCCAAATGCAGTCGATCGCACCGGAGTTGACATCGGTGTATTTCTGGGACCAGTCGATCTCCTGGAACATTACCGTGTAACCCATGTTTTCAAACACTTTTTCGGCAAGTTCAGTATCAAAGCCGATCAGATTGTTGTCTTCATCCAAGTAGTTCATCGGAGCATAGATAGTGTAACCGACCGTGATGATTTGCTCTTGCGGTTTGCAAGCGGCAAAGCAGGTGACGATCATTAGTGCAGCCAAGATAATTGCTAAATACTTTTTCATAACGGAATACCCTCTCTCTTTTCATGATGCGCTCATTATACACCATCACGTTAGCGAAGTAAAGTGGAAAATTGCGAAAAAACTGCTTTCTACGTTTTGCACAAATCGAAAGCGGCTATTTTGTTTGTTATGCCCTTTTCTTATCTTTGATGGGAATACTGGCAAGAGTCACGGCAGCAAACATCAGACAGCAACCCAGAATTTCACGTGGGGTGAGTGTGTCACCTTGTATGATCCATCCGGTGAGGACGGCAAATACCGATTCTAAACACAGAAGTAGCGAAACAACAGTGGGATTACTGCCTTTTTGGGAAACGATCTGCAAGGTGTAGGCGATGGTGCTGGAAAAAACACCAATATAGACAAGCGGCATCCAGTGCTTTAGGATCAGCACGAGAGAGGACGCTTCGAACACGAACATCAACACGGTGCTGATAATGGCAACAACAAACAGTTGTGCACAACACAAGTGCATACCGTTGATTTCCGGTAGCCGGTCAACTAATAGGATCTGCAGAGCAAAGAACAGTGCGCATAATAAGATAAGCATATCGCTGGCGGCTATCGTAAAGGAGTTGGTAATACACAACAGGTATAGGCCAACAAGCGATAGGACGATTCCGATCCACACCGTATACGGGGCACGACGGCGGAAGAAATTACCGAGGATGGGAACAAGAACGACGTACAGTGAGGTGATAAATCCGGCTTTTCCAGGATCGGTTGCGCCGATACCGGCTTGCTGGAGATTGGCGGCTGCTGTGAGCAACAGACCGCAGCCAAGTCCGCCCCAAAGTAGGTGCTTTTTGTATACAGCGCGTTTCTCGTTCGGTATGGTGAGTTTTTTTCTTAATATAACGGATAAAAATAAAAGCGCGAACGCACCGATCCAAGAGCGGACGGCGTTGACGGTGAAGGGCTCCAAATCTTTTGCGGCAATATCTTGCGCCACAAATGCGGAACCCCAGATCAAAGCGGCAAGCAACGGACACAGCGTGCTGCGTATAGGAGAAACGCGTGATGACATAGGGGAGGCCTCGCTTTTTTGTAAGAATGGCATCAGTGTATCATAAAACTAAACAAAGCGCAAGCCTCTCATACTTGACAACGATTTAAAATATCAGTATTCTAATGAAGATAAGGAAGGAGGATCATGATGGATAAATATAAACGGTTATTTTCCAATACGATTATATTTGCAATCGGCACATTCAGTTCCAAACTTTTGTCGTTCTTCCTCACGCGTTTGTATACCGAGGTGCTTTCCCGGGGCGAATACGGTATTACCGATATGTTGCAACAGAGTGGGAATCTGTTGTTACCCTTGATCACGTTAGGAATCACCAATGCCGTCGTGCGGTTTGGTTTGGATAAGGGCGTGCGTAAAAGCGATGTCTTCACCACCGGGCTCTTCTCTCTATTCGGCGGTATGGTACTTTTGTTGTTGATTAGCCCGCTACTTGGGTTTATTCCGCTTATTACCGATTATGTGTGGCTGTTGTGCATTTTTGTCTTCACGTCGTCTTTGCGTTCTTTGTGTGCGCAATTTGTACGGGCGCAAAATCGTGTCAAGCTGTTTGCAGTAGACGGCATTTTGAGTACACTCACCACTATCCTCTTTAATATCCTATTTTTGGTGGTATTTAAGTTCGGAATTATTGGGTATATGTTCTCCATCATTTGCTCGGACGTGTTATCGGTCGTGTTCTTGATGCTTGTGGCGCGCCTTCATCAATTTATCCATATCCGTTCTTTGGATTTTTCGGTGATGCGATCAATGCTCAAATACGCGATCCCGCTGATTCCCAACACGGTGCTTTGGTGGATCACCAATGTATCTGACCGTTATATTGTCAGTTGGATCTGGGATGAATCGTATACCGGTTTGTATGCAGCGGCATATAAAATTCCGTCATTGGTTATTTTAGTGTCCGGGATTTTTATGGATGCCTGGCAGATCTCGGCGGTGACTGAGGAAGAAGGGCGTAATCGTTTTTATACGAAGGTCACCTCACTTTACAGTGCCTTTTTGTTTGTTATGGCATCCGGCGTTATTTTAGTGACACGATTTGTTCCGCACATCCTGTTTGCAAAAGAGTACTATGGAGCATGGCGGTATATTCCGCTTCTTACCATCACGGTCGTGTTTACTTGCTTGGTGAACTTTCTCGGCAGTATCTATATGGTAGAAAAGAAAAGCGTACGCTCGCTTCTCACCGCCTTGCTTAGCGCGGTTATCAACATTGCGCTCAACCTACTGTGGATCCCAAAATACGGTGTCAACGGTGCGGCAGCTGCGACACTTGTCTGCTATCTGGTGGTGTTCATCGTACGTTTAATTGATACGCGCCGGTATATCCGCATTGATTGGCAGTATACCCGCTTGTTTATGGGAACCGGTATCGTGCTGATTCAAACGGTGATTATGCTATGCGAAACGCCGTTTTGGTTGGCTTGGCAAGTCTTACTGTTTGGCGTAATGTTGGCTCTGTGTGGCAAGGATTTATTCGCCGGCGTGAAGCATATGCTTAAACGCTGAAAAAATATTAAAACTTTTTCAAAAAAGTGTTGACAATTCCATTAAACAATGGTATATTGTAAAAACTGATTCCCCAAAAAGGGGATTGGTGTAAGGACCTTGAAAATTAAACAATGCAAACAAAGAAAGAAACACACTACCCGTTAATTAAGATTCAGAAAGAATCCGGTCAATTGAGAGATTGACGAGTAGACGCTAGAGCGTCTGGAGAGCTAACGAACGGCTCTAAGGAA
>JAZRQG010000065.1:0-3483 GCA_045649625.1 Acutalibacteraceae bacterium
CGCTTGGCCCCCGACTTCACTCACGGCATCAATGCTGACGATCACGCCGTCGTGAGTGGCAACTACGTTCGCAGGCTCATCGGGCGCGATCGGCTGTGCTTCCTGCCGTTCCCTGACCTCCACCGTCGCCGTACTCCCCTCAAAATTCACCGTGAGCCACACAACGTCAGGCAAACGCTCCAAGGCTGTCAGCTGCAACTGCGGTAGGTTGACAGCATCGGGAGAGGCGCCCTCATAAATGCCGAGCGGCTCCAGCACCTCGCGGATCACCTCGTCCGTCACCCGCTCGTTGCCCACAATGCGCACAATCCACACACGGGAGGATAATAACTGCAAAAGCAGCACGAACACCAGCATCCCCCACAAAAGCCCCCACCGCAACCAAAACGGCCGCAGTAAAAACGGCAATCCGTGTCGTTCTCTTACCCGCATGCGCACCGATGCGGCACGCGCCGCCGGACGCAGGACGCGGTATTCCGATGCTTTACAACAACAAATCAATGAAATGTCGCGGCGCTTAACGTCCCACAACGCGACGCCCCGCGCACCCGCTTCGTTTAAAAACCGTTCCGGAAAGCCGCCTTCACATTCGATACGTACGGTTCCTGCAAGCATTCGTATGCCCCCTATAAAAATTCGACTGATACCAATCGACCGGTAATCACCGCGCAAGCGGGATTCAGGCTTTTCATGCACAGCTCACGACCGGTAAAACGAACCGTGCCGTCTGCGGTGCGCACCTCGATCTGATCCTCGTCGTATTTGACAATCCCCCGACATCCCTCAATCAGTACCTGTCGGTTGCCGGACATCTCCATTCTGGCCATCTTTGACAGTGCCCCAACAGGCATATCCAATACCTTTTCCACTTTCTCGGAAACGGTTTTTTGCTTCATAACAGCCACCTCCTTGTACCACATTCCTATGACTCCGTGGCGGGAATAATACCGCCCCCTGCTACATATATAAAAGTGGGGGGAGGAATTGTATGTCTGCTTATCTCATACTGCACCCGCGGATGCGAACCGCACTGATGGGTATCAGTATCCTATGCGGCGGCGGTGCCCTGCTGCTTCGTCCCGAAGCGGTGGCGGGCGGCATCAGTCGCGGACTGACCATCTGTGGGTCGGTCCTGATTCCCTCGCTGTTTCCGTTTTTGGTGCTGGGGGCATTGTTATCCAAATCGGGTGTGGCGGCGGCAGTCGGCGGCCGTTTGGAGCGTGTCACCCGACGGTTATTCGGCTTGCCCGGCTGTTGTGCTACCGGCATCCTCATCAGCTTCGTAGGCGGTTACCCCACAGGCGGCGCGGTGGTGAGCGAGCTTTTACGCACCGAACAGATCAGTCGTGACGAGGGGCGTCGGATGCTTCGCTTTTGTGTCTGCGGCGGTCCCGGCTTTATCATCAGCATGGTCGGCGCAGGGCTGATGAGCAGCACATCGTTCGGTGTGATTCTGTTTGCCGCGCATATTGGAGCGGCACTGCTTTTGGGAATGATGGGCGCACCGAAAGGCAGTCGGCAAGATACCCCTGTGCGTGCTGTGCGTCGCCCACATCTGTCGCTGCCGCAAGCCTGTGTGGAGTCGGTCACCGCCGCGTGTCAATCCCTTTTATCCATGTGCGGGTTTATTCTTCTGTTTTCGGGGCTGCTTGCCCTGCTTGATACCGTGATCGATAACCGCGTAGCGAGCGCCCTGCTCTCCTGCTTTCTGGAAGTCAGCGGCGGCTGTGTCGCCGCTGCAGATCTCGGTGCGCTCTCGCCGTTTATCCTCGGCGTCGCCGTCGGCTTCGGCGGTTTGTCGGTGCATTGCCAGTTAGCCTCCTCCCTCGTCGGCACGCGGGTGCTGACCCCAAGCTTTTGGATCGCCCGATTGGCACACGGCGGATTAACCGCCATACTCACGCTGCTCCTTCTCCACTTTGTGCCGATCACATTGCCAGTGTTTGGTCCCACCTCGCCGACGGTACAGGCGTTCGCCGACCACGTCGGAATTTCGGTGTTTGTGTTACTGCTTTGCGGAATTTGGTTGCTTTCTGTTGACAAAGCGAGCCGACTCACCTATAATAAAAGTCGTAATTAGAGAGGATGTGACAGCATGAAGCGGAAGCTGTACGGCAATGCCATAACGCCGGTGTGTGAGATCTGCGCGAACGGTCGGCGCTCGTCCGACGGTCGGGTGATTCTTTGTCTGCGCAAAGGAATCATGCAGCCGGATGCCCGTTGCCGCAAATTTCGGTACGATCCGCTGCGCCGCGTCCCCTACATTCAGCCGGAACTGCAAACATACACCGAAGCCGATTTTCGGTTAGATTAAAATTTTTGCTGTTAGCTATTGACAAGTCGTGATCGCTTTGCTATAATAGCTGTAAAGCAAATTCCTTTACAGGAAACGCTTGGAAAACCCGAGCGTTTTTTATTTTGCTTGCCTAGCAGAACCGTTGCAAAGGAGGGACAAGAAATGCCGAAGAATATGGAGATCGTCTGGTTGTTCGATTTCTACGGGGAGATGCTCACCGAAAAACAACGCCACGTGGTGGAACTGTATTATGAAGAGGACTTGTCCCTGGCGGAGATTGCCGAAAATCAGAACATCACCCGTCAAGGGGTTCGCGACGCGATCAAGCGTGCCGAGGCGCAGATGATGGAGATGGAGGAGCGTCTGCAGTTGGCGGCACGCTTCCGCGGCATGCATGATGGGCTGGAAGCGATCCGCAAAGCCGCACAGGATATTCAGATGCTCAATGACCGCACCCGCTATTCCCGCGAGATTGACGACCGCGCCAAACGCATCATCCAACTGGCGGAAGAATTGAGAGAGAGGTAAGCATCGTGGCATTTGAAGGATTGTCCGACAAACTCTCTGCCGCCTTCAAGCGGCTGAAAAATAAGGGTAAGCTAACGGAAGCGGACGTCAAGGAAGCCATGCGCGAAGTGCGTTTGGCTCTGCTCGAAGCGGACGTCAACTATAAGGTTGCCAAAGACTTCACGGCAGCCGTTTCGGCGCGCGCCGTCGGCGAAAAGGTGATGGAAAGCCTCACCCCCGCGCAGATGGTCATCAAACTCGTCAATGAGGAATTGACCGCGCTGATGGGCGGGGAAGCCGCACGCCTTGCCAACGCCAACCATCCCCCGTGCATTATCATGATGTGCGGTCTGCAGGGTTCGGGTAAAACCACCCATTCCGCAAAGCTTGCCAAACTGCTCAAAGGGCAGGGGCACCGCCCGTTGCTCGTCGCGTGTGACGTGTACCGTCCCGCCGCGATCACACAGCTGCAGGTGGTCGGCTCCGCCGCAGGCGTGCCGGTGTTTGAACGCGGCACCGCCGATCCGGTGCGTATCGCAAAGGAAGCGGTTGCGCACGCAAAGGATCACGGCAACGATTATGTGATTTTAGATACCGCCGGTCGTTTGCATATTGATGAACAGCTGATGGCGGAACTTCAACATATCCGCAACGCAGTCGCCCCGCAGGAGATCCTGCTG
>JAZRQG010000066.1:0-5168 GCA_045649625.1 Acutalibacteraceae bacterium
GTATACCGGTAAACAACACCATACCCAGCGTCAATATCCAGGTTGCCACCTTGCCGGTCATCGCACCGACTCGACCGAGCTTC
This sequence comes from Acutalibacteraceae bacterium, assembly GCA_045649625.1. Taxonomy (GTDB): domain Bacteria; phylum Bacillota; class Clostridia; order Oscillospirales; family Acutalibacteraceae; genus RGIG3009. Next base: position 84 of record JAZRQG010000066.1, read on the forward strand.
AGTTCCGGTGCCAGTGAGCCGGTCAGCCCCAGTGCCAACGAAATGGACAAAAGCGGCACAATTAATGAACCGGACGCCCACGATAACAGTTCTGCGGCATACATCACAACGGATTGAAACGAAACGGCAGCCGACAATTGCCCACCGCTTACAAGGATTCCCGCATACACCGGCACGAAACTGGACATAAACACCGACACCGATTGCATTGCTTCACGTATACGCTCCAATTCACCGGCAATGGGCAGCATTACCGTCCCGCACGCTGCCAGCGCACAAATAACACCGAACACCGACGATACCTCCTCGGTACGCAACGTTTGACGCATACCATCTACCCATGCATAGATAAGCAGAATGCCCAGCACCACCCCACATGCCGCAAGCGGCTCACTCGCCGACGCTTTGCACAATTCCCACAATTCACTGAGTAACGAATTGGTATCCATTTCGATAAAGGTATCCGCCTGCAACGAATCAATGTTCAAACGTCCAAGAAGTTCCCGCGTTTCCTCCGGCAACGATTGAAACAACGTTTCACCACCACTCGCCTCAAGCTGTTCTCGATATAACTCGTCGAGTGTCTGCGCCTGCACAGGTAACGCACACAGTGCCAACAGTATAAAGGTACATATCCCCGCTTTCACCGTCCGCATATTAAGGTGACATGACCCGCTCAAGCCTTGTTTTAAAAGGGGCAATTTTCGCTCATCCTTCGTTAAAATACTCGCCAATGCGACAACATTGGCTGCTTTTTTGCCTTGACTGAACTAAAATCGCCACCTTTTAAAATCTCCTACCGCAAAGCGAGGGGATTTTGAGGAGGGTCAAGTTCATTCGGACGAAGCAAGGCTAACGCCTTGCAAGGTCAAATAAGGTAAACAGAACCGAAATCAGCCGCTTTGCGGCAGGCTTGAGTGGGGCGCGTCACCTTTATCCTTTCTCAATGAGCGATAATGCAATGCCGCTGATTTTTTGAAACAGCGGCAATGCCAGCGCGAGCAAAGTCAGCTTACCGGCAAGCTCGGTTTTAGCTGCGAGGCCCTGCTCGCCCGCATCACGACAAGCATCCGATGCCAACTGTGTGATCACACATACACCAAGTGCCTTAAACAATATTCGTATGTAATCACCGGTCAGCCCGCTCGCTTCCAACATCGTTCGAATATCGCTGAGTAACGGTGTCATAGCACCAAGTGCTGCCGTCACCATCAAAATCCCGGCAATCAACGTTACGCCCATCGCTTGCTCAGGGTGTGATTGACGAAGCATCACTGCCAAGAACGCGGTGATAACCGCCACCGCCGCAATCGCCATCCATTCCATCGTTACAATCCAAATACCGATTTGACCATGCGAAACAGATCGCTGATCTCCGTTACAATCATGGTTAGCACCACAATCAGTCCCGCCAATGTTGTCAGCATTGCCTGCTCCTCACGTCCGGATCGTATCAACACCTGATTCAGCACAGCCACAATGATACCGATCGCTGCAATTTTAAAAATCAGATCCACTTCCATAGTGCTTCGCCTCTCTTTTTTACATAAGCAGAAGTGCCAACGCACTGCCGCCGCAGAATCCAAGTGCCATATACAGCCCACCTCGGGCACGGGCCTGTGCCTTACGTTCTTCCAAACATTCACGAACCTGTCGCGAATAGTACTCACAATGGCGAATCTCGCCAAGGATGTCAGCCGTGCCCAGCCCATCCGCAAAATCAAGGAATAAATTCATTTCCTGTTCGGAGAGTGCCCATGCGCCACACTGCTCCGCTACCGTCTCCCGCCATGCCACCCGAAATTCACCGTCAGCAGACATTCGTTTTATCGTCTCCTGCAGGAGCGAGAAAGCGGAAAACTCCGTCATTTCGGCCAGTACGCGCAACACGTCGGCAACCGACATGGCGGTGTAGCGAATCTTTTCGGAAAGGCGTTGTAAAAATCGTTCAAATAACGACAGCATGGCAATGCGATGCTTCAGCGTGTGCCGTGCGGTCATGCCGATGCCAAGCCCTGTCAGCAGCAACGTCATAGCTCCGAAGACTTTCATGTAACCATTCCTCCGTTCGCAACACCCGTGCGATCTCGCCGGGCGCTTTCCGTCCGCGCAGTTGGATCAGATAGTCAAACACGCCAGACTCCAGCATGTCCCGCAAACCGTCACGCCGATATAGTTCCTCAAAAGATCGTGCATGCACCGTGGCAACCGTGGGCACACCTCTCAAAAAGCCGTCATACACCGCCGACAGTTCATCTGCATCCCCTAATTCATCCACTAATACCGCGCGAGGTGCCAAGCAACGTACCGCTTGCTCGATTCCGACCGCCTTGGGTGTATAGCGCAACACGTCACAACCAACAAGCGGTCTTCCACCCGATAGTTCTCCCCGTTCGTCCACGACCGTTATCGGCAAGCGACGGCATATCAATTGGACGGCAAGATCACGTAAAATACTGGTTTTCCCGCCGGCAGGTTCACTGCATATCAGCGCACCGTGTACGTGATCGTCGCATAGAAACGGCATCAACCCTTTCGCACAACCGTCGTGTTCTCGCTTCACACGAATGCACAACGCATTGATGGCGCGGTAACCGCTAACCACATCCCCCTCTAATACAGCTGTTCCGGCAATGCCGACACGGCATCCGCTCGCCGTAACAAAGCCGCGCCGCAATTCTTCCCAGTGTGCATATACCGAATACTCCAACAGACGATCGGCAGTCTGTCGAAGCAACGCTTCGCTGCACACGACCCCACACGCGCGTTGGGCAGTAACCTCTCCTGCGACGGTAACAAACCATTCCTCGCCACCAAGGCCCAGCGAAACAACCTGTCCCGCTCGCAGACGAATCTCCTGTACAAGACGGCCAATCGTTTCGTCCAGCGCTAACAGCGGCACTTGCAACTCGTGCGGCAGCAAGGATACTGCCGTTATATATCCTTTCATGTCCATTTCCACCTGCCTGTCCCATTCTTATGCACCCCCTTGTCCCGTTAGAACAAAAAAGCAACGGGCTCACCTTACGGCGAACCCGTTGCTTTAGTTAGAGGGGTGTTTTGAGGAGGGGTAATATACCCAGCGTAACGAAGCAGTTCCGGTGCGGCTCCATCCCTGCTCCCTGAGTACGTTTTCAGTATAGCAAACAATATCCGCGGGAATGTGAATTGAGTGTGAATAAACTGTAATAAATTTTCTTTTCAAAAAAACAAACAAATGTTTGCTTTTTTTGGAAAGGTGTGTTATACTGATAGCGAAAGGGTGATCCCATATGAAACCTTTAAACGAAAAGCAACAGAAAATGCTATCTTTTTTGAAAGAGCGTATCCGCACGGGCGTCCCCCCTACAGTACGTGAAATTTGCGCCGCCGCAGGGATCAAATCCACCTCTACCGTGCACGCGTATCTTCAGAAATTTCAAGAAGCGGGTTATATTGACCGCGATACGGGCCTGACCCGTTCCATTCGTATGCCGGGCGAATCAGTAGCACACGTACCGCTGCTTGGTAAAGTCACCGCCGGTTTGCCGATTTTAGCGGTCGAGGAAGTAGAGGACTACGTTCCCTACTCCGGCGGCGGGTATCCAACCGAGGATTTGTTCGCCTTGCGCGTGGCGGGCACCAGTATGTTGAATGCCGGTATTTTGGATCATGATATCGTCATCGTTCACAAAACACCTGCAGCAAATAACGGCGATATCGTGGTTGCGCTCGTCGGCGACGAAGCGACAGTCAAACGCATTTATTTTGAAAAAAACCACATCCGTCTGCAACCGGAAAATGATGCATTTGAACCGATCATTGTTAAAGAAGCAATCGTGCTCGGTAAAGTTGTATCGCTTGTTCGCAATTTCGGTTGACAAACGCCAAAACTTTGCCTATACTATAATCCCGCCATGGAGCGAGAGAGCTGCGCCATGGTGCCATACGGGGACGCAAAGGTTTCGACGGGGACCGTGAGCCCTGGTAAGCGAGTAGCGGTGCAGGACCGCTATAAACCCTGCAATCTTTTCAAAATAAACGACAACAATAAAGTTGCTCTCGCTGCTTAATTAATAGCAGCCGTTCCTCCCCGAAGTACCGCGGTCAGGATAGGAGCGTCGATTAGCGGTGAACGTGAACGAGCGGCTGTTGCTTCGCTCGTCATGACTTGGCAACTACCGTAACCGAAAGCCTGCCCATCGGCGTTCGGCGAGGGGAATCCCAATTGATCGGCTGCACTCGGAGAAAACCACGGTGAATGATTTTCGGACAGGGGTTCGATTCCCCTCGTCTCCACCAAAGAATAACCGTCATTCTGATACAACGGAATGACGGTTGTTTTATGCCAAAAATCAGAATTTTGAAAACTTTTTTGGAAAGAAACCTCTAAATTGACAATATGAATCTATTACAAATCGTTAAAAGGCAAGGGATCGTTAAATTACAACCACAATCGTTGAATTATAGGAACAATCGTAAAATTATAAACCGAACCGTTGAAAGATGGCGGGGTGTATGATACAATAAATCTGAAGGAGGCGAATCAAATGAAAGTACATCATGTTAAACGCATTTGGTCAAGACCTTTGTTTATGAAATGGGGAAAGCACTTCTGCCCGATCTGTGGTGTAGAATTACAGAAAATCAAGATTTCCAAAATTGTCAATTCACAATCTGAAGAAGCCAAGGACTACGATTTTTCGTCCCCCGGCGGAGATGGATATATGATTGGTAATGTGAAGTTTATCTGGACGGAGTTCTATTGCGGTAAGTGTGATAAAAGCTTTTCTGTAAATAGTATTTACCAAGCAGAAAAACAAGAAAAAAAGGCCAATCGAGAATAATCTGCACCCCCTAAACCCAATTTGCACCCCCTTGTCCTAAAAATGCACCCCCTAAAATGACTATGCATCCCCTTGCTCCAAAAGGGGGTGCATTTGTATTAAAATTAGGGTTAGTCTTCAGAAAAATAAAGCGCCCCGTGAAGGGCGTTTTATTTTTTATTAAACAAATAAGCCAATCGACAGTCCATACATGAAATACCACGCTGTGTCGTTTTTAGGGCGTCGCGCTGTGCCGCCCTAATATAAAGAATACCGGTAG
>JAZRQG010000067.1:0-6016 GCA_045649625.1 Acutalibacteraceae bacterium
CCGTGAGAACGTCAAGCGTTCTCACGGCGATTTTTGTTTTAGACGACGGTTCCGTAGCAAATGCCGTTTTGCCAACTCTCTATGCGCACACGGCACACCACGCCTTCTTGGCCGCCGCTGATAACGACCGGCACGTAGGTATCGGTATACCCCTCCAAGCACCCATCCTCGCGCACGGTTTCCGGCAACACCTCAACCGTCTTGCCGACGAGGCTTTGCGCATAGGCATCCGCGCATTGCTCACCCATTGCGATCATCAGGCGACTGCGGCGGGCCTTTTCCGCATTCGATACCTGTCCCGGCGCCTTTGCCGCCGGCGTGCCCGCGCGTTTGGAATATGCAAAACAGTGAATACGGGAAAAAGCAATGTCTTTCGCAAAGGCGAGCGACTGCTCAAATTCCGCCTCAGTCTCTCCGGGGAAACCCACCATAATGTCTGTCGTCAACGCCGCGTGCGGGAATCGCGAGCGCAGTTTCACACACAAGTCACGATATTCTGCGGTGGTATAGTGGCGATTCATCCGTTTAAGTGTGGCATCGCAGCCGCTTTGCAACGCCAGATGAAACTGCGGGCACAGCTTATCACACGCCGCCAAACGATCCATCACCTCATCGGTCAAATGATCCGGTTCAATGGAGCCGAGTCGCACGCGACGGATGCCCTCCACCGCGCAAACACGCTCTACGGCATCACAGATGGACAGTCCCAAATCCTGCCCATAGGCAGTTAGGTTGATGCCAACCAGAACAACCTCGACATATCCCTGCCCCGCCAGCTCGCGCACCTCTTGCTCCAATTCGTCAAGCGGCTTGGAACGCACGCGTCCTCTTGCATACGGAATGATGCAGTACGAGCAAAACCGATTACAACCGTCCTCGATCTTCAAAAACGCACGCGTGCGCCCTTGAAATTCACGGATGGACAGTTTCTCAAAGGCGGCACTGTGCGGGGCAATGTCCACCAAGCGCGTGCGGCAAGTGAAAAACTGTTGGAGTTTAGCGAACAGCTCGCTCCGCTTGGCATTGCCGAGAATGATATCCGGCTGTGCAAAATGTTCCGCCACCTCCGGAAACGCCTGTGGCATACACCCCGTCAACACCAGCACCGCTTGCGGATGCTCGCGGCGACAGCGACGCAACAGTTGACGTAGTTTGCGGTCGCTCTCCCCTGTAACGGTGCAGGAGTTAATGATCAACACCGCATCCCCGATATCCGATTGACCCGGTGTGAACTCAGCGGTCACAAACCCCTGCTCCTCTAACTGCCGACGCATCGCCTGCGTTTCATATTGATTGACTTTGCAGCCAAGTGTGTAAAAATAAGCGTTCATATACGTTCTCCTCGCATTTGAGTATACCGCGAAATCATAAAATTGTAAAGGGTTTCGCTTGACTTATCCCTATGGGGACGATATACTGTTACCCGTAAAGGAGTTGTGACTGTTGGATATCATCGCTTTGCTTTCCATTTCCGTCGGATTGTCTATGGACGCGTTTGCCGTGTCACTCGGCAACGGCACGTTTTTGAAGAAAGCCTCTCCCTTGCAAACCGTGAAAATCGCCGGTATGTTTGGCCTGTTTCAAGGCGTGATGCCGATCATCGGTTATCTGGTCGCGCGGCTTTTTGCAAAACAGATCGTTGCGATCGATCACTGGATCGCCTTTGCGCTGCTTTTGTTTATCGGTGGGAAAATGCTGTGGGAGGCGCTGCACGAGGATTCGTGTGAGATCCCGACAGAGGACCCGACAAATTGGAAGACCCTCACGTTAATGGCGGTTGCCACCAGTATCGATGCGATGGCCGTCGGTGTAACGATGGCGATGACACGAACCGAGTTGTTGGCACCGTGGTACGGTTTCTTGCTTTGCTCCGCTGTGATTGCCGTGATCACGTTTGCCTGTTGTACGGTCGGTGTGCAGCTTGGTTGTAAGACCGGCAGTTGCTGGGGCAACCGTGCGGAGATCGCCGGCGGTGTCATCCTGATTCTCATCGGTGCCAAAATTTTGCTCGAACACCTTTTAGCGTAAATGCACTACATAAAAGACGGACGCCATTGATGGCGTCCGTCTTTTTTCTGTTATACCACTTCAAAGAAGGTATCGGGACGGGTGGGGTCAAACGGTTCGTTCGCCCACATGACCGTCACCAAATCCCGGGTATCCGACAGGTTGATGATATTGTGCGTATAGCCGGGCAGCATATGCACCGCTTGGATGTTGTCACCGCTGACCTCAAATTCCAGCACCTCATCCGAACCGATGCGGCGTTGCTGAATGAGGCCCTTTCCGCTGACAACGATAAAAAATTCCCATTTGCTGTGATGCCAGTGTTGCCCTTTGGTGATGCCGGGCTTGGAAATGTTAACACTGACCTGTCCGTGCGCCGCGGTTTTGAGCAGTTCCGTAAAACTGCCGCGCTCGTCCACGTTCATGTGTAAGGGGAACGCAGTTTTTTCTTTCGGCAGATAGGACAGGTAGGTGGAATACAGCTTTTTGGCAAACGAATTGTGGGCAATCGCGGGCATCGTCAACGTTTGCGGTTGCGCCTTGAACGTATCCAGCAGGTCGACGATCTCACCTAAAGTCACCTTGTGCGTGATGGGGGCGGCGCAAAAGGCGCCGTCGTCACACAGTACCGTCGTGATGCCGTCGAACGTGCAACGGTGTTCGCGGCCTGCGAGCGCGTCCAACAGTTCTTCCACCAAGTCGTCAATATACAGCAGTTCCAACTCGATGGCGGGATCATTCACCGTGATGGGCAGATCATGCGCCGTGTTGTGGCAGAACGTGGCGACCGCCGAATTGTAATTCGGACGGCACCATTTGCCGAACAGGTTGGGGAAACGGTACACGAGCACCTTGGCGCCCGTTTGCGCGGCGTATTCAAAAAAGAGGTCCTCCCCCGCTTTTTTGGAGCGCCCGTACTCGCTGTCGTAACGGCCGATGCAGGTCGCCTGTATCGAGGACGAGAGCATCACGGGGCAGGTGTTGCCGTGCTTTTTGAGCGTATTAAGCAGGGTGGACGCAAACGTAAAGTTGCCCTTCATGAAGTCTTCTGTGTTCTGTGGGCGGTTGACGCCCGCCAGATGGAACACGAAATTCGCGCGCTTGCAATAAGTATCCAATTCCTCGGGGGTGGAATCGATATCGTACTCGAAAATCTCCTCGACGGAAAGCGACGGGCGGGTGCGGTTTTTGCCGTCGCGAATGGTTTTCAAGGTTTCCACCAGGTTCTTGCCGACAAAGCCGTTAGCACCGGTGACTAAAATGTTCATGCGTTCACCTCATACAATCCAAGATCGGACAACAGCGCCCGCGTGGCGGCTACCACCTCGTCGCGCTGTTCGCCCACGGCTCGAAGCTGATCGATCGCCCCCGCACCGCGTCCTTGTTTGAAACCCGTGAGGATGCGGTGGGCTTGGTAATACGGCACCAAATACGGCTTATCCTCCACCTGCGGGTATACTCGCTTTAAGTCGGTATACGGCATCCAGACTTTGCGCCACACCGCCACCGCCGTGCCGTAACGCGCCGCTTCAGAGGCACTTCCTTGTGCATGGGAACCGTACGCGCCACCGTACAGGATAAACTGCTCGGCGCCCCGGGTAATATCCGTGTGCTCACCGTCACCAAACCACACGTCGGTCAGTGCGCACATCTGCTCGGCAAACGTGGACAGACCGCCGCGCTCGCAAAAAGAAAGCACCTCAGTCGCGGAGCAGTTGCTGTGCTTGAGAAGCAACCACAGATCCATTACCGTGCGGACACCGCAGCCGCCGCCGAGAAAATGATACGCCATGTGCGCGATATGATGAAACAAAAAGAACGCCGGTTTTTCCAAATGATAGCATCCCTTGGACACGGTATGCTCCCACACGGTGGCGAGCACCGCATCCATCTGCGGAACGCGCTCTAAAATATTGTGATGGAGTTCCAGATGCACCCCGTCACAGAAAAGCGACATATCGTGGTAATCGCGCACGCCGTCGGTGGTAAAGCCCTCCGCGACCAGCGCATCTGCCGCGCGGTCGAGATCCTCCTCATGCACCAGCACGTCGATATCACAGCTGGTACGCATCCAGGGTTCGGGATACAGCACCCGCAGCACGGCGCCTTTGAGCGGTATATACGGGATTTCCTCCCGCTCGAACACGGCGATGATGTGCGCAAGCTCCGCTTCTAATTTGACATAACGGTATTGCGCCATCTCCACCGATGCCGCGGCTTTTTCCATAAACGCGCGCTCGCTATCGTCGGCGGGTGTCGGCAATGCACCCGCTTGCTCGACAACGTGGTAGACCAAATGCCCTAAATCGTGCTTTACCGCCAGCTTGAAAACAGTTTTAAAGCGGTCAAAATCAAGCGAGAGATCAAGCGGCGTATGACACACCACTGCACGGAGCAGCGCAATCAGAAGTTGTTCGGTTGTCAATGGAACAACCCCCTCACTTAAAATTTTCGCCAAACCATTTTGTTGACGACACCAACGTACGACTGGATGATCTTGACGACTTTCGTCGAAACGTTTTCCTCGATATAATCGGGGACGGGAATACCGTAGTCGCCGTTTTGGTTCATCGTAACGGCGGTATCCACCGATTGCAGTAAGCCCACCTCGTCGATGCCCGACAGGATAAAGCACGCCTTATCCAACGCCTCGGGACGTTCAGTGGAGGTGCGGATACACACCGCCGGGAATGGTTTTCCAATGGAGGTAAAGAAGCTGCTTTCCTCCGGCAATGTGCCCGAATCGGATACCACGCAAAACGCGTTCATCTGCAAGCAGTTGTAATCGTGGAAGCCAAGCGGCTCCTGACGAATGACGCGGGAATCCAGTTTAAACCCGCTCGCCTCCAGCCGATTGCGCGAACGCGGATGGCAGGAATACAAAATCGGCATATCGTAGGTTTCCGCCATCTTGTTGATGGCGGTAAACAAGCTTTCAAAGTTTTTCTCGGTGTCGATGTTTTCCTCGCGGTGGGCGGACAAGAGAATATACTTGCCTTTTTCCAGTCCTAACCGCGCGTGCACGTCGCTCGCTTCGATCTCAGCAAGGTTATTATGCAGCACTTCCGCCATCGGCGAACCCGTAACGTAGGTGCGCTCTTTGGGAAGACCGCAGTCCGCAAGATAGCGGCGGGCATGCTCGGAATACGCCATGTTAACGTCGGAGATGATATCCACGATGCGGCGGTTGGTCTCCTCAGGCAAGCACTCGTCCTTGCAGCGATTGCCCGCCTCCATGTGAAAGATCGGGATGTGCAACCGCTTCGCCCCAATGACCGACAAGCAGCTGTTGGTATCACCCAGCACTAAAACGGCATCGGGTTTGATCTCCGCCATCAGTTTGTAGGATTTGGCAATGATGTTGCCACAGGTCTCACCGAGATCGGCACCCACCGCATCCAAATAGACGTCGGGGTCGTCCAGCTTTAAGTCCTTGAAGAACACGCCGTTTAAGTTGTAATCATAGTTCTGGCCCGTATGCGCCAAGATGGTATCAAAATACGTGCGGCATTTGTTGATGACCGCCGCCAAGCGAATGATCTCGGGGCGCGTGCCGACGATGATGAGTAATTTCAGTTTGCCGTTGTTTTTGAAAGCCGCCATGTTAATTATCCTCCGCGAGTCGTTCTTGAATGTACGTAAGCGACGCGATCTTTTCTTTCGTCTGCTCGATGTTTAACAGTTCGGTGTTATTGGAGTTAAACTCCGTGAGCGGGTTGCGCTCAGCATCGCCGGTGCTAAAATATTTATCGTAGTTTAAGCCGCGGTTGTCGCAGGGCACGCGATAGAAGTCGCCCATGTCGACGGCGTTCGCACATTCCTCGTTGGTGAGCAGGGTTTCGTACAGTTTTTCGCCGTGGCGGATGCCGATGACCTTGATGTTGTCCTTGTCGCCGCCGAACAGCTCGCACACTGCCTGCGCTTGCGTCCGAATGGTGCAGGCAGGGGCTTTTTGGACTAAAATATCGCCCGCCTCACCGTGTTCGAACGCGAACAACACCAAATCGAC
>JAZRQG010000068.1:0-2459 GCA_045649625.1 Acutalibacteraceae bacterium
CTGTCCAATCTGGTCAGTCAGCTCAAACAAGCGGGCAGAGAAGATCAGTTGGAGGAAGTGCTGATGGAGGTCCCGCGTGTGCGCGCAGATGCCGGTTATCCGCCGCTGGTTACCCCCTCGTCCCAGATCGTGGGCACCCAGGCGGTGTTCAACGTCATCGGCGGCGAACGGTATAAGATGGTTACCAAAGAATTCAAGGGCTTGGTGCGCGGCGAATACGGCGCGACACCTGCACCGATCGATCCCGACTTTGTCAAGAAGATCATCGGCGACGAAGAGCCCATTACTTGCCGTCCGGCGGACCGTTTGGATCCGGAACTGGATAAGCTGCGCGACGAGATGAAAGAGTGGTATGAGCAGGAAGAAGACGTGCTCAGCTACGCGCAGTTCGGGCAAGTCGCGGTCAAGTTCTTTGAGAACCGACGCAATGAGAAATATCACATCGACGGCAAGCATCTGAATCAAGAGGAACAGGTGCATCCCGTCTGATATGGCATACTTTTCGACTATCCGAAAGCCTCCCCAAAAGAGGCTTTCGGATATATGCGCTTATAAAGGAGTGTCTGTATGATACGCAGTATGACCGGTTATGGTCGCTATCAGGCGGTTGTGAACGGATGGGACGTTACAGTTGAACTCAAATCCGTGAATCATCGCTACTTTGAATATTCGTCACGGTTGCCGCGTACTTGCGGTTTTTTGGACGATAAACTGAAATCGTATTTGCAACAAGAAATTTCTCGCGGGAAAGTGGACGTTTACGTGTCGCTGGACGCGGTGGAGCAGGCTGACAGTGTCGTTGAGGTGAACGTGCCGTTGGCACATGCGTACTATGACGCTTTGAACGAACTGGAAACGGAACTCGGACTTCGCAACGATGCGTCAGTGATGAATATCGCCCGTTTCCCCGATGTGCTCGTTGTTCGCAAAACCGAAACCGACGAGCAAGAGATCTGGAACGCGGTGCAGCAGGTAGCTGCCGTCGCGCTGGAGAAATTTGTGGCAATGCGCGAGCTGGAAGGCGTGCGGATGCGTGAAGACGTGCTTAGCCGCCGTGAAACCCTTTTGCAAGCGGTTGCCGCGGTGGAGGAGCGCTCGCCGCAGACGGTGCGGGAACACATGGAAAAGGTGGAAACCCGCATGCGCGAGCTGCTCGGAACGGCAACGGTGGATGAACAGCGATTGCTGACCGAAGCCGCGATCTTTGCCGATAAGATCGCCACGGCAGAGGAAACCGTGCGCTTGCGCAGCCATTTGGATCAACTGCAGGATTTGGTCAACAGTGACGAACCTGTAGGCAGAAAGCTTGATTTTTTGGTGCAGGAGATCAACCGTGAGACCAATACGATCGGATCCAAAGCATCCGATCTGCAGTTAGCACAGGTGGTCGTGGATATGAAAGCGGAGATCGAAAAGATCCGCGAACAGATTCAAAACATCGAGTAACGGCGGGAGGGTTTCGTTATGCGCCTTATTAACATAGGTTTCGGCAATATGGTTGCCGCCGGTCGTTTGGTGGCGATCGTCAGCCCCGAATCGGCTCCGATCAAGCGTATTATTCAAGATGCGAAGGATCGCGGCACACTGATTGACGCGACGTACGGTCGGCGTACCCGCGCGGTGCTGATTACCGACAGCGAACACGTGATCTTGTCGGCTGTGCAGCCCGAAACGGTGGCAAACCGTTTTGAAGACGATGAGGAGGCTCTCGATCATGGCGACTGATTCCGCACGCGGCTTGCTGATCGTTTTTTCCGGTCCATCCGGTTGCGGAAAGGGAACGCTTGTGGCAAAACTCTTGCAAGAGCGTACCGATACCGTACTTTCTGTATCGGTTACCACGCGCGCTCCGCGTCCGGGTGAGATCGACGGATTTCATTATTTCTTTAAAACCCGCGAACAAGTGGAGTGTATGATCCAAAACGACGAATTGCTCGAATATGCGCAGTACAGCGGGAATTATTACGGCACACCGCGCGCTGCTGTTGAGGAACATTTGAAAGCGGGGCGTAACGTCATTTTGGAAATTGACGTGCAAGGTGCTTTACAGGTGATGGAGCGCTGCAATGATTATGTTTCCATCTTTTTGACGGTTCCCTCTATGGAAGAACTTGAACGCCGTTTGCGCGGCCGCGGGACGGAACAGGAAGAATGGATACAAACGCGTATGCAAGCCGCAAAAAGTGAGCTTGAGTACATTGACCGTTATCAGTATACGGTTTTAAACGATGAGGTGGATTTAGCCTTTGAACGGCTTAATGAAATCATTGAAACTGAAAAATCGCGGAAAAACCCGCAATAATTAAATGGAGGAATACAGTATGTTAAGACCGACCGATATCGAACAATTAAAGGGAAAAAACAGCCGCTATGCGGTGGTGATCGGCGTTGCTAAGCGCGCCCGCAGCATTGCGCAGGATGCGGAGGACAACGGTGTTGTGCTGACCGAAAAGCCGGTG
>JAZRQG010000069.1:0-14922 GCA_045649625.1 Acutalibacteraceae bacterium
AAAGGCCCCCTCTGACGAGGGGGCTGGATTTTTGCGAAGCAAAAAGACTGGGGGAGAGAATCTCTCCCTCCGTCAAAACTTCGGTTTGCCACCTCCCTCGTCAGAGGGAGGCTTGAAGAAAGGCTTGACCAAATCGGTCAAGCCTTAAATACTTTTTTGAAAAACCCTTTAATTTTACTTGTGGTTTTGAATGGTGTGGGTGTTGGAAACGGTTTATCCAATACCCATGGCAATTCAAAAACATTTGCTATCGAAATAGTAAAATATTCGCCCGTTTGTTCATTTGGAGAAGAAAAGCCATCGGTAATAACAATGTTGAAAAACAGATTATCTTGTATGTCAATTTCATATTGCCCCATCGTTGCTACTTCCCCGCAAACGGTATAGTCAACGCCGATATATTGAATTTCGTTATCCAACTCTACACTCATGATTTCATCAGGTTTAGATATATCAACACCGAAGTCATAAAGAAAGGATTCGAGTTTTGGAAATTTGTCTTTAATTTGGGTATAAAAATTCTCGCAACAATCACATTCACAAAGAGAGTGTGTTTTATAGTATTCTATGGTTTCCTCAATATTAACCTCAAATACATATTCATCTTTCATGATAGTAGTCATATCAACACCTCACTTTATTTCATTATACCACACCGCTGATTTGATGTGAATATTTTTGCAAAAAGGGTGTGTCCTAAGTTGACACAAGCAGAGGGTGGTTGCAATATCAAAAGTTTTGTGTTACAATGCAAGTACAATTTGACGGAGGATGGTGTGCTATGAAGACCTATACCATCGTTGCCGGGGTAAATGGTTGCGGAAAAAGCAGCTTGACCGGGGTTTTAAGAACTGAAATTGACAATCTTGGCAAAATTATTGATGTAGATAAGATTATGGCTGCTTGTGGTGGTAACCTCTTGGAGGGTGGCAAAAAGGCGGTCACTCTAATCGAAGAGTGTCTGGAAAAAGAGATTTGCTTCACCCAGGAGACCACTTTGTCCGGAAGAAAGACATTGGATACGCTCAAGCGTGCTATCGCAAAGGATTACTATATTCGCCTATATTATGTGGGATTGGACACGATGGAGGAAAGTTTGCTCCGCATCGAAAACCGCGTAAAGAGAGGCGGCCATAATATCAATACCGATACGGTTGCCAATCGCTTTAGTAAAAGATTTGAGGATCTGCTGACAATTTTGCCGTATTGTAACGAAGCTACTTTTTACGATAACGACAATGGCTTTGTTACAGTTGCCAAGTATAAGAACGGAGAGTTGCAGACTGTTGGGCAAAGCACTCCTAAGTGGCTTTGGGAATTGATTGAGAAAATGAAATGAAAGATCGTGTGCCGTACTTGGCACACGATCTTTGTAAATATCTTAAAAAACATTAGGTCCTAATAGAACACGAAGTAATGGGTCCTAAGTTGACACAAGTAGAGGGACTTGTTCTCGGCATGGCGCCAAAATGTTTACGATTGCGGGTCCTGTTATTGTGTATGGCACAGTGGCGAGCGTGGTGTATGGGGTTATTTATTGGATATTCGTCATACTGTAGGGGCGGCAACCTGCCGCCCGCAAAATAGCGTATAATGAAAACGGGCGGCTGATAGCCGCCCCTACCATACGTAAAAGGGTTGACCGAAACGGTCAAGCCTTTTACAACCCCTTATTTTTGAGTTCATTTACTAAATTTACATAAAATTCTCTAACATCAAATCCATCAATATTTTCACGGTTTAAATCAATCATATCGCCATGGGATATGCCACGCTTTTTAGTGGGTCTCAAAAGAATATAGTTTTCTCCCCATTGGAACGATGATTCATCTACAAGGCCGTCATTTTCACCGCTGAAATGTTTAACTAAATGGTATGAAAGATTTAAAGGGAATTTTCCGTTTGTAGCTCTGGTTAATATTGAGCCAATGCTTTGGCAGTAAATTCCTTGTGGGGTGGGCATTTCATCATCTAGTTGCCTGCAAGCAGAATCGGTCAAATCATTAACTGCTGCAAGAAAATCAGGATTTTGTTCACCGAACTTTTTAAGTGTTGAATTATATGTGTCTGCTACTTTATTTTTTATGGATGGCGGTATTTTACTTAGCAGATAATCAGCAAACAGGCAACCCTTGTGCGGAGTATTTATGGTAGTGAGTGAAGCAACCTTATCGCTGATACCAAGCTTTGAAATGGCATAACGGCAGTCAAGACCACCTTTAGAATGCGCGATGATATTAACCTTTTCCGCACCCGATTCGGAAAGTAATTCTATAATACGCGATTTTAATTCGGTGGCACTGTCAGCAATCGATGAAGCAGAATGGTGATTGCCGTAAAATATGGTTGCACCGTTTGCTTCTAATTCATCGGGGATTCTTCCCCAGTAGTTAAAATATTTTGTGTCACGAAAAAAGACACCATGAACTAAAAGAATGGGATATTTTGTGGCGCAAATTTTTTGGTCATATCTTTGTCTGTTAGCTTGTTCCTTTTTTGCTTCAACCAAGCATTCCGTAATAGTGGTTTTGATTATAAAAAACAAAGCAACCAAATTTGCTATGGGTATCATACCGCAAACAATTCCAACAACCCTGGTTTTGATACCCAACTGTGTCGATGTTAAATATACGCATATAATTCCGTTCCAAAAGACAGTAAAGTTTACACAAATACAAAGAGCCAGACTCCAAACAAACAACATATAATTGTTTGGTATAGTCTTAATAGCGATAATCATTTGATAAATAATAGAAACGATTATCGATATGTAAAATGAAACTAATAGTACTGTACCGTGACAGCAAATTTTAAGCGTTTTTCTTTTTGTTTTTAACAGTGAACTACCTGCAAAAATATTTACAAGGAGAAATATCGGTATTAGGAAATACAAACTTTGCGGTGTCTGCTGAACAAAACAATAGCTATTTGCAATAAAACTAATAACAAATGAATATAAAACAAGAGCAAAGACGACCATTGCTTTTGACCTCCTCTCTATATTTTATTATACCACACCGCTGATTTGATGTAAATATTTTTGCAAATTACGGTGCCCGATATTGACAGCAGCAGAGGAGTTTGTCCTTGGTATGGCGGTTAAAATGTTTACGATTGCGGGTTCTGTTATTGTGTATGGCACAGTGGCGAGTGTGGTGTATGGGGATATTTATTGGATATTCGCCATACTGTAGGGGTCGATGCC
This sequence comes from Acutalibacteraceae bacterium, assembly GCA_045649625.1. Lineage (GTDB taxonomy): Bacteria > Bacillota > Clostridia > Oscillospirales > Acutalibacteraceae > RGIG3009. The sequence continues at coordinate 3,206 of JAZRQG010000069.1, forward strand.
CACATCGACCCGTAAAAAAGGATTCACCACAGGGTGAATCCTTTTGAAAAAACCTAAATACAAAACTATCGACTGCAGTTTTTGCAAGCCGTCTGATAGCGGTCAACAAGAGTGTTGTTTTTGGTACAAATACCATTATAGTCTGCATCAACTTTGTAATAGGAGCATTGATAGCACTTGTAATCCGTATATGTTCTTGTCGAAGTTGGCGGTGTTGTGGAACTTGTTTTGTTATTTGCCGCTTTAGTGTTCGAGGTTGAAACGGATTGTTTTTTTTCCTTTAAAATGGCAACAAGGCAAAGCAGGTAAGGAAGAGCCACTGATACGATAAATAACGGAACGTGCGCTAATGTGGTATCATCACCAATCATTCCGCTTATAGTCACACAAGCTATCATGGTTAAAAGTGCGCCGATCCAGATCTTTCTGTGCCGAATGATGCTCCAAAAAACGGATAACACGAACGGTCCAAATACAATGACTGACTCAGTTAAAAAAGCATCTTTCAGAAGGGGGAGAGGGGGATTTTCGACCAATGTTGATGCTAATAAAAACTCGCTGTAGCCAAGAAGTATATACGCTATGAAAGCGAATATTGCCGTTGTAATTAACGCTCCGATCAGTTTAGAAACTACCCTACCTGCAGAACCGGTATTAAGCGAGGGGGTGCTGGAATACGAATCGGATGAGGTTGTGCTTGTGGCAGAGGGCCTGAAATCCTCGTCCTTACCATCCCATACATAATCTGTGCAACTAAACTTACAGGTATCAATATATTCGTGCCCGTTTTTAGTGCATTTTCGGTAGTATGAACCGCATTCATTATTTGTTTGCGTGGCAATATCTTCGCAAAATTTACATGACCAACACTTTCCGCCTTTTTGTGGTTTTATGTTCATAAGCAAAACCTCCATAAGTCGTTTTAGAAATTTTAACATGAAAGGCGCTAAATTACAAGATTTTAAATTTTATTTTTAAACGGATTTGCAAACGAATGGGATCTATATTGACGGCGGCAGAGGGGTTCGCCCTCGGCGTGGCGGCGAAAATGTTTACGATTGCGGGTTCTGTTATTGTGTATGGCACGGTGGCGAGTGTGGTGTATGGGGATATTTATTGGATAATGCAAATGTTTTAAAGAAAAAGGCTTGACCGATTCGGTCAAGCCTTTTTAGGTGGTTCATTAGCAATGATTATCTGCCGGAAGAATGTGTTGTTCAAGAAACTGTTTATACCACGCAAGATCAAAGGGCGGATATCCGCATACATAATGGTTAAATCCGGCCTCTCCGTTGGCAGTCCAATGGATCAACAGAATTTTCCGTTCCGAATAATAAACGGGAAGTTCCGCAATGCAGGTCGAGGTATTTATCTCGGCTGTAAAATCTTTCGCCAAAAGGACTTCTTTTGTTTCGGCGTCCGTTATGGTGAAATGGCCGGTTTTGATTTGTAACGTATCATTGCAGGCAAATAGTTTGGTTTTCCAATCGGATAACTCATCGGCAATGATGGTAAAAGGAGCCTGTGACTGTTTGATATACCCGTAAGCCAGTTTTTTGGTGAAATAGTAGTCCACTACCGCGTCTGACATTTGCGGCCAACCGTCCAGCAAGTTCCACCAAATAATGCCGGTTTTTTTGGGACGTCCAACACGTATCCGCTCAATGAAATATTTCTTTGCTTCTGCCTGTGAGATTTGGGATGCCAAAATATAGTCTTCCGGATCGGTGGGCACTGTGCCGAACAGTTGACGAACCTGGTTTTCCATCAGCATAACGCGGGAATCGTTGCCTTTTTGGTCGCTGGAGTGGAGGATCCACTCATTGTTATTTCGATAAGGCCACACCTTTTCCGGCGTGATGAATTTTTTGATAGATTCCAATCCAGGGCAGCCGTGATAACCGGTTTCACTGACGAAATGCGCTTTGTTGCCACTGTAAAAATCGCTTTTGAAGTAATCGCGAGGACCCCACAGATGATCTTCTACAAGGGGAGTGCTGTGAACCTGCGATTTAAAACCCGCGGCATGCATTTTGGGAGAGATATACGGAGAACTGGGTAAATAGGGCCTGCCGACGTCATTATCCCGTACACACGCGGGAAGAATGACACGAGTTAACTTGTTTTCGTTGGGATCGTATTGCGGGAAGCAGGCGTCGATCTCATTGTCGCCCGCCCAAAGAACGATTGACGGATGGTTTCGAAGCTTTCTGATGACTGCCGTTGCCTCTTCCTTTAGATTCTGCATAAATTCGTCGGTTTCCGGGTACGACGCGCAGGCCATTGAAAAATCCTGCCAAACCATAATGCCGTTACGGTCACAGAAATCAAAGAATTTGTGATCTTCGTAAACATTTCCTCCCCAGCAGCGCAGAATGTTGCAACCGATGTCACGAACCAGTGCCAGAGATTCGTCGTAACGGGCGGCGTCACGGCAATGGAAAGCGTCCAGCGGTACCCAGTTTGAACCTTTGCACATGATTTCAACACCGTTGATAAGGAAGCGGAATTGTCCGTCATCAAAGCCCTCGGGATCTCTGCGGTCAAGCACAACCTCTCGAATTCCGAAGCTGATCGGCTCTTCGTGAATGAGGATGCCCTTATCATATATGCGTGCCGTGCAATCGTAAACGTTTGCTTCTCCGTAACCGTAAGGGAACCAGAGCTTAGGGTTTTCAATGGCAAAGCGCAAACGCCCGAATTTCTGCCTACCGGCAAAACGGATATTGACCGCACTATCACCGCACGCACCTTCTACTGCGATTTCGACTTGGCTAAAATCGGTGTTATCGGATTCCAGTGTATAGTAGAAATCAGCAGAAGTTTTTGTTGCGCGTATAAATGCCTGAGAAAAACAGATGCGGTCACGAATTTCAAGCCGGACGTCCCGCCAGAGACCCGCCGTTACGGCACGGGGCATAATATCCCAACCAAAGGAGTGCGGAGCTTTGCGAAGGTGATTGCCGTCAATATTATTGCTATGCAGCAGTCGTATGGGATAATCTTCGGCATTTGCCGCAAGTGTCGCGGAGGTGATATGAACCGTAATCGTGTTTTCTCCGGTTTTCAGCAGATGGTCCACCCTAAATGTGTGTGCTATAAACATATTTTTGCTTTCACCGAGTTTAACACCATTCAAAAAATACTCAGCAAGGCAATCAACACCTTCAAAAACCAGATAGGCGTTTTCTTTGGATTCGGGCGCATCAAAAGAACGGGAATACCACCATTCGTATTCCTCGTATTTCTCGGCTTTTAAAATATTCTCGCCCATAAACAAATCGGATGGCAAATACCCTGCTTTTGAAAGATCCAGTTGAACACAGCCGGGAACACAAGCATCCAAGAGCAGATCTTCACAAGCGGCATTTTGCTGCGGTTTGCCCCGCAATTGCCAAATGCCGTTCAAAGAAATTGTTTTCATTGTGCACCATCTCCTTTTTTTAACTACACTATAAGAGAACAAGAAAACGATCACAACAGATAATCTCATAAATTTCAACAGTTTTTTCTGATCTTATTGCAAAAGAAGAAAAAACAGCTTATAATATAGACGGTGATGATCATGAAAGAGCATAAAAACCTGCCTCGTTTTGAGGCGGAAACCGGTGATCAATATATTACCGTTGAGAGACATGTATCGTTGGATTTTCCGCAGCATTGGCACAATTATTTTGAAGTTGAAATCGTTGTTGAAGGTGCCGGTGTGTACATTTTTAACGGTACGGCGCACCCCATCTGTAAAGGAGATGCGTATTTTTTAACGCCCTTGGATTTTCATGAAATCAAAGCATCCTCGCCGGTAGAAGTCATTAACATTTCCTTTGATGAGGTTTGGTTGTCCGAAAAAGTGCGGACGTTTTTATATACAAAGGATTTTGAAAAGATACGCAGATTTCATGGGAATGATTATGAACGTATCATTATGGCCGCCGAATTGTTGCGCTATGAGTGTGAGGCGGATGCGCCGTGTATCCATCAACTTTTGGAGTATTTGCTAAGCCGCTTTGTGCAGGAAACAAAACAACAGGGTGCCATAACCAGTCAACTACATTTGACAGGGATAAAAAAAGCAGTGGCCTATATAGAACTACATTTTAGAGAGAAAGTAACACTGCAACAGCTTGCTGTTTTGTCGGGTTACAATCCTACCTATTTTAGCGAACTGTTCCGAAAATTTACAGGAGAAACTTACATTGAAAGATTGACGTCCTTGCGTATCAATTATGCGAAAGCGCTTTTGGCCAGGGGACTTTCGGTGTCGGATGCTTGCTTTGAATCGGGATTTGGTTCTCTTTCGAATTTTCTTGCGGTATTTAAGGCGAAATGCGGTATGCCGCCAAGTGACTACCGAAAAAAACACAAAAAAACGCTGTGATTTATGGAAACATGCGGAGTCCTCAGTTGGCATAAGCCGAGGACCTTGTTCTCAGCATGGCGGCAAAGAGGTTATGCGAGAGCAGGCTTGATAAACGGCAAAGCCTGCTTTTGTCGTGTATAAATGGCATCAAATTTGCACATACCAAACTGTAAAAGGGGAGGATATGTATGCCGGAAAGAAGAGGAAAGTACACCATCAGTTTGTCAGGAAGACCGACGGTGCTCGGATACGCATCCGTCGTAGGCAAAAAAGAGGGAGAAGGTCCGCTCGGTGAGCTGTTTGATCAGGTGTTCACCGATACGCGACTCGGCGAAAAGACGTGGGAAAAGGCGGAAAGTCGCTTGCAAAAGGAAGCCTTGAGTCGCGTGCTGAACAAGGCGGGGTTTTCACCGTCGCAGATTGACGTTCTGTTTACCGGCGATCTGCTGAATCAGAATATTGCCTCCACTTTCGGGATGCGGGATAGTCAGATCCCGCTCGTTAACCAGTTCGGTGCTTGTTCGACGATGGCCCAAACGCTCGCGATGGCGTCCATTTTTGTGGACAGTGGTGCCGCCGATCTTGCGGCGGCGGTCACCTCGTCACATTTTTGCACGGCAGAGCGCCAGTTCCGTTTTCCGCTGGAGTACGGGGGGCAACGACCTGCCACCGCGCAGTGGACCGCTACCGCGTCGGGTGCGGTATTGGTGGGACTCGGTGGCGGCAAGGTGCATATTGCGGACGTGTGTATCGGTTGTATTGTGGATCTGGGTATCACCGATACCAATAACATGGGCGCCGCGATGGCCCCCGCTGCTGCGGATACGTTGTTAAAGTTCTTTGCGGATACAGACACGCACCCCGAGGACTACGATTTTATTGCTACGGGTGATCTCGGAGCAGAAGGGAGCGCGTTGTTCAAGACCTTGATGGCACGTGACGGTGAGCGTCTCGGTGAGGAATACTTGGATTGCGGGTTGCTGATCTATGACCGCAAGCGGCAGGATGTCCATGCGGGCGGAAGCGGTTGCGGGTGTTCGGCCTCGGTTCTCTGCTCATTGATTCTCGGCAACATGGAAAACGGGAAATGGCGGGATGGACTGTTTATTGCCACCGGTGCGATGATGTCGCCGACCTCCTCGCAGCAAGGGGAGTCCATTCCCGGTATTGCACACCTGATTCATCTCAAATGTGAATGAATATGTGCAAAAAGCATTGCGAGTCCGATTTTCTTGTGATATACTGAAGATAGAAAGTGCACGGGGAGGAATCGTTCATGGCACGTAACCGCGTGAAACTGACCATCTGCGGAGCGGAGTTTATGCTTTCTTCGGATGAATCGGTGGAGTATATGGAAAAATTGGGCAAAGAAGTGGATCGTGAGATCTGCCAGCTGATGGAGGATAATCCCCGTATGTCCATGAATATGGCGGCGGTGCTTACCGCTATCAACAATGCCGATCGTTCGCACAAGTCGGAGGCGACCGCCGATCATCTCCGTACGCAAGTGACCGAGTATCTGGAAGAGAATAAAGCGCTGCGTGCTGAAATGGAAGCGCTGCGTCGGTTGTATTCCTGATGACGGAGCTGTTAGCGCCTGCCGGTTCTTGGGAAGCGATGGAGGCTGCCGTCCGCACCGGCGCGGATGCGGTGTATCTGGGGGTGGGCTCGTTTAACGCGCGCCGCCATGCCCGGAATTTTTCTTTACAAGACAATACGGATGCCACCCCCTTGCTAAAAGAGGCGGTGGCTTTTTGTCATGCGCGTGGTGTAAAGGTGTACGTGACGCTCAACACGCTTGTGCATGATCGAGAATTGTCGGAGGCGTTGGGAATTGCAAAGGCCGCGTGTGAGTGCGGCGTGGATGCGTTGATTTTACAGGATCGCGGCCTTGCCCGCCGTATCCGTGCGTGTGCGCCGACGATGCCATTGCACGCCTCTACGCAGATAACCTGCCATACGCCGCAGGGTGTTGCTCAATTGCGCGATTTGGGGTTCTCACGCGTGGTGCTCGCTCGCGAAATGAGCAAACAGGAGATTGCTGCGTGTGCCAATTTGGGGTGCGAATTGGAAGTGTTCGTGCACGGTGCGTTGTGTATGTCGGTGTCCGGCCAGTGTGAACTTTCCGCGATGCTTGGCGGCAGGAGCGGTAATCGCGGCCTGTGTGCGCAGCCGTGTCGTCTGCCGTTTGCGGTGGGGCACTATCCCGATGACGATGAAACCGCACTGAGTTTAAAAGACAATTCACTGTATGGGCATATTCCCGAATTGACCGCTATGGGGATCGCGTCGCTCAAAATTGAGGGGCGTATGAAGCGCCCCGAATACGTTGCGGCTGCTACGGCGGTGTTACGTGATCTGCTGGACGGCAAAAAGCCCGATACCCAAACATGGGAGGATCTGCGCGCGGTGTTTTCCCGCACCGGCTTTACCGATGGGTATTTTACCGGTGTGCGCGATGCCGATCTGTTTGGTAAGCGCCGCTTGGAGGATATTGCCCCGCCTGCGGTGCTCAACCGCTTAGCGCATTTGTATACCCGTGAGCGGCAATCGGTGCCGATCACCTTGACACTGACTGCCGATCCGTTGACGCTTACCGCTGAGGATCGCGATGGGCATACCGTGACGGTTACTGATCAAGAAACACCGAAAATGGAAAGCGTTTTGGATACTGACCGTTTAATTATCGCATTGCAAAAGACCGGCGGAACACCGTTTTCAGCGGTTGCTGCTGCCGAGCCGGCTGCGGTGCCGTTGTCGGCCGTGAACGCGCTGCGCCGGAGGGCCTTGGAGGAATTGCTTAGCCTTCGCTCGCGCACGATGCCTGTGCCCTTTGAGGAGAAAACGTTGCCGCCCGCCGTGTTGCCGAAGGGGCTGTTGCACGGACTGGTGGCGCGGGTAGAATCCCTCCAGCAGATTCACGGGGAAGCGGATGCGTGGATCGTGCCGCTGGGAAAACGCCCCGACGTTCCGTATTGGGGTGTTGAAATCCCGCGCGGGTTGTTTGGACGAGAAGAATGGGTAAAAAAACAATTGGTGCGTGCCGCCGCAGACGGTGCCGCTTTTGCCTTGTGTAATACCGTCGGTGCCATCCCGCTTGCCAAAGCCGCGGGGCTTGCGCCGATTGCGGGTGCGTTTTTACATATCCTAAACAGCGAATCGTTATCGGCTATCGCCGAAGACGGTGCCGCCGCCGCCATTCTCTCCTTTGAACTGACCTTTCCGCAGATGCAGTTTGCGAATGGCAAGGGTTGTCTTGGTCTGTTTGCTTATGGCAGACAGCCGCTGATGCTCTTGCGGGCGTGCCCCGTATCGGCGGCGGTTGGTTGCTTGTCTTGTGGCGGCAGCAGCACCCTTGTCGATCGGCGCGGTGCGGAATTTCCGGTGCGCTGTGCCGGCGAATGCAGTGAGCTTTTAAATGCCGTGCCCTTGTATCTGGCGGATATGCTCTCGGCATTACCGCCACACGAGTTTCTGTATTTGCATTTTACCGATGAAGCACCTGCACGGGTCTCCCGCGTGCTGGATCAATATCGAAACGGTGGTAAACCGCCTGCCGATTTCACAAGAGGATTATATAAACGCGGTGTGTTGTAAAAAGCAGAGCGCCTCCCTGACGAAGCACTTCGTCGGGGAGGCGCTTGTTTAGTTGAGTTGTTCTTTGATGACTTTTGCGACGGCTTCTGCTTGCTCTTTTACAAGAGTGGGATCATCGCCCTCTGCCATCACGCGAATGAGAGGCTCGGTGCCCGACGGGCGAACGACGATACGGCCGATGCCGTCCAGTGCTTTTTTTGCATTCGTTATGGCTTTTTTGATGGTACTGTTGGTATAAAATTGCAGTTTTCCTTCTGCCGATACGTTGAGGTTGATGCTCAACTGCGGATACTTGGTCATGATGGCGGCAAGCTCCGAGAGCTTTGCACCGCTTCGCTTGAGATAGGATAACAGTTGAATGGCGGTCAGCTGTCCGTCTCCGGTGGTGGCAAAATCGCGGAATATCACGTGTCCCGACTGCTCACCGCCAAACGAGAAATCACCCAGCAGCAGTTCTTCCAACACATAGCGATCACCAACCTTGGTGGCGATAAACTGTAGATCATTATCCTTGCAGAATTTGGTGAACCCAAAATTTGTCAGGATAGTACCGACAACGGTATTGCCCGCCAACTTACCGCGTTCTTTCATATCCACGGCGCAGATCGCCATGATTTGATCGCCGTCAACCTCGTTTCCGTTTTCATCCACACACAGGCAGCGGTCGGCATCGCCGTCGAACGCGATGCCGAGATCCAATTTGTTTTCGACGACATACGTTGACAAGGCTTCCAAATGGGTGGAACCACACCCGCGGTTGATGTTGATGCCATTCGGTGTGTGATGCAGAATATGGGCGTCGGTACGCAGTTCACGAAACAAGCGCTCGGCGGTCACGGATGCCGCACCATTTGCGCAGTCCACCGCAATACGCAATCCGTCGGGTGCGTACAGCACGGTGCTTTTTAGATGATCAATGTAATCTTTTACCGAGTTGTCGGCCACCGTTACTCGACCGACGTCTCCGCCGATCGGGGAAGGAAAGACCGTATCGCCGTCCAATACGATCTGCTCGATCTCTTCTTCCAATGCGTCGGGTAATTTATACCCGTCGCCTGAGAAGAGTTTGATACCGTTGTATTCGGCGGGGTTGTGTGACGCGGAGATCATAATACCCGCATCCGCCTTGTATTTGCCGACTAAAAACGCAACGGCGGGGGTGGGGATGACACCGAGGCGGATCACGTCGGCACCGACGGCGCACAGCCCCGCAGTCAAGGCGGCATCCAACATTTCCGAGGAGGCACGCGTGTCTGAACCGATGAGAAATACCGGTCGTCTGCGTCCGTCTTTGGCGAGCACCAGTGCGGCTGCTTTGCCGATACCGTAGACAAGCTCACAAGTCAGTTCGGTGTTCGCAATGCCGCGCACACCGTCTGTTCCGAATAATCGTCCCATCTTATTCGCTCCGTTTCTGTACGATGTTTTGTGCATTTTTATAAATGTGTCGTGCGGGGATCACACCGCGTACGGAAGACAGCGGGTATATCTGGGATGCCTTTCCCACCACCGTGCCGGGGTTCAGTACGCTGTTACAGCCGACTTCCACATAGTCGCCGAGCATGGCTCCGCATTTTTTAAGTCCCGTTTCGGCGCGCTCGTCACCGTTTCGGATGACGACAAGCGACTTATCACTTTTAACATTCGAGGTGATGGCCCCGGCACCCATGTGTGTGCGGTATCCCAAAACGGAATCGCCCACATAGTTATAATGCGGCACCTGCACGCCGTCAAACAAAATGACGTTTTTGAGTTCGGTCGAATTGCCGACTACTGCGTGCTTGCCGACCAGCACGTTGCCGCGGATAAAGGCGCCGGGACGTATTTCGGCGGCTTCGTCGATGATACACGGGCCCGATAGGGTGACGTTCGGATGCACGTTGGCAGACCGAGCGACCCAGATGGCCTCCCCGCGTTGCTCGAACAGTTCATCCGGCAGCGTTTTGATGAGCTGCAGGATATGCTCGCCGATATGCGGTAAGACTTCCCACGGATGTTGATATCCCGACAGATACCTCCCCGCGATGCTTTTGGACAGATCAAATAATTCGTTGATATAGATCATGCGTTTAGCCTCCCATCCCGAATAGTGTATGCCGGAACAGGTGCATTATATCGATAACGAGAACAAAAATTTTCGTGACGTGCCAAATCTTGACGGCGAGGGTAAAACCCGATATACTAGACCTGAAGCTGTCACACAGAGAAAATGAGGTGGGGAACATGGCGAAACAGTGGCATACGCTGATTGTCGGCGGTGGCGCGAGCGGACTCGCGGCGGCGGTGTTCTGTGCGCGCAGAATCGGCGGCGAGCGAGTGATTCTATTGGAAAAAGCACCGCGTGTGGGCAAAAAGCTGCTGGCCACCGGTAACGGGACCTGCAATATCACCAACCGCCGTGCGGATGCATCGCATTATCACGGTGCGGATGCATCCTTTACGGTACCCGTGCTGCAAGCGTTCCCGCCGCAGTCGTGTATTGATTTTTTTGCTTCGCTCGGTGTGGTTTGCTCTTCGCGCGAAGAGGGGAGAGAGTATCCCTTGTGTGAGCAAGCTGCCGCTGTGTTGGATTGCCTTCGTTTGGAATTAAAAGCGCTCGGCGTAACCGAGCGGTGCGATACGGCGGTGACGGCCATTCGTCATGAGAAAGGCGGGTTTACCGTTGTTACCGAAAACGAGACGTGGTATGCCGAGCATGTGATTTTGGCGACCGGCGGTGCGGCTGCACCCGCACTCGGCGGTTCGGCACAGGGGTATGCACTGGCGACGGCGCTCGGTCATAAAAAAACACCGTTGTTCCCCTCAATCGTACAGGTTAAAACGGATACCACGTTTATCAAAGCGATGAAAGGACTGCGCACCGATGTGACGGTTAGCTTTGTGTTGGACGGAAAACCACTGTGTAGTCAAACGGGTGAATTGCTGTTTACCGAATATGGTGTTTCAGGACCTGCTGTGATGCAGATCTCGCGTGTGGTCGGTGATTGGGAGCGCCGCAAGAACGGCACGATGGAGGCGGTGATTGACCTGCTTCCCACTTTGTCAAAGGAGGCGCTGATGGCACAGCTCAGTTCCCGCCCTGTGCGTACGGCAGAGGATTTTTTGACGGGATTGTTACACAAGCGTATCGGGCAGACGGTGTGCCGCGCGGCGGGATTGTCGCTCGATGACGCCGTAACGGAGTATTCTCGTTTGGCGCAAGTTATCAAACGGTTTACGGTAAAGGTGATGGGAACACAGGGCTTTGGCGGTGCACAAGTGACCGCGGGCGGGATTGATACCCGCGACGTGGATCCCGTCACCCTGCAGTCCCGTTTGGTTTCGCATTTGCATCTGATTGGAGAATTGCTGGATGTGGACGGCGATTGCGGCGGATACAATCTGCACTGGGCGTGGGCCTCTGCTTACGCGGCGGCACAGGCGGTGAGCGAATGATTAAGGTGGGCGGCATCAAGTTGCCGCTGTCGTATACCGACGCGGATTTGCGCCGTGCGGTGGCGCGAAAATTAAACGTCACGGCAGAGAAGATTACGGATTGTCGCTTATTCAAGCGCTCGGTAGATGCGCGTCGCAAGGATGCGATTGTGTTTCAGATTACGGCGGCGGTCAGCGTCGTCGGGGATGAGGCGGCGTATCTGCGTTTGCCGGAGGTGTCGCCGTTGTTGCCGACGGTGCTGGATGTTCCAAGTGCACCGAAGACGTCTCACCGCCCCGTGGTGGTGGGGAGTGGTCCTGCGGGATTGTTTGCCGCTTTGATGTT
>JAZRQG010000070.1:0-8279 GCA_045649625.1 Acutalibacteraceae bacterium
TACGGTATGGCAGGTGCCGCGATCCTTGCGGCACGCGCCGCCATGCGGTGCGGAACAGGGCTCGTAATTGCCGCCCTGCCCGAATCGATCTATCCCATCGTGGGGGCAGCACTGCCTGAAGTGGTATTCGCCCCACTTTCAGAACAATCCACTGCCGCCGTTGTCAAGAACTTAACGCCGCACTTGCAAAAAAGCACGGCTCTCTTGATCGGTTGCGGACTCGGCAACACGGCAGATACCGCACGGCTGACAGACGCCTTGCTGAATACAGCAACCTGCCCCATTGTTTTGGATGCGGATGGTATAAATATCGCCGCACGGCATATATCTATACTGGAAACAGCGCATCCACCGCTTATTCTGACACCGCATCCGAAAGAACTTTCCCGCCTTTTACACACTACCGTCGAGCAGATCAGGGCCGATCGGCAAACGGCGGCACAAACCGCCGCCTCGCGCTTCGATGCGGTCGTGGTGCTTAAAGGGCATCACACCGTGATCGCAGCACCCGACGGCACGGTATCTGTCAACCAAACCGGCAATCCCGGTATGGCGGTCGCCGGCAGCGGGGACGTGTTGGCGGGCATGATCGCGGGACTCGTCTCCCAAGGGTTATCCCCTTGGGATGCTGCGCGATGCGGTGTATATCTGCATGGTGCGGCGGGTGATCTCGCTGCTGCGCGCTTGTCACAGCACGCCATGCTGCCTACCGATATACTGAATGAACTGGGGACGCTGTTTCTGCAACTTGAATCATAAGGGGTAGAGTACTCATGTCCCGTCGCGCCCTCGCGCTATGTCTTGCGTTTACCTTCGTGTTGGTTGGCTGTAACCGAAAAAGATCGGCAGAGCCGGTCGCGGTCGATTTTGTATGCACGTTCCGCGCACACTATAACGACCTGACCGCCGCCGGCACCCTCACGCGCCGTACGGCGGGCACGCTGCTTTTGGAATTTTCCGAGCCCGAAACCTTAAACGGCCTTTCTGCCGAGTGGGACGGCGAGAAGGTCACCCTTAAGTATCTGGGGCTGTCGTACGATGTCGACCCCGACACCCTTCCCGAAAACGCTCTCGGGGAGGGGCTGCTGTCAGCCTTTGACACCGCGCTGCGCGGCGAAGGCGAACGACAGGAGGCAGACGGTACGGTCACGGTAAGCGGATTGTCGGGCAACGCTCAATACACCTACGTGTACGATGCCAAAACCGGCGCCCCGCTTTCCCTCACCGTTCCCGGTATCCCCTTGACCGTCACGTTTGAAAACGTGCAGACCAAAACATAAAAGACGAGGCGGAAAGCCTCGTCTTTTTTATGTTCCCAACAGTGCCATATGGCAGATCCCCGCAAAATCGCGGATCCAATAGCTTGCCAGCAAATACCAAGGGGTATACGCCGTCACCGCACCGGAAACGGTAAGCCCCGCCCGCTTCACAAACTGCTGCGCGCGGAACTGATGAAACTCCTGTGTCACCACCGCCACCTCGGTACTGAGTCCGTGCTGCTCGATCAACTCACGAGACAGCCGAATGTTCTCAAATGTGCTGGTGGCGCTTTCCTCCATGTAAATACGCGCGGGATCGATGCCTTTGTCCACCAAATACGCGTACATCACACTCGCCTCGGTGCAGATCTCATCTTCCCCCTGTCCGCCGGATACGATACAGTTCGCTTCGGGATGCTCTGTTAAGTACGCATACGCCGCTTCCAACCGCCCGCGCAGTATTTCACTCGGTCGATCCTCACGCAGGGCGGCTCCTAAGACAATCAGAGTCGCGTTCTCGCCGGGTTTCGCTTTACACGCGGCAATCATGCAAACCGACAGCCCGATAAACAACAGCACCAACGCCCCAACAAGTCCTGCAACGGCACATAAGACCACTTTCCCCGCACCGCTTTGCCAAACGCGGCCACAAAAAGCGGCGAGGTCGGGAAAGGTAACGCACAAGCCGACCCCAAGCGCACCAACAATTACCATCGTCAGACAGCCGGAATGAAAGCGGCCGGTAAAGGCCGGCAGCACACCCCACACGCCTAAAACTAAACAGATCACCGCAAGCGCCACTCGCAGGGTGATCCCCAAAGTGCCCGTTCCATGCACGGCTAAGCCCTCCTTGTTAAAACAGCGGCACCGAATGCTCGGTGCCGCTGTTGTCGCTGACTGTGTTTAGATCTTGCGCACGCGGATAACACCGTCGATTGCTGCGATACCGTCGACAATGCCCTGCGGCACCTCACCGATAATATCCAGCACCGTATACGCGTTGTCCTTCTTGGAACGGTTGGTCATCGTTTCGATGTTCACACCCGCCTCCGACACGACCGCGCTGATCTGTGCAAGCATGTTCGGAATGTTGCGGTGCAGCACGCAGATGCGCACGTCGCCGCTCTTTTCCACGTCCATTGCGGGGAAGTTGACCGAGTTGCGGATGATACCGCGCTCCAAATAGGCTTTCAGCTCATCAGCCGCCATCATCGCACAGTTGTCCTCGCTCTCGGGCGTAGAAGCACCGAGGTGCGGGATCGCAATGACGTTTTCGACGCACAACATATCATCGGACGGGAAATCCACCACATACGCGGCAACCTTGCCGTCCGCCAAAGCGGCGCGCATGGCCTCGCCGTCGACCAGTTCGCCGCGCGCAAAGTTCAGAATACGCACGCCATCCTTCATCATCGAAATGGTGTCCTTGCCGATCATACCGCGCGTACCGTCGTTGAGCGGCACGTGGACGGTGATGTAATCACATTCCGTGTAGATCTCCTCTAACGTAGCGGCGTGGCGGATCGAACGGGACAGGCTCCACGCGGCATCGACTGACAAATACGGATCGTAGCCGTACACTTCCATGCCGAGCGATTTGGCAGCGTTGGCAACCAAAATACCGATGGCACCCAAGCCCACAACACCGAGCTTTTTGCCGAGAATTTCGGGACCCGTGAATTGGCTCTTGCCTTTTTCGACCAACTTGCCGACTTCAGCGCCTTTGCCTTTGAGCGTCTTTGCCCACTCGATGGCGGGAACGACCTTACGAGACGAAAGCAGCAACCCGGCAATCACGAGTTCCTTAACCGCGTTGGCGTTGGCACCGGGGGTGTTGAACACCACGATGCCCGCGTCGCTGCAGCGATCCAACGGGATGTTGTTGACACCCGCGCCCGCTCTGGCAACCGCGAGAAGCGAGGACGGGAATTCCATATCGTGCATCGCAGCCGAACGAACCAGTACGCCGACCGGCGCCTCAACCGCATCGCTGACCGTATAGCCCGCGCCCAGACGGTCCGTGCCGCAAGCCGCGATCTTATTCAGTGCTAAAATATCCATTTCCAAATCTCCTTATGCGTTTGTTTCTTCAAAAGCCTTCATAAACGCCACTAATTTCTCAACACCCTCGACCGGCATCGCGTTGTAGATGGACGCGCGCATACCGCCGACCGAACGGTGACCCTTCAAGTTCACAAAGCCCGCAGCAGTGGCTTCTTTGACAAATTTCGCATCCAGTTCTTCGTTGCCGGTGATAAACGGCACGTTCATCAGCGAACGATCCTTCTTCTCAACGGTACCCTTGAACAGCTTGGACGAATCCAGGAAATCGTACAGAATGCCGGCCTTCTTCTCGTTGATAACTTTCATGTTCTCGAGGCCGCCGATCTCGTTCTTCACCCACTCAAGCACCAGCTTACAAATGTAAATGGTATAGCAGGGCGGGGTGTTAAACATGGAATCGTTATCCGCGTGGATCTGATAGTTGAACATGGTGGGGGTGATCTCCTGGGCGTTGCCGATAAGGTCCTCGCGCACGATCACAACCGTGAGACCGGCAGGTGCCATGTTCTTCTGCGCGCCCGCATACAGCAGACCGAAACGCGACACGTCAATCGGCTCGGACAGGATGCAAGACGAAATGTCCGCTACCAGCGGCACGTCACCGGTTTCGGGAAGCTTCGTGAACTTGGTGCCGTAAATCGTGTTGTTCATGCAGATGTGAAAATAGTCCGCATCCGGCGTGAAATCCGCCTCATCCCATTCTGGGATATACGAGAAGGTCTTATCCTTGGAACTGGCGATCACCTTCGCCTCGCCGTAACGGTCGGCTTCCTTGTACGCCTTGGTCGCCCACTGACCGGTAAGGATAAAGTCTGCCTTACCGCTCTTATTCATCAGGTTCAGCGGAATCATCGCAAATTGCGAAGAAGCACCACCCTGCAGGAACAGCACCTTATAATTATCCGGAATGTTCATGACCTCACGCAGGAGCGCCTCACATTCCTTGATAATGGCATCGTATGTTTTCGATCGATGCGACATCTCCATAACGGATTGACCGGACCCCTGATAATCCAGCATCTCCTCTGCCGCACGCTTCAAAACGCTTTCCGGCAGCACGGAAGGGCCGGCCGAAAAATTATATACTCTTGCCATGATTCATTCCTCCAAAGAAAAAGTAAAATTACTATTATTGTACTCTCATTTGACAAAATAGTCAACTGTAAAGTTCGCATCTTGTGAAATTTTTCACAAGGGTTTTCCTTGCATCTTCTTATGTTTTACAGTATACTGAATATAAGACATGATTTTTGTAAAAAAGGTGGAATAACGGATGACCATTGCAGATGTTCAAAAGATCCTCAACGCCAAGATCGTATGCGGCGACAACCTGACAGCCGAGGTGCATAACGCCTGCGGCAGCGATATGATGAGCGACGTTCTCGCGTTCGTCAAGGATCAGTCGGTGCTGCTCACGGGACTGGTCAACACGCAGGTGGTACGCACCGCCGAAATGATGGATATGCTGTGTGTCGTTTTCGTGCGCGGCAAAGAGCCGACGGCGGAAATGATCGAGCTTGCCCAGGCGTTTAACATTGTGCTGATGAAAACCCCGCTTCGCCTGTTCACTGCTTGCGGCTTGCTGTATGAAAGCGGCCTGCACGGCGGTGAAGAAATGTGAGGTGACGACTTGAAACTGCATTACGAAGTTGCCGGCGATGATTTCACCCGCGCCGGCGAGGCGTCCGGTGCCGTCAAAGCCACATTAAAACGTCTTGGCTTCCCTGCTGATGTGATCCGCCGCGTCGCGATCGCGATGTATGAGGGTGAGATCAACATGGTCATTCACGCAGACGGCGGCGTAGCAGACGTGGAGATTGAACCCGACCGTATCGTCGTCACACTAACCGACCGTGGCCCCGGTATTCCGGATGTGGAAAAGGCCATGCAGGAAGGCTTCTCTACCGCGCCTGAAAACGTGCGCAATTTGGGCTTTGGCGCCGGTATGGGCCTGCCCAACATCAAGCGCTATACCGATGACCTTGCCATTGATACCGAGATCGGCAAAGGCACCTGTATTCGCATGACGATCAACGTGCCCTCTTAAGGGCAACTCGACTTAACAAGGAGCGTTGCTTATGGAACGGATGTTACATTCCGTAACGCTGGATGCTGAAAAATGCGTAGGCTGTACGCACTGCGTCAAGCGCTGCCCCACGCAGGCGATCCGCGTGCGCGGCGGCAGAGCCGTTATCACGGATGAACGCTGCATTGATTGCGGCGAATGCATCCGCGTCTGTCCCCACCATGCCAAAAAAGCACGGCACGATTCACTGTCGATGCTGAGTGATTATCAATATACCATCGCCCTGCCCGCCCCCGCGCTGTACGGGCAATTCCATCATCTGGACGATATTGACGTGATCTTGTCCGGCCTCTTGAAGCTCGGCTTTGACCAGGTGTTTGAGGTGTCCCGCGGCGCGGAGATCGTGTCGGATGCCACCCGTAAGGTGATGTCGGATGGATTGGTCAAAAAACCCGTCATCAGCTCGGCGTGTCCGGTGGTGGTTCGGCTGATCCAAATTCGTTTCCCGGAACTGTGCGACCATGTGTTGCCGATGAAAGCACCGATGGAAGTCGCGGCCGCGATGGCCCGTCAACGCGCGATGGCACAAACGGGACTGGCACCTGAGGAGATCGGTATCTTCTTCATCTCTCCCTGCCCCGCCAAGGTCACGGACGTGCGCTTCCCCATCGGCAATTCCCACTCACAGGTAGACGGGGTGCTGTCGATTGCCAATATTTATCCCAAACTGGTACACGAAATGGACCACCTGGATCAGGTGCAACCGTTATCCCATTCGGGACTGATCGGCACCAGCTGGTCGTTTATCGGCGGTGAGGCGGCAGGTCTGCTCAACGAAAACCATTTGGCGGCAGACGGCATTCAGAACGTCATCCGCGTATTGGAAGAATTGGAAGACGAAAAACTCGCGGATTTGGATTTCATTGAACTCAGCGCCTGTGCCGGCGGCTGCGTCGGCGGCGTGTTCACGGCGGAAAACGGATACGTTGCCCGCGCGCGCATCAAACGCCTGCGCAAATATCTGCCGATTTCCTGCAACCGCGCCGAAGACATCGGCGACCTGCGTTCGCTGAATTGGTCAGAATCGTTGTCAGAAAACCCGGCACTGCGGTTGGCGGAAAACGTCAGCGATGCCATGCGCCTGATGCAGGAAGCGAACGCCCTCTACGAACAACTCCCGAAGCTCGATTGCGGCGCTTGCGGCGCACCCACCTGCCGTGCGTTAGCAGAAGACATTGTCCGCGGACTTGCGGATACAACCGCTTGCTTCCGTATGAAGGAGGACCGCAAATGACCGTTCGTGATCTGATAACCGCCTTATCGCTTGAAGCCCTCGTTGAGGGTGATTTGAACCGTGCCGTCACCGACGGCTACTCGGGCGACCTGCTCAGTTGGGTCATGGGTCGCGCCAAGGCGGGCGACGCCTGGTTTAGCGTAATGGGCAACGTCAATGCCGTTGCCGTCTGCGTGCTGGCGGACGTCTCGTGTTTAATTTTATGTGAAAACGCCGCTCTGGACGATGCCGCTCGCGCCCGCGCAGAACAGGAATCCGTCACGATCCTGCGCAGTACCGACACAGCGTATACACTCGCCGGAAAGCTCGCTTCCCTATTAGAAAGGACTGTGTAAAACATGTCGATTGAACTTGTCCGTCCGTTCCTCGCCAAATTTGGCAGAGAACAGGACATTCGGGAATTCACCGTCTCCAGCGCCACCGTGGAGCTCGCGGCAGCAACACTGAATGTGGCTCCCGCTCGCATCGCCAAAACAATGTCGTTTGCGGACGGTGAGGGGTGTCTGGTGGTCGTCACGGCGGGTGATACCAAAATTGATAACCCGAAATATAAGCAAACCTTCGGCTTCAAAGCCAAAATGTTGTCCCCCGACCAAGCCTTGGAACTGACAGGACATGCCGTCGGCGGTGTCTGCCCGTTTGCCTTGCCCAAAACGGTGCGCATTTTCTTGGACGAATCCCTGCGCCGCTTTGAGACGGTATATCCCGCGGCAGGAAGCTCAAACTCGGCGATCGAAGTCACCCCCGCCCAGCTGGAGGAATACACCGGCGGCATTTGGGTGGATGTGTGCAAATTACGAGAAGAAACGTGATGTGTTGTCATTGAAAATTTACTACGATTTTCATATTCATTCCTGCCTGTCCCCTTGCGGTGACAACGAAATGACACCCAACAACCTCGTCAATATGGCACAGCTTGCGGGACTGAACGCCATTGCGCTGACCGATCATAACACCTGTGGCAACTGCGCGGCCGCCGCCGCGATCGCAGGCGAACTCGGCCTTACCTTTTTGGCGGGCATGGAGCTGTGCACCGCCGAGGAAGCGCACGTCGTGTGTCTGTTTCCAACGGTGGGGGCGGCACAGCAATTTGAAGCACAGATCCTCCCCACGTTGCCGCCAATCAAAAACCGACCGGACATCTTCGGCGAACAAATTTTGTGTGACACGGAGGATCGGCAGATCGGCATAAAAGACGTCCTGCTCACCACCGCGTCCTCTATCAGCGTGGACGGCGTGGCGGCGCTCGCCCGTTCATTCGGCGGCACGGCATTCCCCGCTCACATTGACCGACCGTCCTACAGTGTCACTGCCGCACTCGGTGATCTGCCGCCGCTCGGCTTTGCGGCGATTGAAATCACCAAAACCGGCAACGTGCCGAAACTATCTTCCCGCTACCCCGAAATTGTCGGAAAACCGCTCTTGCAAAACTCCGATGCCCACCGTTTGGAGGATATTCAGGACGCGGGCCCCTATCTCGACCTTCCGGACAATTCCCCCGAAACCATCATCGCCGCCTTAAACGGCGAGATCGCCTGTCCCTATGAACGATAACAAGAAGCGCTTGCGGAACAAATCTTCCGCAAGCGCTTCTTTATACGAACTATCAGATTCTCGCCAAGTCGGATCGTAGCCA
>JAZRQG010000071.1:0-5264 GCA_045649625.1 Acutalibacteraceae bacterium
CCGCTGTTGCCGATCATTGAGGAGATCGAAGAATCGCATACGGCTGTGACCGAGCTTTCCAGTTTTCAGCTCACCATGATGACCCAAAGCCCAAAGGTAGCGGTCGTCACCAACGTTGCACCGAATCATTTAGATTGGCACACCGATATGCAGGAATACATTGATGCCAAGAAGAATTTAATCGCTCATCAGCAGCCAACCGACCGTGCGGTACTGAATGCAGATAACGAGATCACGGCCTCTTTTATCACCGATTGCACGGGTGAGGTCTGGCAGTTCTCGCGTTTCCACCCCGTCGAGCGCGGCACCTATCTTGGCGAGGACGGCATTCTCTACGGCACAGACGGTACACAAACCGTCGCCATTATGCCCGCATCGGACATTCGGCTTCCCGGTGTGCATAACATTGAAAACTATTTGGCAGCCTTTGCGGCAGTTTGGGGTGTGGTGCCGGTATCGGTGATGGCGGACTATGCCCGTACGTTCAGCGGGGTTGCGCACCGTTCGGAACTGGTGCGGGAGCGGAATGGCATTCGTTGGTATAACGATTCCATCGGCTCCAGTCCGTCGCGCACGATTGCAGGACTTAAAGCTTTCAATCAAAAGGTGATTTTGATCGCGGGTGGGTACGATAAACACATCCCGTACGATCCGCTTGGCCCGATTGCCGCCGAAAAAGTATCTGTCGCCATTCTACTGGGCGCCACCGCAGACGCAATTGAAACTGCTATACGCACGTGTTCCGATCTGCCCATCTACCGCGTTACCGATATGGAACAAGCGGTCAAAACGGCGGATCAAATTGCGAATAACGGTGACATTGTTTTTTTGTCGCCCGCCAGCGCCAGCTTTGATATGTACAAAAACTTTGAAGAGCGCGGCAATCACTTTAAGCAACTCGTCAACGATTTGTGAGGGATCCTGTTATGGAATTGAAAAGTACGTTACGCGCCCTGTGCTCAGCCTCCGGTGTGAACGGATACCGTGAGGCAACAGACGTCGCGGCGCAGTGGTTATCGGAGTTTACCGACGACGTTCACCGCGACCGCTTGGGAAACATTTGGGGCGTGTTGAAATCCGACACCCCCGATGCGCCCACACTGCTGCTCGAAGCGCATATTGATGAGATCGGTTTTACCGTTACCGAGATTGACGACAACGGCTTTTTACATGTTGCACCGTGCGGTGGGGTAGATAACCGCGCCTTGTCGGCGGCACCTGTTACGGTGCTGTCCGATCCGCCCTGCAACGGCGTGTTCTGTGCGACACCGGCACATCTTGCAAAGACCGATGCACCGCTGCCGGAAATCGGTGAGCGCGGTATTGACGTGGGTATGAGTGCTCAAGAAGCAAGAGCACGTATAGAGATCGGCACACGCGTCGTTTTTGCGGCGCATTTTGAAGAATTGCTAAACGACTGCATCTGTTCGAAGGCGCTGGATAACCGCGCAGGCGTTGCGGCAATTTTATATGCCCTCTCGCTTCTCAAAGGGCGATCCTTGCCGTTTAATGTGGTGGCGGCATTTTGCGTGCAAGAGGAGCTCGGCTTGCGCGGCGCGAAAACTGCTGCGTTCGGGATCCGTCCGGATGCCGCTATTGTGGTCGACGTCAGTTTTGCGCACACACCCGATGCGGATAAAGCCGCTTGCGGTACGCTCGGCGGCGGTGTGATGCTCGGTATATCCCCGATTTTGGATATGACGATGACGGATTCTCTGCGTGACTTGGCAGAAAAACACCAACTCCCGTTACAGTGCGAGGTGATGGGGGATACCACCGGCACGAATGCCGACGCGGTCAGTGTAACGGCTGACGGTGTTTCCACCGCACTTCTTTCCGTCCCGCTTAAGTATATGCACACTCCCGCCGAAGTCGTTTCTCTGCGGGACGTGGAAACGGTCACCCGTTTGATCGCGGCATTTGTCGCCGAGGGGGAGGTGTCGGACCGTGCTTAATACCGTGAAAGAATTATGCGCGCTTTCCGGCATATCCGGCCGTGAGCACGCCGTGCGTGACTATCTTATCAAACAGTTGGAAAACGCTCCTGCGATTGCTGAGCTTTGTGTGGATCGTTTGGGGAATTGTATCGTTTCGCTCAAAGGTCGTAAAGCGGCACCGAAAAAGGTGCTGTTTGCCGCACATATGGACGAGGTGGGCGGTATCGTTACCGGTATCACCGAGGACGGATATTTACGCTTTGATACGGTCGGCGGGATGACGCCTGACGTTTTGTTTTCCCGCGTCGTATGGGTAAACGGTCACGCGGGTGTGATTGGCGGGAAAGCGGTGCATCAGTGCAAAGGCGAGGAAAAAACGAAGATCCCTGCCACCCGCAGTATGCTGATCGATATCGGTGCCGCTTCAAGGGAAGAAGCGCGTGCTGTCGTGCGAGAGGGTGACGCCGTTACCTTTTCACCGAACACGTTTTCACTTTCTGACGGCAAACTTTGTGCCAAAGCGCTGGACGACCGCGCGGGTTGCGCACTGTTGTTGCAACTGGCTCATACCGAGCCGGAATACGACGTCACGCTTGTCTTTACCGTGCAAGAAGAAATCGGTTTACGCGGTGCGATGACCGCCGCGTATGCGGTGCAACCCGAGATTGCTGTGGTGGTGGATTCCACGACCGCTGCCGATAGTGCGGGTGTGCCGTCGGATAAGCAGGTGTGTCGTATGGGCGATGGTCCCGTCGTTTCCTTTATGGATCGGCAAACCATGTACGATCCCGCGTTGTATGCCCATATCCGCGAGTTAACGGAGAGAAACGGCATCCCGACTCAAACCAAAACGATGGTTGCAGGCGGTAACGATGCCGGCGCGTTTCAGCGTGCGAGAGAAGGTGCCTATGTTGCGGCAGTTTCCCTGCCGTGCCGCTATATTCATTCGCCGTCTTCGGTGCTTAAAGAGCAGGATATCACGGATACCTATCGGCTTTTGGAATTACTGCTTAACACCTTGCCCACGTGGGAGGCACCCGTATGATCTCCTTGATCGAACGGGAACTTCCTTGCGGTATTATGGGGGAAGAGCCCGTTTCGGGCCGTTTGCTTTCCTGGTGGGAAGCATATCACGACACAACCATTGCGCGGTTTTATCAAACGCAAAACGGTGGCTGCATCGCCATTCTGGACACGCAGGCAATCGTGTGTATCCCAAAAGAAGATAGGAAAGAAGTTGCCGCCTTTTTCGATTTGCAACCCGACGTTCACGCTGTGTATACCACCGAACCCGCGTGTTGTTCCGGCAAGATAAAACACTTCACAGCCATGATCGCGCCGAAGATCACCGAAGCCGAAACGCTGGGAACGGTCAGTTTGCGGGATCTGTACCCCTTTTTACACCCCTTCTTTGACGATCTGCCGCCGTTTGAAGCATGGTATCTGGATGTATCGTATCGCACGCGGCACGGGCTTTGCCGTCACGCGGCGATCACGGATAACGGTCGTATCGCGTCTTCTGCCATGACGGTAGCGGAATGGAAAAACGGAGCGCTGCTCGGTGGGGTTGCCACCGCGCCCGCTTACCGCCGTCGCGGATATGCGGGGCGCTGCGTGTTAAGCTTAACGGCGGCTTTGCAGGCGAGGGGAAAGACCGTATGGATCTGTCCCTATAACCTGACGGCGCGACGTTTATATGAATCATTGGGGTTTCGGGAGCATGCAACCGTGACCGTTATTGAAAGGAAGTAACTCATAAACGATGAACACACAGTTTTTTACGATTGATCCCCGCTTGCAAACCTTGTCAGACGAAGCGATAGCAGCGGTAAAGGCAGCGTTCGAACGGATAGATAACGTCACCGAATACAATCAGCAAAAGGTATTGTCCGCGTTCATTCGTCACAAGGTCAGCGAGAGCCATTTTGCCTCCACCACCGGGTACGGCTACGGTGATCGCGGCCGCGATGCACTGGAAGAGGTGTTTGCAGATGTGATGGGTGCAGAGGATGCACTTGTACGTCACAGCATTTTATGTGGCACACATGCGATCACGCTGGCGCTGTTCGGCGTGTTGCGACCAGGTGATACGCTGCTTGCGGCAACCGGCAAACCGTATGATACGCTGATTGGTGTAATCGGTGCGGATAAGCCATCCACCGGTTCGCTTGCGGAGTACGGTATCAGTTACAGAGAGGTGCCGCTTGTAAATAACACCCCTGACCTTAACGGTATTGCGGCAGCATTACGGGAAGATCCTACTATTCACATGGTACATATTCAGCGCTCCCGTGGCTACGATCTGCGCCCGTCATTATCCGTCGCCGCGATCGGTGAGATCATAAAGACCGTTCGCGCCGTCCGTGCGGATACGGTGGTGTTTGTGGATAACTGCTACGGCGAATTTGTCGAAACCATCGAACCGACGGCAGTCGGTGCCGATCTGATGGCGGGCTCGCTTATCAAAAATCCCGGCGGCGGTATCGCCGAAAACGGAGGATATATTTGCGGACGTCGTGATCTGGTCGAGCAGTGCTCCTATCGTATGAGTACACCGGGGCTCGGCCGCGAGGTGGGTGCTTCGCTGGGACATAACCGTTCCTTGTTTATGGGCTTGTTTCACGCTCCCCACATAGTCGGTGAGGCTTTGAAAACAGCCGTGTTTGCCGCCTCATTATTTGAACGCTTGGGATATCGTTGTTCACCGACAGCTGAAGAAGTGCGCGCCGATATCATTCAAGCCATCTGCTTGGAAAATTCAGACGCGCTGATCGCGTTTTGTCGCGGTATTCAAAGCGGCGCGCCTGTCGATGCTTATGTGACACCCGAACCGTGGGATATGCCGGGATACGATAATCAAGTCATTATGGCGGCGGGCGCATTCACACTCGGTTCGTCCATTGAGCTGTCCGCCGATGCCCCGCTGCGCGATCCGTTCGCGGTGTATATGCAGGGTGGACTGAATTTCCATTCCGGCAAGATCGGTGTCTTATTAGCGGCACAGACCATGCTGGATAACGGTATTCTCACCTTATAAGCTCTGTCATATTTCACGCATTTACTCCATATAGTGTACAGAACACGGATATGGGGTGAGAGCATGAAAGGGGCCGTTGAAGAACGCGCGATTGAGCTTGGCGAATACATATTGGAAAATAAAACCACGGTACGCGCCGCGGCAAAGAAATTTCACATTTCGAAATCGACGGTGCATAAGGACGTTTCCGACCGTCTGCAGACCGTGAACCCACAGTTGTACGGAGAAGTGCGCCGTATTTTAGAAATCAATAAGGCACAACGACACATTCGCGGCGAAGTCGGAGGCCA
>JAZRQG010000072.1:0-2007 GCA_045649625.1 Acutalibacteraceae bacterium
CACAGAACGACATGGCTACGATCCGACTTACCCTTTTACATCGTCAGAATCCAGCGTAATCATAATGGGACG
This sequence comes from Acutalibacteraceae bacterium, assembly GCA_045649625.1. Taxonomy (GTDB): domain Bacteria; phylum Bacillota; class Clostridia; order Oscillospirales; family Acutalibacteraceae; genus RGIG3009. The sequence goes on from JAZRQG010000072.1 coordinate 73, forward strand.
GCTGGTATGAATCTCTGTTTCCAGGCGTTCACTGAAACCACGATCTTTGCCTTTGTGCTTCAAATAGAAGATTGCCGCCTGCATATCCCCGGCAAGGGCGGCTTTGATAACAGTGGCTTCTATGCTATCCAGAGCGCCTTCTGTTTCATCTTTCACCGCCTGGGCGAGTATGGGGTTATCCTTGATGTATTTTGCGACAGTGTGGCGGTCTATGCCCAATCTCCGCGCGATTACAGTATGCATCCCTCCGCTTTGGGGAACAGCGGCAAGGAATCGTGCATCAGAGATTTTCTGTCTGCCGGTTTGATTGGGAATAACTCGCTTTTTTTTCTCACTCATTTTTTTTTACACTCCTGTTTTTTTGATTTCTGAAATAAACTTTTTGCCAAAGCCCAATGGCTTAAATTCTACAATATTGATGCTGCCGCAATCATTGCACCTCCGGCGTGAGTTTTTCCCAATCGCACCCTTCGCCGTGGGCAAACTCCGCCCAGCGTTTACGGATAACATCGCAATAATGCTCGTCAAGTTCCATTCCGCGAAAACAACGATTATTCTTTTCGCAAGCAAGCAAGGTTGTGCCGCTGCCGCTAAAAACATCAAGGATAACATCTTGCGAATCAGAGCTGTTGAGAAGTGCATTTTCCACCAATTCCACTGGCTTCATTGTCGGGTGAAGATTGCATTTGCGAGGTTTGTCGATCTGCCAAATGGATTTGTTAAACTGACCTTTTCCCGGAAATTTATGTTTATTTTTCCATCCATATAATATGGGTTCGTGCTGATAATCGTAATCCAAACGCCCCATTGAAAATGTCGGAGAGTTTTTTACCCAAATCAACTCATGTTTAACCTGCCATCCCGCCTCGTGCATCATCATCATCATCATCATGTGTGTGCCGCCTTGAGGCATCGTGACATAAATTGAACAACAGTCGTTTGAATTTTCCAACAAGCGCTGAAATGCTGGTAGCCATAGTTTCTTCCCACACTCTTCATCTGTCATACCTGCATCACCGGCAATGTTTTTACAACACCGTCCAGCCTTCTGGACGGTGTTGAGTGCGGCGTGTTTATCTCCGATTGCCACGTTATACGGCGGGTCTGTGAATACCATATCCGCTTTTTCGCCATTCATCAGCTTGGCAACATCCTCGGCAGAGGTACTATCACCGCACATAAGACGGTGTTTGCCAAACTGGTAAACGCACCCGCGCTTACTCTTGGGTTCTTCCGGGGTTTCCGGCACTGCATCCGGGTCGGTTTCACCCTCGTTGAATTCTTCATTATCGCCCAGGTCTATGTCCGGAACGATCACACCGAAATCTTCCAGTTCCGGAATAGAGAAGTCCGCTTGCAACAAATCAAAATCAAACTCGCTGCTATCGGTGGTGCTGTTGTCCATAACCGCCAACTCCTGACGGCGGGGGTCATCCGGGGCAATATCATCGCGGACTACCACCACCAATTCATCGCCGGTAGTATGCACGATGCGTTGCTTCAAACCGCGCTTGTTGGCTTCACGCAGAGTGCCATTTCCGCCGATGACCGCACCGCTATTGTCGGCAACGATGGAACGCCCAGCGCCGTAATTGTCCAGGCTCCGACCGATGAGCTTCAAGTTCTGCTCGCTGTGCTTGCGGTAATTTCGGCGGTCTTCCCGGATAATCACTTCACGCGCACGAGTGGCGGGATTGGAATCTGCCCCTTTCGGCTGCGGCTCGGCTGGCTTTGGTGGCTCTGCTATATCCGACACTTGGGTGCTTACTTGGGTGGGTACTTTGGTGTTTGCAGCCTTTCTTCCCCGTGGCACCTTGTAATCATCAATGCCGTTGTCATTGGACTGCCCGGTAGCCTGCTTCATACAACTCTGTGCGATGCTCATAACGTTATTTGTTTCACACCGTTTTTTTAATGTTATCTACAAAATAACGT
>JAZRQG010000073.1:0-1713 GCA_045649625.1 Acutalibacteraceae bacterium
CATTATAATAAGCCCAATTGCTAATGCGAGAAAGAGAACTGTTGGAATTGTAATCAACAAAGCAAGTTTTAATTTGTTTTTACTTTTTTTGTCTTTAAGACTTTCATCGTTTGCATATAGCGGTGGCTCATCAAAATAAGAAACTAATTCTTTCCATTGTTCCTTGGGAGAAGATTCAAATTGCTTCATTTGATCCACGGTAAAGCGATGCTTACAATGTGGACATTCAAATTGTTTCCATATCCATTTAATATTTCCAACCGCATTATAGTTACGAAATTTAACACCGCGACCGATAACAGTTTGGGGAAGTATCGACGGTAGTTCTTTCGCTTCTTCTGAATTGGAATTAATAACCTTGGACACCTTAACAACATCTAGTAAAGTATCACATATGGGACAATAGTGTTTTTTGGAAATATAACTAATATCTTGTCTAACATATCTAATGCCGTGAATCATATTTCCTCCTAAAACTGATTATTGGTTATTAGCCAAAAACAAGTGAGATATTTGTTACTCAAAATAGGGGCGGATGAATTCCATTGTTATATCTTCTACTTTCAATAATTTTTTCATCCGTATCTCTCCTTTTTCGCTTCTCGTTTATCCGTCTGCTCGCGCCACTCCGCTTTGCTCCCATTTGCTTTTTGGAGCAACGAGACATACAGATCCTGAACCTCTATTGCAACGTTCAAGTTCAACGCAATACCACGCATTATTTGTCAAACACAACCGCAATCATACCAATGCGGCCAGTGGCGGCATCCTCTACAAAGGCGACACCCTCAGACAAATGCAACTGTTCCACCATCTCACTGTAAGAGATGGGAATATATGCTTTGATAATCACTGTTCCGTTTTCATCCACCAAGCCTGCATAAGCCTTGCCGTCTACGTATTCAACGTAAATGGCCAATCCGTCCTCAAGACAACTGTAACGGCCCTCGCCTTGAGGATAGGTTTGATTGCAGGGATAATTATTGGCATCCAAGCAGAAATCCAAATACTCTTGCTCGGTGATGGGGGTCTCTTTCAATTCGGTGTTTAACTGCACGTAGGTGCCGTCCATCTTTTTGGCTACGGTCAGGCCATTCTTGTTAAAACTTTCGAGTTCCATATAGGGTTCGCTCAATACACGTTTGCCACTTTGGTTAAGAAAATTCCAAGTATCTCCAGCATAAGTGTTCGTGCCAGTTGTCGAGTCCGTAAATGTATAATCGTAGAACGTCGCATACCCTTGTTGCATAGCAATCGAACGCATATCGCTCGGATATTCCACATCGGTCACCGTATAGGACAGAGCGACAGTTTGGCCCTTATATTCCCCCGTGTTTTTCAGTGCGTCATCTTCGTCGTTCTTATCCGACGCGTCAGGCTTTGCACCGCAAGCCGTCATACACACCAACATTGCTAACACCATAATCAAAGATAACCATTTTTTCATAACATTTCCTCCAATCTTCATTCGTATCTGCTTTGAATATCACTCAGGAACTGCTGGAAGCCCTCCACAACCTCGGGCGGGTCGATAATAGCGACGCGTTTGCGGAAACCGCACACCCACGCATAGAACTGGTCGCTGACCGCCACGTCTGCCGTCACTTTGAAATGGCGGTCGCCGTCAGGCTGATAGGAGGCAACCGACGCACCCAGCCTATCCACCACGGTGTCCAAAAGGTCGATGGTAAAACGGAGGGAAACGTGCTTTTC
>JAZRQG010000074.1:0-4782 GCA_045649625.1 Acutalibacteraceae bacterium
CCCCGGCACCGGTAAAACCACCACTCTGCGTGCTATCATCGCTTTGCTGGAGGGGCTCGGTGAGCGGGTGGAGATCGCGGCACCGACCGGTCGTGCCGCCAAACGCATGACCGAGTTGACGGGATGCGAGGCACGCACCATTCACCGCTTATTAGAGGTTAAATGGGACGAGTGCGACACACCGGTATTTGACCGAAACGAGAAAAATCCGCTCGAGGCGGATGCTCTGATCGTTGATGAGGTATCGATGGTGGATGCCCTTTTGTTCGAAAGTCTGCTGCGCGCGCTCAAGCCTGCGTGTCGGCTCATTTTAGTTGGGGACACCGATCAGCTTCCCGCAGTGGGAGCGGGCAGTGTGCTGCACGATCTGATTGACAGTGGTGCGTTGCCGGTCGTGAAGTTGAATCAGGTGTTCCGTCAGGCGCTCACGAGCGACATCGTCGCCAACGCGCACCGCATTGTCTCGGGCGATATGCCGAAATTCAGCAACAAGCAAGGCGACTGCTTCTTTTTGGAGGAGTTTATACCGGACGGCGCCGTTAACACGGTGGTCGATTTGTGTGCGCGTCGCTTGCCCGCCGGTTACGGAACCAGTGTGTTTGACGGGATTCAGGTATTGTGTCCCGGTCGCAAAGGACCGCTGGGCACAGTGAAACTCAACGAGCGGTTGCAGGAGGTCTTGAACCCCTGTAGCGAGGCTAAGCGTGAGTGGAGCGGCGAAGCCTTGTTGCTTCGCGAGGGCGATAAGGTGATGCATATTAAAAACGATTATGACATCGGATGGACACGGGATAGCGGCGAATCGGGGACCGGCGTTTTTAACGGCGACATCGGGGTGCTGGAGGAAATTTCTCCGCGCGAACAGGTGCTGAAAGTGCGTTATGACGACCGCGTGGCCCTGTATACCTATGAGCAGGCCAAGGAACTGGAACTCGCGTATGCCATCACGGTGCATAAAAGTCAGGGCAGTGAATTTGATACGGTGGTGTTACCGGCCTGTCACGTGCCCAAGCTGTTATGCTATCGCAATTTACTGTATACCGCGGTCACGAGAGCCAAATCTCTCTTGATTGTCGTTGGCGAACGTGAAACGGTGAGTGTGATGGTGCGCAACCACCGTAAGGCTTTGCGGTATACGGGACTGACTTTCTTTTTGGAACAAGCGGGGCGATTTTTCTCGTAATGGAATGGAAACAGATTGCACAGCACCTTGTTGCTGTTGTGCTACCGAAACGATGCGTGTTTTGTGATACATTAATCCCGTCTTGGCTCCAATGCTGTGACACTTGCGCACAGCAGTTGTCTGTCATCCGACCCCCGCTGTGCCCGTACTGCGGGCAACATAAACGGGATTGCGGTTGCGGCAAGCGGCGTCCTGCGTTTGATAAAGTGGCAGCGCCGTTTTACTATGAGACGGCCGCTCGCAGCGGTGTCTTGCGCCTCAAGCGGTACGACGACCCGAATGCGATCGCCTATTTTGCCGATTGCATGCGCGCAGTGGTGTGTCGTGAGTACGGTGACGAGATGATCGACGGACTGGTGTACGTGCCCATGACACAGCGAGCTGAGCGTCAGCGAGAATATAACCAAGGGAAACTGCTCGCCGAGGCGCTCGGCAAACGATTATCGTTGCCGGTGTACACGGCGCTTGCCAAGATGTACGAAACATCACCGCAAAAGGTGCTGGATCTTCGTGCGCGTTCGGGCAATGTTTTGGGCGTGTTCGATGTGATTGACCCTGCCGTTCGTGACAAAACGCTGTTGCTTGTGGATGACGTGATGACAACGGGCGCGACACTGGATGAATGTGCCAAAATGCTCAAGCTTTACGGCGCAAAGCGGGTGTTGTCGGTTACCATCGCGGTACGTAAATATAAAAAATGACCGGATGAGATCAATTGATCTCATCCGGTTTTTGCATATTACGCTTGCAATTCCATCCAAAACTCCACGCCGTTTGGGACGTTTTGTACGCCGTACGGCATGCGATGTGCCTGCATGATCGCCGCGACCACGGACAATCCGATGCCGGTGCCGCCATACGCGCGGGTATGCGCTTTGTCAATTTTATAGAAGCTCTCCCAAATATGCGGCAGATCCTCTTCGGGAATGGGTGCGCCGGTATTGAAGATGGTCACACGTGCCACGTTTTCCGTCGATTGCAATTCAATACGAATCTCCCCACCCTTGGTGACGTGGTGCAGGGCATTGGTCAGATAGTTGGTGAGCACCTGTTCAATGAGTAGGGCATCGCCCCACACAAATAACGGTTCACAGGGGGGCGTCGGCAACGCGACTGCGCGCTCATCAAAAACGGGCGCATGACGTTGCAACAACCGCGTGAGCAGTGAAGATAGATCAAACCTCTCAATCGTAAGCTCATCACCGCCCGATTCCAGTTGCATTAAGGTGGTGAGCTTTGCAATGATCTGCGACAGTTTTTGTGCTTCATCCTCAATGACGGAGCAATAGAAATCCCGGTCAGCGGCATTCGTTGCGATATTTTCGCGCAGCCCCTCTGCGTACGTCTGAATCAACGAAATAGGCGTTTTGAGTTCATGCGATACATTGCGGATAAACCGACTGCGAGCCTCGTTCTGACGGGTGGTTATTTCCATATCGCTTTGCAAACGCGCGTTGGCGGTTTTTAGTTCGGACAAGCTTTGTTCCATCGTTTCGGACACGGTGTTCAGACTGTGCCCGAGCCGTGAAAGCTCGTCCTCGTCCTGTCCTTCGTACCGATCGGAAAAATCCATATTTGCCATACGTCCCGCCATATCGGATAACCGCCGCACGGGACGGGTAAACAAACGGGCAAGGAAGAATACAATCACACAGCTGAGCAACAACGTACCGAGTGCGGACCATAGCAAAAAGCGATTGGTGATGGCGGCGCTTTCCTGTACGTCCGAAATCGGCAGTTGTAGGGTGACGTTGATCCCTTCGTTGGTTTTGCCGTACAGCACCAGACTATTATCTGACTCGGAGCGGCTTTTGATCGTATACGATCCTTTGGCAATGGCGGGGTAGGAGGGGCTCACCACGATCGGACCGGTATGGCGGTCGGTGGTGTAGAGCACCTGATGATTGGACCAAATCAAAATAAACATATCGTGATCGGTGTGATAATGCGAAAGTGCACTTTCGGGATCGTCGCGCCGCGCGATGACGTCGGCGACATCGGTGTAAGCTTCGGTCAGCAGGGCTTTTTGCTCGCGTTCATAGAGGTGAGCAAAGGCGAATGTGTTGAGCAGCCAGTTGAACAAAAGCAACGCTAACACACACACCGTAAGAACACAGAAGACCTTACCGGCAATCGATCGAAAAAAACGTGTGGCGGCAGTTTTCATACTTCGTCCTCAAACTTATACCCGATGCCGCGCACCGTTTTAATGCGATTACCCACTTCGCCAAGTTTGCTGCGCAGCTTCTTAATATGTGTGTCCACCGTGCGGGCGTCGCCGTCGTAATCGTATTGCCAAACGCTGTTGAGAATACGGTCACGCGACAGCGCAACCCCCTTGTTGATCATCAAATATTCCAGCAACTCGAATTCCGTATAGGTGAGTTGCACCAAGGTGTCATCCACGTACACCTCGCGCGCCAGTTTATCAATGCGCAAACGTGATGGATTGGTCGAAACCGTATCACTCTTGCGGCGCAAGATCGCCTCAATGCGCGCAGACAAGACCTTTAGGCTGAACGGCTTTGCCACGTATTCGTCCGCGCCCAGTTCAAAGCCCTGCAATTCATCCGCCTCTTCACTGCGGGCGGTGAGCATGATGATGGGCGTCCGGTATGTTTCGCGGATCTCGCGGCACACCTCCCAGCCGTCCTTTTTCGGCATCATCACGTCCAGGATTACGAGATCCGGGTGCTTTTCGTAAAATACCTCTAACGCCTCGACACCATCGGCGGCTTCCAGCGTTTCATACCCTTTAATGCGCAGGTAGTCGGCAATGACACGGCGCATACGCATCTCATCATCAACGATCAGAACAGAGAGATTGCTCATGGTCTCACATCCTATTTCAAATCAATCACAATTCGTTCATTCGCTTCAAAGCGGGCACCGCCGGTCAACACGGCAATCGTACTTTGGTACAACAAAAGCGGATCCTCCAAAAACTGCTCGCGTACAAGAGCGGCTTGACGGTCATCCGCCACCAACAGCGTAAAGGATAGAAGCGGTGATTCTTCATTTCCGACGGTGCAAGTTACGGTATACCCTGCTTCGGTTTTTACAATGTTTACGTGATTTTCCTGCTCGCTGCGGCGACGCGCCAGCAGCTGTACCGCTGCCTTGGAGGCACGCTCGCGAATGGTATAAGGGAGAAGATCGGCAAGTGTTTCCGCCGCGTGGGTGCCCACCTCGGTTACGGCAAGGGTGTCGTCCACCTGTTCGCGCAGATTGCCAAGCTCCACCAAGTCGTCGATCGCGGCACTGGTATCAAAAAAATTTGCCATGCCGTTCCCGCAGATGATATCTAAAACATCGTTTCGGGGCATCGGCACGCCCGCCGCGATCAAAATATAACAGATCAGAATTTTAATTTCATGGCGGGAGTGTAACCCACCGGGCTCCACACCCGCGCCAAAGGCATCGCGATCCATTTAACGCGCCCCCTTATAAGGTCATTTACCTATTCAGTATACAAAAACTCCGCCCCGCTGTCAACAGCAGGGCGGAAGCGTTTTTCACAATGAAATAACCGTTGCTTCAAATAAGGCGGCCTCGTCCGGAGAATGGGTAACCAATACGATAGGACACCCTGCAAATCG
>JAZRQG010000075.1:0-4358 GCA_045649625.1 Acutalibacteraceae bacterium
CGCCACCACGCCCGGCGTGCCTTTCCCGGGGCAGCCCTCGTTCTTAAAACCCGTTAATATTGCGGTTCCAAAAAGTTTTGTTCTTTGTGTAATGTCAGCAACCATTCCGGTAACTCGTCGCCCGCATAATAGCAAACGTACGACTCATACTCGTGCCAGTAATTCTTACCGCCGTCTTCATATACCTTGGTGCAATCGTCAAACGATATGCAGTAAAACGGCTTGGTCACGTCGGGGACGGTGTTAGCGGTGAGCGTATTTGCCAGGTCTTGAAGATCGGAAAGATACTCGGGGATATCCTCGTACAGTTGTACGGTACTGTATGTGGTGTCACCGGGGAAATTGTAGCAACCGATCCATAGACTGTCTTCCTTATCAAGCTGTGTTCCTTCACGAAGCAGCTGTAATAATTTGGCGCTTTCGGATGCCGCTTCCGTATCGGACGATAGATACGCCTGCGTCGTTTTCGGCAGCACCTCAATATCCATCGGGATGATCATGTTATACCACTTTGTTCCCTCATATAGGCTACATTCCAGATACCCCAGCACGCTGCCAGCCGAGGGGTTGACTTTGTAGAAATCATCCTCGGAGAAGCCGCTCATTAAGGCATACCATTTGTCAAAGCCGATCTCGGCGACTTCCGCACGTAATATCTGATACAGTTCATCATTGTTAACACGTTTGCTGTACCCATTGTGGCTTACATGTACCTGCGCGACACTTTCCGGCAGGTCCATGTACACCTTACGGAACGCTTCGGTATCGTATACCGCGCCGTACATAGCCACTTGATCTTCTTCGCTTATCAAAATATTGCGCAGGTGAGTCGTACCGCCGCTCTTGATTCCGACCGATATTTGCGGCAGTTCACTTTGGTAAAACCGATCACGCGAGGTATCCAACAAGTCCAGAGAATACTTGAGCTGTTTGGCAACGATCGCTTTCGCGGTATCATCGGTCAGCTCGATCTCGGCAACCTTGGTTTCAAAGTAGTTAAGAGTGCCGTAATAGCGGGTGCTTGCTAAGACGTTAACCGACTGTATCTCGTCCGCTTCGGGGGAGTAGGATTCCGTGACGTGATATAACCCGTACATACCGCCAAGATACACGCCACCGAATACGAGAAGCGCCACGATGCTGGTTGCCGCACATTTGATAAGTCCTTTGAAACGGCGGGTGGTAATGACCTCGTAAGCCAGCATCAGTACGAGCGAGATCACCAGTAGGATAACGATCGTACCGAGCATTCCTGCATCCGGATAATCGCCGCTTGCGAGTGTATCAAATAAGCCGTAGACGGCAATGGCAGTCAGCACCGCACCGATCAGTACACGGTAGATGGCTTGTAAGGTACGGTTGGGTGCGGATTGTCCCGCCGCCTCGCTGCTGCGGCGCACAAACAGCACCAGTGCGATAACACTGTAAATTAAACCGATCACCAGTGTGTAGATACCGCTTGATAGGGAGGTGAGCGCGATTTCATAATCACCGAACATAATACCGAATACAAAGCCAACCGGCACGTTGTACTCGTAACTCAACACAGAGGCAAAGGGAAGACCGTTCACGAGCGGGAACGCATCACTGATTCCCATAACGGCAAGCAGGATCAGCAGTCGCGGTAGGAAGATCAGTAAGAGTGATACCAGTACGTTGCTGAACACCGTACCGGTCACAGTCATCGCGATCACAACACTTGCTGCGATCAACAGTGAGCCGGCGAATGTGTTAAAGCAGGTTGAGAAAACACTTGCATAGTTTACCGTGTACAAATGCGGCAGAAGCGCATACGAAACGGTGATGATTGCCGCGGTGGATACGATGATAAACAACAACCACGTCATGACCGAGGCAAAGAAGCTTAAGAATAGACATTGCCGCGTTTCGGGAATCGCGTGATAAAAATCACTGGATTCACGCTTGTTCAAAAAGGAGAACAAATATAACGCCATCAGCGGCGCAATCGCGCAGAACACAAGCAAAATAAGTTGATTCATTTCAAAGAAATTTACTTGGCTGGGCGAATAGTCCGCAAACGATTCGTAATGCAAGGTGTCAAGATATCGCATCACAGGTGAGATAAGCCCGATCAGCGCGATGGCGACGGTGGAGAGAACGCCGATGATCCGTAATTGTTTGATACCGTCGAGATACAGACGGGGACTGAAGATTCGTTTTTTCACGTCTTACACCTCCAGCATATCGCCGGCTGTATAGCCGAGCGCTTCCATTTCATAGGTAAAGACCTCTTCCAGTGAGAGCGGGAGTACATCCAGCAGTACAGGGGAGAGAGCCGATAACTGTGCCACCGTTTCCTCGCGGTCGCCGCGCACGATGAGATTGGCGACGGAACCTCTTTTTACAAAATTCAGAATGTTCAAAGCGGCGAGATCTTCTTCACCAAACTCGTGGTTGAATGCGATCTGTACCTTGAACAGCGAGGTCTTCAAATTGCCGATATCGCTTTCCAGTACCAGACCTCCTTTGTGGAGCAGAGCCAGTTGGTCACAGGTATCCTCCAACTCGCGCAAGGAATGGGACGTGATGATCGCGGTAGCACCGCGTTCCAAGACATCCTCACAAATAAGGTTTTTGACAACGTTACGCATCACGGGATCAAGTCCGTCAAAAGTCTCGTCAAAGAAAATGTACTGCGGGCGGGTAGACAGTGCCAAAATGGTTGCCGCCTGCCGTTTCATACCTTTTGAGAAGGTATTGATTGCCTTTTTGGGATCCAGATTAAACGTTTTGGTGAACTTATGAAACCGAGCTCCGTCAAAATCAGGATGAACAGCTGTGTATAAGTCAGCCATACGGTTCATAGACGAGCCGGCAAGGAAAAATAAACCGTCCGGCACATAGGCAATCTCACGCTTTTTGGCAGGATTTTCATAGATCGGTTGTCCGTCGATGAGCACCGTACCGGCATCCGGACGGTACACACCGGTGATCGCGCGCAAAAAGGTGGATTTACCGGCACCGTTGGAGCCGACCATACCGTACACACATCCCTCAGGGATCGTGCAGGAAATGCTATCCAGTGCGACGAAATCGCCAAATTTCTTCGTCAGGTTTTGCGCCTGGATCATAAAGATACACCTCTTTCTTTATAGATAGTATGGATACAGTCGATGAGTTCTTCCTCGGGGATACCGGCAAGCGCCAGATCATCTGCCAATTGCCGCAATTGATCCAACTTCCGACGCATATGCGCTTGCAAAACCTCGGCTGCGTTTTTGGCCACAAAGCAGCCGATACCGGGAACAGAATAGATAATGCCGCGCGTATCCAGATCGGAATAGGCCTTTTGGATCGTGTTGGGGTTGATAGACAGTTCCAGTGACAAGCTGCGCACAGAAGGCAACTGCGAGTCCGCCGGTAACAGACCGGTCAGTACCAGCTTCTCCAGTTGCTCAATTAATTGCTCGTACACGGGCTGCCGTGATAAGGGATCGATCCGGAACATACCTCTCCTCCTTTCGGGAAATGTTTACCCGACATAGGTGTACTATATCGGATAGTACACCTTGAGTATAGCAGACCCCTTGACGGCTGTCAAGGGGGTTTGAAAAAATTTTTCAGAGCGTAATATCGTACAGTTCGCACGCGTTACGAACGCCCCAATCAAGCACATCTTCGGTGGTGACGCTGCGGATCTCGGCAATGGTTGCCGCGGTATGTGCAATCAAGGACGAATCACACCGCTTTCCGCGGTGGGGGACCGGTGCTAAGTATGGTGCATCGGTTTCGAGCAGTAACCCATCTTCGGGCACCATTGCGGCAACCTCCACCAGTTTACGCGCGTTTTTGAACGTTACCACACCGCCGATGCCAATATACATGCCGAGTTTCAGGACCTCTTTTGCCATTTCAGCGCTGCCGGAAAAACAATGAAGAACACCCGGCAAGTGATATTCTTTCAGTATAGTGAGCGTATCCTCGTGCGCTTCACGGTCATGAATGACGACCGGTAGATCTAACTCGCGTGCCAGTTCCAATTGACGGCGGAACCACAGTTTTTGTACTTCGCGGGGACAGTATTCCTCATAATGGTAATCCAGTCCGATCTCGCCGATGGCTACCACCTTATCATTCACCGCTAACTGACGGAGAATATCCAAATCACTTTCGGAAGCACTCGCCGCTTCCTCGGGATGGATACCGACCGTGGCGTACAGTCCGGCATAACGATGGGCGAGGGCGACCGCTTTTTGGGAACTTTGCGCCGTGGTTGCCGATTCGATAATGCCGCATACGTCGGTTGAAAATAGCCGCGTCAGCAGGGCATCGCGGTCTTCGTCAAATGCGGTATCTAAATAATGTGCGAAGTCGGAGGCCAAGCGGTCTTAGGAAGA
>JAZRQG010000076.1:0-2295 GCA_045649625.1 Acutalibacteraceae bacterium
AACCAGGTATTGATCACCATTTTCTGACCCACGGGAGTGCCAGTCAGTTCACGGCAGAAAGCCAGCAGCTCCGCGCTTTCCGCATCGCTCATCTGGTCCAGAATACCGCCGTCATAGAAGAACAGGCTGTTATCCTTCATACGGATGATGTCCGGAGCCGATTTAGCAGCCTGCATTGCCGCAATTTCGGTGGTGTAGGTTGAATAGCCGCCGACCTTCCATTCAAGCTTGATGCCGGTTTCTTTCGTGAACGCATTCGCCACTTTTTGAGCATCGGTGATGGAGTTCAGTTCGTTCCAGTTGTAGAAAACAATGGTGGAACCATTCAGGTTGGCCGGCATTTTTGCCTTAACCTGAGCCCAAGTCAAAGACGAGGCTTTATCCGTGTTGGGCTTGGTAGTGTCGGGCTTCGTGGTGGTGCTCTTAGTGGTGGACGACTGTTTTCCATCGCCCGTCGTGGTTGTGGCATCCGTATCCGCAACCGTTGTGGTGACAGCAGAATCGTCACCTTCAGTGGTGGTGGTCGTTGTAGTTGTCTCGCCATCGCCGCCGCATGCGACCAGCGACAAGGTCAAAACAAGCACTAACAGACCGAGGAGCATTTGCTTTGCGAGTTTTTTCATAAGATTCCCTCCTGTTTTTTTATTTTTAGCCAACAATGCCGCTTGTCGCGACGCTGGCTATAAACCGTTTTTGAATGATGATGTAGAAGATGAGAATCGGTGCCAGTGCAATCAGGCACGCGGCAATCATAATTTGTGCTGCCGAGAACTTCGACACCATCAATACCTCTGTCAACCAGTGGCTCAGCTTAATCTCATAGTTCGCCATCATGGCGCCAATGGGATAATTCTCGGTGAGGTACATGCTCGACAAGAACGAATCGTTCCAATGCCAAATAACCGAGAAAACCGTTACCGTAACGAACACCACGCTTGAAGACGGCAAGACGATCTGAAGAAATGTCCGCCACGTTCCGGCGCCGTCCACCCAAGCAGCCTCTTCGATCTCCTTGGGAAGCCCCTTGAAGAACTGCGTGTATATGTAGATGAACAAACCGCCATACAAGCCGACACCCAGCAAAGACGGAATCCAGAATACGAACGGCGTATCCAGCATGTTAAAATTTTGGAAGTTTACGTAGCTGGGAATGATGATCATCGTATTCGGCACCAAAATGGACAAGATCATAAAGGCGCTCAACAGGGATTTGCCCGCAAAGTTGAAGCGCGCCAATCCGAACGCCGCCACTGCACAGGAGGCGATACCCAAGCCGGCTGCCACCAGTTCGTTAACAAGCGTGGATACCAGGGTTTTCCCAAGCTCCATCGATGCGAAAGCTTTCTGAAAGTTTTCTAAAGTCAGATGCAACGGTATCCATTGAACCGAGGGGTTATAATAATCCAGCGAGGTCATGATAGAATTAACGATCATATATACAATCGGATAGATCATAACATAGCTGAATGCCAACAGGAACAGGTATCGAAAAGTATTCCCTGCAACCTTTTGGGCAACCTTCTTCCCGACCGCAATACCGCCGCTTTTAAATAAAGTCATCCGTCTGTTCATCCCTTCCGAGCCTTTGTTAACAATGCTTGTGTGTTTTTGAAAATGTGCCCTTACAAAGCGTTGTGTGTGACCGAAAATGACTCGACTTTTTTCGAAAGTCAAGCGCCTTTTCCGCCATTTGCAAACAAATGCTTTTGCAGTTTTCGTCAAAAGCAACAACAAACACCGCAGTTTAACTGGTATTATTATACCAATACTTTTTCAAATTTGCAATAGACAATATTGTCTAACGCTTGTATTATGTTGTCGCGAAAATCAAAAATCGGGGTATTTTCCTACTTTTGGAGATATTTTTTCAAAAAATTTTTTCAGGTAATACGACGTCTGCGCCGAGTGGGAATGAATTTTTTCGCCCTACGGTTGGGACGTGTTAGGGCTTGTGCGGACGGTGAGGAGCAGCGTTGTTTTTATTTTCTCCCCCCTCCGGCGCGAAACGGGAGGTGAACCTCTCCCCTACGGTGTTGGTTTGAGTTTGTGTGGGGCGGCAAGGAGCGGGCGGCAAGTTGCCGCCCCTAGTACTAATTAACAAACAAGCCGCCAGTCTCCGCATACGCGGAGACAGCCCCCTTTACACAAGGGGGGCCGCCGCTGCGGCGGGACTCTCCATAGCCAAAGCTTTATGGTACCCCCAGCACAGCTGGCGGTTTGTTCCTACAAGCAAAACACCCCAAGCGTTTTAAAACGCTTGGGGTGCGTGTTTGAGATTGTATTTGTCCCGTTACA
>JAZRQG010000077.1:0-14531 GCA_045649625.1 Acutalibacteraceae bacterium
TACCATCTCTTCAAAGAATACGGCTGTAATATGCAGTTCGGTGGCGACGATCAGTGGTCCAATATGCTGGGTGGTACGGAACTCATCCGCCGTAAACTCGGTAAAGATGCGTATGCCATGACCATCACTCTGCTCATGAACTCCGAAGGCAAAAAAATGGGCAAGACCGCTAACGGTGCGGTGTGGCTGGATCCGAACAAGACCTCTCCGTTTGAATTTTACCAATATTGGCGCAACGTGGGCGATCAGGACGTGCTGAAATGCATTCGTATGTTGACCTTTATCCCGCTCGAACAGATTGATGCCATGGATAAATGGGAGGGTGCCGAACTCAATAAAGCAAAAGACATTTTGGCTTACGAGCTCACCACACTTGTTCATGGTAAAGAGGAAGCGGATAAAGCGCGCACGGCTTCACAAGCATTGTTTGCGGGTGGTGCAGACGATTCCAATATGCCGACTACCGTGCTGACGGCCAATGACTTGAGCGACGGTTCCATCGGCATTTTGGATCTGCTGCTGCGTTGTGAACTGCTGCCGTCCAAGAGCGAGGCGCGCCGTTTGGTGTTGCAGGGCGGCGTGACGGTGAACGATGTCAAGGTGGACAATCTTAACGTCTTTTATACCGAAGACGATCTCAAAGCCGGACTCAAGATCCGCAAAGGCAAAAAGGTTTTTCACAAAGCCATTATTGAATAAAAAAGCCGGTCATATGAGTCATACTCTAACTATTCGCTTATGACGAGTTATACTGCTTCGCAGTAATTGTTGAAAGGATGGCTATGGAAAACACCATTTACGAAAAAACCGAAAAAGGCTATATCCTACGCCAGCGCACTTCCTCTGCGATTATTGTCGTTGTTTGTATTATATGCTTTGGGTTGATTTTACTCTTTAAAGCACTGTCCAAATGGGTCGCAGATGAACCGCAAGCCCTAAATATTGGGGTAGAGGCGGGACTCTTTCTTGTCTGTGTTTCCGTAGCTATAGCCGTTCTTCGCACCGAATGTGGTCATATGATTGTGGCTGAAAAGGGTGTTTATTTTCATAGACCGCTAGCAAGAACCAAATTCATTGCTTGGGAGGATGTGCGGGATTGGGGTATCGCCCATCAAAGGACACATTACAATAGTGTGTACGATCTATATTTTTCCACAGAGATATTGAAGCCCACACGCTATGGAAAAAACAAAAGAATCCCCATAACCTACAAAAAAGTGATTTATATCATCGTTGAGATTCACGATCTTTCCTTACTGCAACACACGAGAGTCATCCCCTTTTGTCGTCAGCATTTGAGAGGGGACAATAAATCTGAGAAAAAATTTGTACCTATGTTCACCTCCGACTTGGCTGAAGGATACATATTTTAGTTGGTAGGTGCCTTAACAAGAGTAAAATGGCATACATTTTCCCTACTTGTCAAGGTATGAGACAAAAATTTAAAGGATGTGTAGAAAATTCTACACATCCTTTTTCTGTCCTTTAGAGTACGACTCTTATGACCGGCTTTTTATGTTAACATCTGATATTGTGCAACAGCGAGCGAATCGCAACGCTCGTTTTCCGGATGTCCTTGATGTCCGTGTACCCAGTGAAAAGAAACCTCGTGTAAAGCTATAAGGCTTAACAGTGTATCCCACAGATCGGCGTTGAGAGCGGGCTTCTTGTCCGCTTTGCGCCATCCGTTTTTCTTCCAGTTTGCTGCCCAGCCTTTCTCAATGCCGTTGACAACGTATTGCGAATCGGTGGTGATATGGACTTCGCAGCGTTCGTTAAGCGCTTTAAGTCCCTCAATCACCGCCGTGAGTTCCATGCGGTTGTTGGTGGTACGTTCTTCGCCGCCGCACAGTTCTTTTTCGTGCGTGCCGTACCGCAGGATAGCCGCCCAACCCCCAGCACCGGGATTCCCCGAGCAGGCACCGTCGGTAAATAATTCGACTTTTTTCATGATTACTCCTCGCTTTTAGAAGGTTATGCTTGTATTGTATCAAAAAAAAATCTTAACCGCAAGTCTAATTGTAGAAGATGACCCCATACTTTACTTGACAAAGCGTGCTTAGATAAGGTAAAATAAATCTAACAATGTGATCGGTTAGCGCAATTTCTTTTTTATATGTGTTCGGACTATATTATTTATCACGGCCTCACACATGCAGTGGGGCTTAATTTCGATTTTACCTGATTTTAAGAAATGGAGGATTTTATGGCAACAGAACAAACAAGGCGACAAACTCCCACCGCACCGAAAAATGGTGTGCGCAAACCCCGCAGCGCAAAGGCGCCTATCAATAACGAGGAAAAGAAACCGACCCGTCAACAGACGCGTCGCTATAATACCAATCGCACACAATCGAAGAAACAGCCTCCTAAACCCATGCATCCCGTACACATCACCATGCTTGGGGGGTTAAATGAGATCGGTAAGAACATGACGCTCTTTGAATACGGCAACGATTCCTTTTTGATCGATTGCGGTATGGCGTTTCCGGATGAAGATCTGCTTGGCGTGGATATCGTCCTGCCGGATTTTACCCATGTGGAAAAGTGTCGCGATAAAATTCGAGGTATCGTGATTACCCACGGACACGAAGATCATATCGGTGCCTTGCCGTATCTGCTCAAACAGATGATCTTCCCGATCTATGCGACAAAACTGACGATTGCACTCATTGATTCTAAATTAAAAGAACACGGTTTGTCAGGAAAGGTTCCGCTGCATGTGGTCAAACCCGGTGACATCGTACATTTTGGTGAAGTTTCGGTGGAGTTTATCAACGTTAACCACTCCATTCCGGATGCGGTGGGCCTTGGTATCAAGACACCGATCGGCTATGTGGTGCATACCGGTGACTTCAAGATTGATTGTACTCCCATTATGGGGAAAATGATTGACTTACCTCGTCTCGGTGAGTTTGGAAAAGAAGGCGTTTTGGCATTGATGGCGGATTCCACCAACGCGGAACGCCCCGGCTATACCGCCAGTGAGCGCGTGGTGGGGGAAAGCTTCAGTAGTCTTTTCAAAAAAGCGGAAAACAAGCGTATTATTATTGCTACGTTTTCGTCCAACTTACCGCGTATACAACAAATTATTGATGCGGCTGCCAAAGATGACCGTAAGGTTGCCATTTCCGGCCGCAGCATGATCAATAATGTTACGATTGCGCACGAACTTAAGTATCTTACAATGCCGGAAGGAATTCTTGTGGATATCGATATGATCAATCGTTATCCTAAGGAGAAAATGACAATCATTACCACCGGTAGCCAAGGCGAGCCGATGTCGGCACTTGCACGTATGGCATTTTCTGATCATCGTCAGGTGGAGGTCGGTCCGGATGATTGTATCATCATTTCTGCCACACCGATCCCGGGCAACGAGAAAACCGTCAGTAAGGTTGTTAATGAGCTGATGAAACGCGGCTGTGATGTCGTGTATGAAAAAATGTATGACGTTCACGTTTCCGGCCACGCCTGCCAAGAAGAACTTAAAATTATCCAAGGTATCACCAAACCGAAGTTCTTCATTCCGGTTCACGGTGAACACAAGCATCTGCAAAAACATGCACAGCTTGCAAAGAGCATGGGAATGGCAGCGAAAAATGTGCTGGTGACCGATCTTGGAAAAGTGATTGAGCTCACACCCGAAAAAATGTCGGTAGTTGGTTCTGTGCCTGCCGGTCGCACGCTGGTGGACGGTTTGGGCATCGGCGATGTCGGCAGTATCGTATTGCGTGACCGCAAACACTTGGCACAAGACGGCCTGATTGTTGTGGTTGCAACGATAGACCCGATAAACGGTCAGATCGTATCCGGTCCGGATCTCGTATCTCGCGGTTTTGTCTATGTGCGGGAAGCAGAAGAGCTGATGGATCAGGCGCGGGCAATCGCGCGCCGCGTGTTGGAAGAATGCTGTCAGCGTCATACACACGATTGGGCTACCATGAAATCCCGTGTTCGGGATGAACTGTCCCGCATGCTCTTCCAAAAAACAAAGCGTAGTCCGATGATCTTGCCTATTATTATGGAAAATTAATTTAGAAAATCCAAAAGGAGTGGGAGATATGAAACGAAGAACGATTTGGTCGGTATCACCGATTGTGATCCTGTTCGCTGCTTTGTCACTTCTCCTGCTCGTATTGTTGCTTTTCCTTAACCGCACGGTATTTTTCGTCGCCTCGGCGGTGTCGATAGTGGTATGGGGTTACGGCATCTGGCGTTTAGCGTACCTCAAGAAGGATATTCGCCGTTATTTATCGGATATCACCGATCACCTTAGTCAGCAGGACCGTGCAGCATTGGAAAACACACCGGTGCCGATTGTCGTGGTATCCGATAGCAGCGAAATCGTATGGTATAATGACCTCTTCCGTCGCGAAGTGCTTCGTAGTAACGATTCTCTCGGTCAGCCTTTAAACGAGGTGTTTACCAATCTTTCTGCCGGTCAGTTAGCCGGTCGAGTGTTGCCGCAGGTGTCGTGCGGCAACAGCACGTATTCGGTATATATCAGTAAGCTTCGTGTGCACGATGAGGTTGCCTATGTGCTGTATTGCTTTGATCATACCGAGCTTACCTGTATTGCCTCAGAATACGAGCTTAGCCGTCCGGTCGTCTTGTCCTTGTATTTGGACAACAGCGACGAGGTGATGAAAAATCTCCGCGACAGTGAGCGCGCGCAGCTGTTCTCACAGGTGGATCTTCTCATAGAAAACTGGGCCAATGCACATAACGGTTTGTTTCGCAAAAACGGCTCTGATCGCTTTATGATCCTTATCGAACAACGGTATTTGGATATCATCCAAAACGATCGCTTCGATATTCTCGACAAAGTACGCGCCATTCCCACGGCAGATAACATGAGTCTTACATTATCCATCGGTGTCGGTCGGGGAAAAACATTGTGCGATGCTGACTTGCAAGCGCGTCAAACCTTGGATATGGCACTCGGTCGCGGCGGTGATCAGGCGGTTGTGAAAACCAAAAATGGGTTTGATTTTTACGGTGGCTTGTCCAAAAGCGTGGAAAAACGCACCAAGGTGCGTTCTCGCGTGATTGCATCTGCACTGCAGCAAATGATCGCAGACAGCGATGTTGTGTTAACAATGGGACATCGGTATTCCGATCTCGATTGTTTGGGCTCTGCTGTTGCACTGACAGCGGTGTGTCGCAAAATGGGGAAAACATCATACACCGTGTACGATCCTCAAACGACCTTGGCAACTGCATTGGTGGAACATTACCGCACCCAGGGGAAAGGCGAGTTGTTTCTTGAAACAAAAGATGCGCTTTCACTGGTTACACCGAATACGCTGTTGATTATTACGGACATTCATCAATCCGAACGGTTGGATTTGCCTGAACTGTATCAGCGAGTGGAAACAGTGGCGGTGATTGATCACCATAGAAAAATGGTAGATCATATTGACGATGCCGTACTCTTTTATCATGAGCCATATTCCAGTTCCGCTTCGGAAATGGTGGCAGAGGTACTGCAATACATGAATGGCGTTACGATATCCCGCCTGGAAGCAGAGGCGCTGCTAGCCGGTATTATGTTGGATACACGGTATTTTGTGATGAAGGCGGGTGTTCGCACCTTTGAAGCGGCGGCATATTTACGCAAGCTCGGTGCGGATACGATAGAGGTTAGGCGGATGTTTGCGGAGGATATGACAGTATATCAGCGCAAGGCTGAAATCGTTTCAGCAGCAAACTCGTATCGAGGAATGGCAATTGCATGTGCTGCTTCCGGTGGAACCGGAATGCGTATTGCGGCATCGCAGGCAGCGGATGAATTGCTCTGCGTTAAAGAGGTAGAAGCATCGTTCGTTTTGTTTTTTGAAAAAGGCGGTGTGAATATTTCCGCCCGCTCATACGGCGAAATCAATGTCCAGTTGATTATGGAGGCTGTTGGCGGTGGCGGTCATCAAACGATGGCGGGTGCTTATTTAAAAGAAACGGATCTTGATGCGGCAACCGCACTGCTTCACAAGGCAATTGATGCCTATTTATTGGAAAGAGAGCGCGCACGTGCTGCGCAAAAATAGGAGGTACATACATCATGAAAGTTATTCTCAAGCAGGACGTAAAAGGACAGGGGAAAGCAGGGCAACTTGTGCAGGTTTCCGACGGGTATGCCCGTAACTTTTTATTGCCGCGCGGCTTGGCGATCGAGGCGGATTCACAGGCGCTGAACGATCTGCGCAACAAGGAATCCGCCCAGCAGCATCACAAGGCGGTGGAAAAGCAAGAGGCAGAGGCGGCTGCGAAAACCTTGTCCGGTAAGACCGTTAAAATCACTGCCCGTGCCGGTCAGAACGGCAAATTATTTGGCTCTGTCACCACCAAGGAAGTAGCTCAAGCGCTTAAAGAACAATATGGTGTAGAATTAGACAAACGAAAAATCGCGATGGCGGACGCAAAGGCTTTCGGAGCGTACGAGGCTGAACTTAAGTTCAACCAAGGTGTTACTGCGAAAATCACCGTTATGGTGGCGGAATAACGAACCCTAAGAAACCGAAGGGAAGTGGGCGTATGCCTGAAATGACCTACGATGAATTGAATTTGCCCCACAGCTTAGAAGCTGAGCAAGCGGTTCTTGGTGCGATTTTAATGGAGTCATCTTGCATTATGCAGGTGGCTGATATTTTAAAGCCCGAGCATTTCTATTTGGCTGAACATCAAGCAATCTATACGATTATGCTCGAAAAGCTTTTGCAATCGAAAACCATTGATTTTGTCACTGTTCTGGAGGCCCTCAAAGCGGAATCCTTTTTCTCTGAGGAAGAGGGAAAAAACTATTTGCTGAAACTTGCGCAGATCGTGCCTTCCATATCCAATGTGAGTAATTATGCTCACATGGTGCGGGACAAATACGATGTTCGCCGTTTGATCAGTGTATCACGGGAGATCACCGGTGATGCGATGCAACCCGGCGTGGACACGACGGCTTTGATTGAACAGGCGGAGCAGAAAATATACGATATTCGGCAAGATAAGCATCAAAACGGTCTTGTTCCGATCCGCGAGGTTATCGCTTCTAACTATGAAATGTACAATAAACTAACTTCGGATGAGCGGGACTTATATGTCGGTATTCCTACCGGTATCAGCGCGTTGGACGAGATCACAACCGGTCTTAATCGTTCCGATTTGATTATTGTCGGTGCGCGTCCCGGTATGGGTAAAACCAGCTTTGCGTTGAATATTGCACGAAATGTCGCGATGCAACAAAAACGTACAGTGGCGGTGTTTAACCTGGAAATGTCACGCGAACAGATGGTAAACCGTCTGCTTTCCTCGGAAGCCAGAGTCTCCTCCAAAAAACTACGCACGGGTAACCTGACTCCGGACGAGTGGACGCGTCTGGCATCCGCCGCCGGTCAGCTCGGTCAAGCTCCGATTTATTTGGATGATACTGCCAGTATTACGGTGGCAACCATGAAGGCGCGGCTTCTCAGGCTCAAAGATCTTGGTTTTGTGGTAATTGACTATTTACAGTTGATGCATTCCGGCAAACGCACCGAAAATCGCGTAACAGAGGTTTCCGAGATCACGCGAAGCCTCAAGATCATGGCAAAGGAACTTAATGTACCGATTATGGTCTGCGCCCAGCTTGCCCGTGCAACGGAAAAACAAGCGAACCACCGTCCGGGGCTTTCTGATTTGCGTGGATCCGGTTCAATCGAGCAGGATGCCGACCAGGTGCTCTTCTTGTACCGCGACGAATACTATCGCAATGAAAAAAGCGACCCTGCATCCGTTGAGACGGGAACAGCGGAGGTTATCGTTTCCAAAAACCGTCACGGTGAATTGGGCACCGTGCCGCTCGCGTTCCAAGGCGAGTTTACACAGTTTACTTCTTTGGAGTTGCATCAAAACGAAGGATGATCCGTTATGGGTGTAAAGGAAAAAGCCTTACAAACGATTCGGCGGGAGCAAATGCTGTCGCCGGATTGTGCTGTCGTGGCAGGCGTATCCGGTGGGGCGGATTCCGTCGCACTATTGCATCTTTTAGTGTCCTTACGTTCGGAAAGCCGTATTGCTGCTCTAACGGCGGTACACGTTAACCATTCGTTGCGCGGTGAAGAGTCCTTACGGGATCAATGTTTTGTTGAAAAACTGTGCCGTGAGTGGGACGTCCCGCTTTACGTGGAACAGTATGATGTGGCGATGTTGGCAGCTGAACAGGGGAAGGGTATTGAGGAAGTAGGCAGAGAGCTACGTTATGCGGCCTTTCAAAAAGCAGCGCAAGCCTACCCCTCTTCTCGAATTGCGACCGCACATACAGCGGACGACAATGCCGAAACACTGTTAATGCATTTGTGCCGCGGAAGCGGACTACATGGGGCAACCGGTATTCCCCCGGTACGAGGAGATATTATCCGTCCGCTGATTGCCTGTACTCGCAAAGACATTGAAACGTACTGTTTGGAACACTGTTTATCGTATGTTACGGACAGCACCAATGTGAATATCACATATGCACGCAACCGCATCCGCCACACGGTGATGCCACAGCTAAGGATGGTGAATTCACAAGCAACGGAGGCCTTAACGCGCTTCATTGAACAAGCGAGGCAAACCGATCGGTTTATTGACAAACTCACAGCGAGAGCTATTGCCGACGCACGCACCGACAGGGACGGTGTATATTCCCGTGAGGTTTTATGCTCCTTAGAAGAGCCTATCCGTTCCTCTGCTTTATGTCGTATTGTTAAAATGGCGGAAGAGCGCCATATTGCTTTACTGCTTTCGGCATTGGAGGCGGGTAGCGGCGCGGTGGTCTTGCCAAACGGTGTGCGCTGGTGTGTCACGGACACACTCTTCTTTGAACAACCGTCGACAGACAATGACTATCCCTTCTTTTTGTTTCCTGTAACCATTGGCGAGTGGTATACGGTAGGAGATAGAGCCTACCGTTTTTCGTTGCTTTCCCGAGCAGAATATGAACAAAAACTAAATATTTGCCGACAACTGTTCCAAAATGCGTTTGACTATGATAGAATAAGTGGCGATTTGTTCCTGCGTCAGCGTAAGGATGGCGATCGTTTCCGTCCGTCAGGCAGGAATTGCGGCAAATCGCTAAAAAAGTTATTTAATGAGAAAAAAACCGTGTTACGCGATAAGGTTCCCATCGTATGCGATTCGCAAGGTATTGTCCTTGTGTGCGGTTTCGGTTGCGATGAGCGTGTCTGTATCACCGCGGATACCAAAACAGTTTTATTACTTGAAAAAGAGGAGGATGTTTTATGAGGGCTATGCACCCGGATGTGGAAGAAATTTTGCTTGATGAAGAAAAAATTGCCGAGATCGTTCGGAATATGGGACGGCAGATCAGTAAAGATTATAAAGGTAAAAATCTGCTCCTGGTCAGTGTTCTGAAAGGCTCGTTGATTTTTATGGCGGATCTGATGAGAAAGATCACCGTTCCATGTGCGATTGATTTCTTGTCGGTTTCCAGTTACGGTTCCGGCACAACAACCTCGGGCGAAGTACGTATTCTCAAAGACTTGGATGCCTCTTTGGACGGCAAGGACGTGTTGGTTGTAGAGGATATTTTGGATTCCGGTGTGACGTTGTCATACCTCCTCAAAAATCTCTCCGCGCGCAACCCTGCCAGCATTCGCCTTTGCACATTTTTGGATAAACCCGAACGCCGCCGCGTCAATATCACAGCAGATTATATCGGCGCATCGGTTCCGGATCAGTTTATTGTCGGCTACGGCCTTGATTATGCCGAATTTTATCGTAACCTGCCGTATGTCGGTGTGTTAAAACCTTGCGTATATTCTCAAAAAGAGGAGTGAACATCCTTTGGAGTCTAACAATAATAATTACGGAAAGCTGCTGCGCAACTTAGGGTTGTTTCTCGGCATTCCGATCCTGATTTTGGTCATTGCTTGGATGTTTTTATCCGGTTCCAAGGCCCAAGAAGAACGCCCTTATTCCGAATATATCGACATGTTCGCCAATGGCGAGGTTGAGTATTTTGATTTCAACATGAGTAACGGCGTGGTGAAAATTCTGCTTCGGCAAGAATTCCGCACAGATGTTGACAAAAACGGTGCCATTGACGAAAAGGATGTTATCGTCTATGCGGTTCCGAATGCCGCTGTATTTTGGAATGATATTGAACCGTACCGTATTGGATCGGATAAGACGGTTGACGATTACAATTTGGTTAACCCTCAATCAATTCCGTGGGCGAGTTTCCTGCCTTCCTTGTTGATTGCCGGTCTGTTTGTCGCTATGTGGATCTCCATGCGCCGCTCACTCAACAACTTTGACGGCGGCGGAAAAATGATGGGCTTCGGCAAAGCGCGTGTCAAACAACCGGTGGACGAAAAGCGTAAAACCACTTTTGATGATGTGGCCGGTGCCGATGAGGAAAAGGAAGAACTGCGCGAGATCGTGGATTTCCTTCGCTCTCCCAAAAAGTTTAAAGAACTCGGTGCTCGCGTCCCGAAAGGCGTATTACTGGTCGGCCCTCCCGGTACCGGTAAGACTTTGCTTGCCCGTGCAGTAGCAGGGGAAGCGGGTGTGCAGTTCTTCTCGATTTCCGGTTCGGATTTCGTGGAGATGTATGTCGGCGTCGGTGCTTCTCGTGTCCGCGATCTGTTTGAACAAGCAAAGAAAAATTCACCTTGCATCATCTTTATTGATGAAATCGATGCTGTTGGTCGTCAGCGCGGTGCGGGTCTTGGCGGCGGTCACGATGAGCGTGAACAGACGCTTAACCAGTTGCTCGTTGAAATGGATGGTTTCGGAGTCAATGAAGGTGTTATCATGATGGCGGCGACCAACCGCCCTGACATTTTGGATCCCGCATTGATGCGTCCCGGTCGTTTTGATCGTCAGATCGTTGTCAACTATCCCGACATCAAGGGGCGTGAAGCAATCTTGCACGTTCATGCGAAAGGTAAACCGCTGGGTCCCGACGTGGACCTTGCAGTGATTGCTAAGGCCACTGTCGGCTTCACTGGCGCCGATCTGGAAAACCTCCTCAATGAATCCGCTTTGCTTGCCGCTCGCCGTGGTCGTCATTCCTTGACGATGGAGGAGATCGAGGAGGCCACTCTCAAGGTGATTATGGGTACCGAGAAACGCAGCCACGTCATCACTGAAAAGGATAAGCGCATCACCGCGTATCACGAGGCGGGGCACGCCATCGTATCGTATTTCTGCCCAACGCAGGATCCGGTGCATCAAATATCCATTATTCCCCGCGGTATGGCTGCCGGCTTTACAATGAATTTGCCGGAAAACGATCACAAGCACCTTACCAAAAACCGTATGCTGGAGGATATTCAAGTGCTACTCGGCGGACGTGTTGCGGAGGAATTGATCATCAAAGATATTTCCACCGGTGCCTCCAACGACCTGGAACGCTCTACCGAAACCGCGCGCAAGATGGTCACCAAATATGGTATGAGTGATAGCTTAGGACCGGTTGTGTTCGGTGCGTCCGAATCCAACGAGGTATTTTTGGGCCGTGATTTCGGGCATACACGCAACTACTCCGAGCAGATCGCCGCTCAGATTGATACAGAGATCAATCGTATCGTTACTGACGCGTATAAGAAGACCACCGATTGTTTGTCGAAGAACGAGGATAAACTGCATTTAATTTCTCAATATCTCATTGATAATGAGAAGATGGACGGCACACAGTTCCGTGCCGCTATGGAGGGACGCGAGATTCCTGCATATTCCAATATGAATCTGTTTGTATCACAAGCAGAAGCTACCCACGAAGAGTAAAAAAACGCCCTCCACAGGGCGTTTTTTTATCGTATTAAGCCGGTGGTGTGATCGGTACCGCAGGGTGGAGGCTGCGGCAAAGAAAGTGCATGAAGGTCGGTTGCTTTGGTTTCCAACTCCCATAACCGTTGACAAGTAATATTCAATTTTTCCACTTGTGAAGCACGGTATAAAAGGGGGATGGTCGGCTTAGCGGCGGATAAAATCTCTTTTCCACGCTCGTTTGCTGCTAATACGCGAATATACGGCGGTGGCGCAGCGGTGTATTCGTTGGTGATGTCTAAAAATGCCGACCAGATCAGGCGTCGGATACGTGTCAGCGGATACCGCTTTGTCTTAATGCTTTCTTCCAACTCGATCAACGATGACGCCTTGCGGATCGCCGTATATACACGGTTTTCCAATCCTTCAGACATGGTGGGGAGTGCTTTCAAATCGTTCAAGGACAAGCGCCGTAGATGGGAAAGCACAGTACGATCCAACATATGGACACTTGCAGGAAGAAGTCCTTTGTCGGCGGCATCTGAGACCACAGCGGCACATCCCGCCGGCATATATGGCAAGGTGTTGAGCAAACGATTGGAGAATAACAGCGTGCGCAGATACGATGCGGATGCGGTGTCACCGATGGGAGCCATACTGTCGTGTGCAGAGCCTTGCCGTGCAACAGTAAACAGATCCATAGTGGAATTGTATGCCTGCAGTGCTTTGATATATTCAATACCGAGGGTATTGTTCGGTGTATTTAAAACAGAGGCTGGTGCGGCACCGGCAATCTCCTCTAAGGCTTTCTGCTGCGCTTGTGCAAAAGAAATACCAAGACCAAGGTGATATTTAAGTAACGAAGCAAACCGTGGCGTTTGCATCACCGTAACAACTTTTTGAAGTGGTTGGAGCTTACCGATTTCCGATCCGAAACTGAGGACATCAACGCAACCGAGTGAGTTAAGCAACGATACGGCACCGGATGCAAACCCTTCCGCTGAAGAAAGACACCAAGGCACCGGCAATTCAATGACGAGATCAACACCGCCGACGAGTGCCGACTTAGCGCGATCAAATTTTGTCATGATCGCCGGCTCACCGCGTTGCACAAAACTACCGCTCATTACCGCAACGATATGTGTGGCTTCACATCCACCGTTCGGCTCGCGCGTTTTTTCGATGTGGATCGCATGACCGTTGTGAAAGGGATTGTATTCAGCTACGATACCGGCAACCCGCATAAATTACACCTCCGCTGCAAAGAAATTGCAAAAATCGGTTGAAAAAAAATCCATTTCGTACTATGATTAAGTATATCGTATTTTCTAAAGAAAATCAATATACAGATAGGGAGTTGGATTGTATGAAAATTTTGGTTATCAACGCCGGAAGTTCTTCACTGAAATATCAGTTGATTGACATGAACGGTGAACAGACGCTGGCTAAGGGTTTGTGTGAACGCATTGGTATTGACGGCCGTTTTACACATAAAGCGAACGGCAAGGTCTTTCAAAAGGACGTTGCCATGGCAGATCATACCGCCGCGTTTGAACAAGTGAAAGAAGCGTTAACCACCGGTGAAGGAAAGGTTATCGACAAGTTGTCGGATGTAACAGCTATCGGTCACCGTGCCGTTATGGGTGGGTCAAAATATGACCGTTCCGTTCGCATTACGGAAGATGTTATCAAAACCATTCATGATTATGCGTCTCTTGCACCGCTTCACAATCCGCCCGGTGTGAAAGGTATGGAGGCGGCAGCGGCAGCTTTCGGAAAAGATATTCCGCAGGTGGCGGTTTTTGATACGGCATTCCATCAAACCATGCCAGAAGTGGCATACTTGTGGGGCCTTCCGTATGAATACTATGAAAAATACGGTATTCGCCGTTACGGATTCCACGGCACTTCACACCGTTTTGTTTCCGCCCGTTGCTGTGAACTGCTCGGTAAACCCGACGGCAAAGGCACACGCATCATTACCTGCCATTTAGGGAATGGCTCCTCGCTAGCCGCGATCAAGGATGGTAAGGTGATTGATACCACGATGGGTCTTACCCCCTTGGACGGTTTCCTGATGGGTACCCGCAGTGGTATGGTTGATCCGTCTGCCGTTACGTTCCTTATGGAAAAAGAGGGCCTGACACCCGCACAGATGGATGATGTGATGAACAAAAAATCCGGCATGCTCGGTATTTCCGGTGTTTCCAGTGATGACCGTGATATTGCTGCCGCTATGGAACAAGGTAATCGACGCGCACAGTTAGCATGGGATATGCGTAGTTACCAGATCCTCAAATACATCGGTGGCTATGTAGCTGCGCTCGGCGGTCTGGACGCCATTGTCTTTACTGCCGGTATCGGTGAAAATCAAGATGCCCTGCGCGCTGAACTATTGGAAAAACTCGCCTATTTGGGTGTGAAACTGGATGCAAAAGCCAATTTGGCACACGGCGAGGAAGTCGAAATCACAACACCGGACTCCGCTGTTCGTGCGTTTGTTATCCCCACGAACGAGGAACTGGTAATTGCACGCGATACCCAAGCGCTGGTATAATGAACAAAAAATCAGGACCGCCGTTTTGCGGCGGTCCTGATTTTTTAGGCATCCTCTTTATCAAGAAGATGTTCACGCTTACGGAAAAACAACGAAATGCACCACAACCCTGCCAAACCGACCAGTGTGTAAATTACACGGCTGATAGGGCCGTCCTGACCGCCGAAGATCCATGCGACGATATCAAATTGGAACAAACCGATGCTTCCCCAGTTCAGGGCGCCGATGA
>JAZRQG010000078.1:0-1693 GCA_045649625.1 Acutalibacteraceae bacterium
TGACCAGACTGTGGAGAAAAAGTACATAATCACGTAGAGGGGGGCAGACTCCCACACGATATTCAGCGCAAACAGGGTGTTGGATGCCACCCGTTTGGTGCTGATGTCTTTCTCCTTCTTTTTCTTTTCTTTCCTTGCCATTTTAAATGTATCCTCCTCTATAACAGAACAGGCAATAGCGTTTACACATTTCATTTACGGATTGCTGTAAACCTTCTGAAACTCAGTAAACCCTTCTTCTTCCAATCTTTTTATTTGTGCACTTAAGTTTTTCTTCATCGGATACACAGAAACGATTTTGCCTTGTCCTCTTAGTTGTTTCGCCCAAGAAAATAATGCTACTTTTTCAGTCGCAGAAACACCCTTGTGAACCAAGATTGCTAGATTGTTACCATTCATTTTTGCCGAGTCGTTTTGCATATCCTCTAAGATAGTGATAATGCGTTCAAACCCGATGGAAAATCCACAAGCACATACGTTAACGCCGCTAAACTTTCCTATCATTTCATCGTAGCGGCCACCGCCAGCTATGGAGAAAGAATATCCGTCCAATGTAACCTCGAAGATAGCACCTGTATAGTATCCCATTCCGCGCACTAGCGTCGGATCGAACACGATATTTATCTTCTTCTCTAACATCGCATTAACACATGCGATGATTTCTTCAATGTTCTTGACGACACCCTCGGCTAACCACTCCTCCGAAATAGACTGACAAAATCTACTGCAATTCAAACCGCTTTCGCCTGTATAAACTTGAAGATATCGACCGACCAATTTCTTTGCATGCCCGTGTGCGACCAGCTCTTCACGAACACCTTCAATCCCTATTTTGTCTAATTTATCCAGCGAAACCAGTACGGAAGCAATATCTTCTTCCGCAAATCCCGCCTGCAAACACACAGCACGCAAAATCCTGCGGTCGTTAATATGTACCGTTAATCCTGAAACGTTAGTATTCTCAAATATCTTCAGCAACATATTGGAAGTGGCTGCAATCAACTCTATCTCAGCAAGGTTGCTATCGTCTCCCAGCACGTCGATATCGCACTGCGTAAACTGACGGAATCTTCCTTTTTGCGGATTGTCCGCTCTCCACACATTGCCAATCTGTAAGCTTTTAAACGGAGCAGGTAATTTTTCGCTGTTGTTGGCATAATAGCGTGCCAAAGGCACGGTTAAATCGTATCGCAAGCCAGAATCAGCAAGAGCACTAAACTCTGCTTCATCTATCACTTTCGACAAGGTTCTGCCACGTTTCAAAACCTTGAAAATCAATTTTTCGTTATCTCCACCTTGGTTGGAACACAAATTTCCTATATGCTCCATCGCCGGCGTTTCAATCAACATAAAACCATATCTAGCATAACTGGCTTTAATTTGTTGCAATACACTTTCCCTCAATCGCATCTCTGCAGGAAGCCTATCACACATACCCTTGATCGGTGTTTTAATAAAACTCATAAACCATCCTTCTTTCCTATCAAACAAAAAATGAGTCTTCCCAACGAAGACTCATTACCCTCACGCTATATCCTGCCGTATGCAATCAAACAGTCAGCCGTGAATGATAATTGTCTCCCTCGTACTTATAATGCATCGTCATATCATTCACCGCCTTTCATCATTAAAATAACACACATGGCTGCCACCGTCAATCGCGCAGTAGTTGAACACGCTCAACCGGTGGTTT
>JAZRQG010000079.1:0-13041 GCA_045649625.1 Acutalibacteraceae bacterium
CCCTCTTCGGGAATGGGAGCCGGGCCATGGTGCGGGCCCTTCTTCACTATACACATTTGTTCAACTTCATGGGAATAGTTCATATTGGTACTCCTTTCGGATTTTAATGCATCTTGTATTATACCCCGATTTCGCATGAAACGCAAGGGGCTTGTCCCAGAATTTGTTAGTTTTTTCACAAAAAGGACCGATGCACGTCGTACATCGGTCCTTTTTACGTTTGATTTTACTCCTCGCGAGGGGCGGGTTTGCGCAACATCTGGCGCATTTGATGCACCTCGGAAGCATGCTTGGCAAGATCTTCTTCCGTGCGCTTGAGCAGATCGTCCACGAAATCCTGCGCACCTTTGCGCATCTCACGGCATTTGAGCTGCGTCTGCGTGGCAATTTCGTTGGCCTTCTGCGCCGCTTGCTTAACAACCTCTTCCTGCATCACCATGGCGCGTGCGCGCTCTTCAGCAGTACGGACGATGTCCTCGGCTTCCTTTTTGGCGGTCTCGATGATGTCTACACGATCCGACACGATGGATTTTGCCTGACGAATCTCGCTGGGCATATTGCCGCGAATATCATCAATAATGTCGCGCAGTTTGTCCGCCTCAACCAGGCATTTGCCGCCGGACAACGGTAACCCCCAGGCTTTGTCGATCATTTCATCGATCTGATCCAGTAAATTTTCGATAGTCATGTTTCTTCGTTCCTTCCGTATTTTTCTAAGATATCGTTAACAATGCACGCTGGCACAAATTCACGAATATCGCCACCGAGTGCCGCCACCTGCTTGACCAAACTGGACGACAGATACATATACTCGGCATTCGTCGTCAAGAAAACCGTTTCCACCGAGGGGTTGAGTTTGCGGTTGGTGAGCGCCATCTGGAATTCGTATTCGAAGTCCGACATGGCGCGCAAGCCCTTGACGATCACATTTGCCTGTTTTTCACGGGCATATTCCGCAAGCATTCCGCTATAGGCATCCACTTCCACGTTTGGCAGTTCTGCCGTGGCACGGCGCAACAATTCCACGCGCTCGTCCTGCGTGAATAACGGATGCTTATTGTTGTTGATCATGACAACGACGATCACTTTGTCAAACATCGCCGCCGCGCGGGCAATGATGTTCAGATGACCGCAGGTCACCGGATCAAAACTACCAGGACAAATTGCCAGTTTCATATACGACCTCTATTCTTTTTCGCGGTACAGTCGAACGACAACCCGCCCGTATCGGTAGGAACGATACAGCGAAAATGTCCCGACGGTTTCGGGAAGCGCGGTTTCGCGATCACTTTCGCACACCACCGTGCCGCCTTCCGCCACCTTGCCCGAAAGTTGTTTTAGACACGGTACGAGCAGTTCTGCCGCATACGGTGGATCCAAAAACACCAAATCAAACAGTCCTGCCGCGTGTGCCAGATACTCTGACGAATCGCGGCATACCACTTCGGCACCCGCTTCCAGCTTGGTTGCCCGCAAGTTGCGGCGGATGACCTCCACCGCCTGGCGGCTGCGATCCACAAACACACACGATTTGGCACCACGGCTGAGTGCTTCAATGCCCATTTGCCCCGAACCGGCAAACAGATCCAGCACGCGCCGCCCTTCAATTTCAAAACAGATGGCGGAGAATAGCCCTTCTTTCACGCGCTCAACCGTTGGACGCGTGTCCAACCCCTCGAGCGTTTCCAGCCGACAACCCCGCGCTGTTCCGGTAATGACTCTCATACAACCTCTATTATCCCATTATCCGCGGATAATGTCAATATTTTTTATTGAAGTTACGCTTGTACAGCCGCTTTGAGCGCCTCGACGCGGTCAGTGCGTTCCCAAGCAACGTTCAGATCTTCACGTCCGATATGGCCATATGCCGCGAGATTTCGATAGATCGGTCGGCGCAGTTCGAGCGTATCAATGATGGCTGCAGGACGGAAATCAAACACGCGTCTCACCGCTGCGGCAAGCAGCTCGTCCGCCACCGTACCGGTACCGCGTGTGTCCACCCGCACCGATACCGGGTTTGCCACACCGATAGCATATGCGAGCTGCACCTCGCACTGCGTTGCCAAGCCCGCAGCAACCACATTTTTCGCCGCATAGCGCGCCATGTACGACGCGGAACGGTCCACTTTCGTGGGATCCTTGCCGGAGAAGGCACCGCCACCGTGGCATGCATAGCCACCGTAGGTATCCACGATGATCTTACGACCGGTAAGACCGCTGTCGCCCTGCGGACCGCCCACCACAAACCGGCCGGTGGGATTCACAAAAATCTTGGTATTCTCATCCATCAGTTCTGCCGGCACCACCGCTTTGATCAGCTTGTCCGTAATATCGGCACGAATGCTATCCAGCGTAACCTCAGGATCGTGTTGGGTGGACACCACAACGGTATCCACACGAATCGGTTTGTTGCCGTCGTATTCCACCGTCACCTGCGTTTTACCGTCGGGACGCAGATATGAGAGCGTACCGCTCTTGCGCAACGCTGTGAGTTCTTTTGCCAACCGATGCGAAAGCGAAATGGGAAGCGGCATGAGCTCGGGCGTTTCGTCACACGCAAACCCGAACATAAGCCCTTGGTCACCCGCGCCGATGCGGTCGTATGCATCGCCCTCGTCGTCGCCGCGCACCTCGATTGCCTCGTTGACACCCATGGCAATGTCCGGTGACTGCTCATCGAGCACCGTCATTACGGCGCAGGTGTTACCGTTGAACCCTACTGCCGCGTTGTTGTACCCAATATCGTTTACCACGCCGCGCACGATCCGCGGAATGTCCACCGAAGCGTTCGTGGTGATCTCGCCCATCACCATCACCATACCGGTGGTGGTCACGGTCTCACACGCGACGTGCGCCGCGGGATCCTGCCCGATGATGGCGTCCAGTACCGCATCGGAAATCTGGTCGCAGACTTTATCGGGATGTCCCTCGGTTACGGATTCGGATGTAAAAAAATGTCTTGCCATACGTTCTTTCTCCTTTTCTTTGCGCAAAAAGCGCCCCGTACAGAATACGGGGCGTATTTCCACCTCATCTGTCGGTCAAAACCGCAGGATTTAGCACCTTGCACACTTGCAGGTTGCCGGGCTTCACAGGGCCTGTCCCTCCGCCGCTCTTGATAAGGACCTATTCGATTTTCGGTTACTATTGTATCACATTTTGTCGGTTTGTCAATACAAAAGTGTAATGGTATGTAATCGATGGAAGGTTTTTCCGGGGTCTACACAATGAATACTGAACTTCTTGGTGATATCGCCGTCGTGGCCCATCACGTCGGGGAACCCGCACCACGGCTCCACGCACAAGAACGGTGCGTGTTTCGGCTGCCATAGCAACAGATGCTCAAAACCCTCGTACTTGACTTCCACACCGCGACCCGTTTTTTTGTTTCTCAAAATGAGTGAGTTGGATTTGCTTCCGCCACGGAAATTGAGCGAATCGTTGAAGAAAAGTTCCTCGTTTAGGTCAAATACTTTGCTGTTATCCAGAATAAGCGTTTTGTCGTTGCTGGTGCTGATGTTGCACGACGTGTACAGGGTTTCCTCCTCCGGGAACACGATCTCATACGCATTGACGCCTTCGGGGCACGCGTATGCCTCGTGTGCACCGATCGACATATACAACGGCTTCTCGGCGGGATTGGTCACGTCGTACGCCACCTCGATCGTGTCGCCGTTTAACCGATAGGTAATGCGCAGTTCATACGCAAACGGGTAGTTTTTTCGGCTTTCTTCGTCGTCACACAATAAAAAGGTTGCCTCGGTATCCGTCGCACGTTCAAGGGTAAACAGTTTCTCCCACGCATATCCGTGTTTGGGAAGCGTATAGGTTTTTCCCTCGTAGTGATACTCACCGTTTATCAAACCACTACAGATCGGGAACAACACCGGTGCGTGCTTCCCCCAAAACGCAGGATCGGCGTGCCACAGATACTCCGTGCCGTTTGCCGCAAGCACCGACGTCATCTCGGCACCCTGTTCCTTGACGGTGACGGTCATCGCTTCGTTTTTCAGTGTAATCATGGTGTTTCTCTCCTTTTTATTTACTTCTCCCATTTATCACACAGCGCGTGAATTTGCGCCGTAAATTTGGCAAGGTCTTTGTTCGCGCGACCGCGGCTGTTTTCAATCACGCGCAGCAGCCGTTGCCCTGCGGCTGCAAGCTTGCCAAACACGGTATTTTCGCGACGGGTATCACCCGACTTGCGTTCAATACGACGACGGCTGCCTTGCTCGACTTGAACGTCTTCTAACAGCTCCCACGCATCGCCGCTGTACGGCGCGGTTGCGCTTTGTTGTTGCTCGCTTGAAAGACGGGCAGCGAGGGTTTCGCACGCGCCCTCATCGCCATGGCAGACAAACACTCTGATCGGCTTCGGATCAAACGACGCGATCCACCGCAACAACCCATTATCATCCGCATGACTGCTGATGCTGTTGAGTTTCGTAATCTCGGCATTGACTTCGATGGTCTCGCCGAACAGTTTTACTTCCTTGGCACCGTCTAACAACAACCGACCGATGGTGTTCACCGATTGATAACCGACGAACAGAATGGTGCTGTCCGCCCGCCAAAGATTATGTTTGAGATGATGACGGATGCGTCCCGCTTCACACATGCCGCTGGCGGATAGGATCACTTTCGGGCGCTTATCGGCATTGATCGCACGCGAATCATCCGCCGTTACCGAAACGGAAAGTCCTGCAAAGCCAATGGGGTTTTTGCCGCTTTCCACCAGTGCACGGGTCTCCTCGTCGTAGCACTCCATGGCGGTCGGCCCGAAAATACGGGTGGCCTCCACCGCAAGCGGGCTGTCCACCACCACCGAAAACTCGCCGTGACCTTTGACTAAATTCTGTTCCTTGATTTGGCGGATAAAGTACAGCATTTCCTGCGTGCGCCCCACCGCAAACGACGGGATCACCACGTTACCGCCGCGGTCAAAGGTACGCTGGATCACCGCCGCCAAATCGCGGACATAGTCAGGTTCTTCCTCATCATGACTGCGGTCACCGTAGGTGGACTCCATCACCACGTAATCAGCGGTTTTGAGCAGCTGCGGGTCGCGCAGGATGGGTTT
This sequence comes from Acutalibacteraceae bacterium, assembly GCA_045649625.1. Classification (GTDB taxonomy): domain Bacteria; phylum Bacillota; class Clostridia; order Oscillospirales; family Acutalibacteraceae; genus RGIG3009. The sequence goes on from JAZRQG010000079.1 coordinate 5,081, forward strand.
GTTGACGTTGCCGATGTCACCGGAAAAGACAATGCGCTTTTCCTCGCCGTTTTCTCTGGCGGTCACCGTGATGGAGGACGAGCCGAGTAAATGTCCCGCATCGGTAAAGCGAATGGAGGCTTCGTCAAATACCGTATATTCGGTGTCGTAGTCGCACGGCACGAAATGCGGTAACACACCCTCGACGTCCTGCATGGTATACAGCGGTACGTACGGCGGCTGACCGGAACGCTGTGCCTTGCGGTTGCGCCACTGCGCCTCAAATTCCTGAATGTGAGCCGAATCGCGCAACATGATCTGACACAGATCGGTTGTGGCGCGGGTGGCGTACACCTTGCCGCGAAATCCGTTTGCATACAACATCGGGATCTTGCCCGAATGGTCGATGTGCGCGTGCGTCAATAACACCGCGTCGATCAGCGAGGGGGCAACGGGAATCTCTTGGTTTTCAAACAAATCCCGCCCCTGCTCCATACCGCAGTCGATCAGTATCTTTTTGCCGCCGACAGTCAGTAGCGTACAGCTACCCGTCACCTCATGTGTGGCACCTAAAAACGTTAGCTTCATCGCACAACCCCCTTTTTTATATTATATGATGATTTATCTTACCTTACAAGATATTTTCTAAAAAAATGCTCCGCTTTAAAAGGGTGGATTTTTGTTGCAACATCCGTTATAATAAAATTGCGTATTAAATGCAAGGAGGGATCCCCTTATGCAAAAGCTAAACTACAAGCGCACGATCTTAGTCGGTTTTGCCTTCTTTCTCATCAGTGCGTTTTGGCAGGCGTATGATGCCACGATCCCGGTTTTGTTGACCAACAAGTTTGGTATGTCCCAAACCTGGTCGGGTATCATCATGGCGCTCGATAACGTGCTGGCGGTGTTTATGCTGCCGCTGTTCGGCGCACTCAGTGACAAAAGCCGCTCCCGCTTCGGTAAACGCACCCCGTTCATCACCGTCGGTGCGGTGCTCGCCGCCGTGTTGTTGGTGGCATTGTCGTTTGTCGACGGCATGCAATTAAAACAGATTCGCGAGGTCTCTACCATCGACGATAAAGCCGCCCTCACCGTCATTTACGAAACCCAGGGCGACAAAACCCTCAAAACGCCCGAGGGTGTCGAATTCGTACTGTCAGACGAATTTACGCTTGAAGAGTTCACCCGGATCACCTGCGAAATAGAAAAAGATGGCAAGAAGATCGCTAACGAGGACTACACCAATTACGTGGAGCCCGCTCGCGAAGCACGCGTTGCCGAGATCACGGCGCAAAACCCCTCCGCTCTTATTTTCTTTATCGCGCTCTTGCTTCTTTTGCTTATTTCGATGTCCCTGTTCCGCTCCCCTGCGGTCGCGCTCATGCCGGACGTCACCATCAAGCCGTTGCGCAGCAAGGGCAACGCCATCATCAACCTGATGGGGACCGCCGGCGGTATTTTGGTGCTCGTGCTCGGCATCGTGTTTGCCATCTCCAAAAAGCGCAATGCCCTGATGCCGTATACGACGTACTATGCCGTCATCGCGGGACTGATGCTCGCAGCCCTCGTTATCTTCCTGCTCACTGTGCGTGAAAAAGCGTGGTCCAAACAGATGCAGGAAGACAGCGTGCGGCTCGGTATTGAGGAGGCCTCAGAAGACGCGTCGAAAAAACGCGGCCTTACCAAAAGCGAAACCATCTCGTTGATCCTCATCCTTGCCTCTATCGCCTTGTGGTATTTCGGCTATAATGCCGTCACCTCCAAATATTCGATCTACGCACCGAAAGTGTTGGCAAAGGATTACAGCACCACGATGTTACTCGCGCAGGCAGCGGCAATCGTCGCTTATCTCCCCGCGGGTATCGTCGCCTCTAAGCTCGGTCGTAAAAAGACGATCCTCGGCGGTGTCGTGATGCTCACAACCGCATTCGGCGTAGCGGCATTTTTGCGTTCCGACAGTCCCACCATGCTGATGAATGCGATGTTTATGTTAGCGGGTATCGCGTGGGCGACCATTAACGTAAACTCGTTCCCGATGGTCGTGGAAATGTGTTCCGGCAGTGACATCGGCAAATACACCGGTTACTACTACACCGCGTCCATGGCGGCGCAGATCGCCACCCCCGTGCTGTCGGGTTTCCTCATGGATAAGATCAGCTTCACAGCACTGTTCCCCTATGCCGCCATCTGCGTAGCACTCGCGTTTGTGACCATGTTCTTCGTCAAACACGGTGACGCCAAGGTGGAAGCCAAATCGGGGCTGGAGGCGCTGGACATCGATGATTAACTTACTTTGGATCATCCCCGCCGTACTGCTTGTGCTGTACGTTTTGAGCGTCGGCGGCAGATCGGGTCATCCGGGATTACGCAATCTGCGCGGTCACGTATTTGCCCATCGGGGCTTACACAATGACTCGCGTCCCGAAAATTCTCTCTCCGCTTTCAGGGCAGCACGGGATCGCGGGTACGGCATTGAGCTGGATATTCATCTTTTAAAAGATGGTACGCTCGCCGTGTTCCACGACCATACACTGGTCCGTATGACAGGTGAGAATGGCAAGATCGAGGATCTCGCCGCCGCCGATCTTTCGCGGGTTCACTTAAACGGCACAGCCGAAACCATCCCCACGTTCCATGAAGTGCTCGCGTTGTTTGACGGTACGGTGCCGCTGATCGTGGAACTCAAAGCCGCGAAAAACCACGGCGCATTGGTGGATGCCACGGTAAAAGCGTTGCGCGAGTACCGCGGCGCGTACTGCATTGAATCGTTTGACCCGCGCTGTTTGTGGCATTTGCGGCGGTGGCATCCGGATATCATCCGCGGACAGTTGTCACAGAACTTTATGAAAAGCAATGAAAAACTGTCGGGTGCTACCAAATTCGTGCTCACGCATTTGCTGACAAACTTCCTCACCCGCCCCGATTTTGTGGCGTATCAATTCATCGATCGTAAACATTTTAGCGTCACCCTCGCCCGTAAATTATGGGGTGTGCAAGGCGTGGTGTGGACCCTCACCGACAAAGAGCAGCACAAAACAGCCTTACAAGAAGGCTATCTCCCGATTTTCGAACAGTACGAACCATAACAAGCAAGCGGGCGCGGTATGCAGCTGCATACTGCGCCCGCTTGTTCTCTTTGTTTATAAACTCATCATGGCAAGCGCTAACAGGGCAATTCCAACACCCGCACCGATCACTATACAGATCTTGCGAGACGTTTTATAAAACGCACTCGGTTCGGCATCTGAGTCGTTAATGATAAGACTCAGTCGCAACTGTTCTAAGCTCCATGTAAACCTCGGCACAAGCGCCTCAACCACCGTCAAAGCAAAGAACAAAATTCCGATCCACAAAAAGCTGAAATCGCGCTTAGTAACCAAGCTAATAACAAACAGCACAAGGCTTGCGAGTGCACCGACCAATGACAGAAAGCCCATAACCTTATGAAACCGGCTGACATATAAGGGGTCATTATCGTTATATAAATTTTCAAGCGTTGTATCAATGCTTTGTTCAATTTTGTCCCGTTCCTGCTCGGACACCGCGTCACCCAATTTCTCGTGGCAATCCACGCAAAAGAACCGGTTATCGGAATTCAACGCGCCGCATTTGTCGCAAACCTTCATACTGCTCACCTCTTTGTCAAAAGTATACCATAACCGAGCCATGCTCGCAATAGTTTTCACCTGCGTGATAGTACGATATTGAAATCAAAGCAGGAACATGCTACTATAATAACAGAATCTTCATCTTTGCAAGGAGGTTGTTATGAAAACGAAACTTTTGACGGTCAGTGTGTGTATACTGGCGGCTGTCTGCGTATGCTTAACAGCCGTTGTTCTGTTTCTTTCCCCGAGAGGCACCGAACGTGAGATATGGTTTGAACAAACCGACCCCAAAAGCGGGTATACCGTAATCGGCGAGACCGAATCCGAACAACACCCCCTCGGCTTTTTAGCTGTATTAGGCCCTCGCCGCATCAACATTTCCGTTCGTGATGCTGCCGGTAACAACCGTGCACTGTTTTCTACCAACGTGGCAGATGACGGCGGGCGCGGTGCGTATTCCATCCTATGGACGGCGGACGGCTTTGAACTGACCGTGTCGGGAAGTGAGCAAACGCCCTTAACCTACTGCTTCAGATGGGAAGATATCTTTCATTAACGCGAAGAACGGTCGGAATTCTCCGACCGTTCTTCGCGTTATTATGACTTATCTTTTGACTTAAAGAATATCCCACACAAAAATGCCAGTGTTACCGCAAAGGCGATGCCGCCCGCGGTGCCGGTGAGTCCGCCGGTGAAAATCCCAAGCCAGCCTTGCTCGGCGATCCCCTCTTGTACCCCTTTGGCAAGGGCAAACCCAAAACCTGTCAGCGGCACGCTTGCACCCGCGCCCGCAAAAGTGATGAGCGGTTCGTACAACCCGATCCCCGTCAGCACCACACCCGCCGTGACAAACAACACCAAAATACGCGCAGGGGTCAGCTTTGTCAGGTCAATGAGCAACTGGCCCACCACACAGATAAGGCCCCCTACCACGAACGCTTTGACGATCATCCACCAATCCATTCGGACACCTCGTTAGAGAATTTCTTTGTCGTTAACATTCCCTTCACGTATCTTCTTTATACGCGGTTTGTCGATCGGTTCATCAAAATTTTTCGGCAACCCTTGCGCGATGGCAGGAAACACGTGATCGCTGTCGGCGGTCGGTTGGATCTCATAGGTGCCGTATTTGTTAATCATTTCCTCCGCCGTTTCGGGCGAGCCGCCGATCGGCATCATGAACGGTGTTTCCAAATCTTTTTTCTTATCGGGCATACTGTCACCTCCTGCGAATAGTATATCCCTATAGTACCGACGTTATATTGATACTTGATTATTTCTCGGAAAAACGCTATACTGGAAAATGGAGTAGATTGGATTAAAGGGGGCTTTTTCATGTCTGACTTTTTGCAACGCACCTGGGCGGAAGTTGATTTAAAGGCCATACATGCCAATTATCATATCTTCAAGAATCGCATAACCGCTAATTGCCGTTGTATGGCGGTTGTGAAGGCCGATGCCTACGGACATGGTGCCGTCCGTGTTGCGAGGGAACTGGAGGATGCGGATTTCTTCGGCGTGTCCAATTTGGACGAGGCGTTGGAGCTTCGTCAAAACGGTGTTGAAGCACCCATCCTGATTTTTGCGTATACCCCGCCCGAACATGCGGCCACACTCGCCGCTCACCATATCACGCAAGCCGTGTTGGACGCTCCCTATGCGGATGCGTTGGAACAAGCGGCCGCAAAGGCGGGTGTCACGGTCAGCGTTCACTTAAAAATTGACACCGGTATGTCTCGCGTCGGGTTTTTCTGTCAAGACGAGGCGCTCACCCCCGTGGAGGCGATCATCCATACCTGTTCGTTGCCGCATTTGCGCGCGGACGGCATCTTTACCCATTTTGCCGTAGCGGACGATCCACAAAGCGATGCCGTCACCCGTCTTCAGTTTAAGCGGTTCACCGATCTGTTGGATACGCTGAAGGCACGCGGCATCACCTTTTCCGTGCGACATTGCTGTAACAGCGCCGCCGCTCTGCGCTTTCCCGAAATGCACCTCGATATGGTGCGTATCGGCATCTCGCTGTACGGCGCCTCCGCGCTTGCCGATTTGACGCACCCAACACCAGTATACCCCGCCATGACACTCAAATCCGTGATTGCGCAAGTTAAGACCGTGCCTGCGGGAACCGCCGTCAGTTACGGACATACGTTCACCTGCCCACGTGAAACCACGCTCGCCACCTTGCCGATCGGCTATGCTGACGGCTTGCCGCGCTGCGCCTCCGGAGAATTTGAAGTGTCCGTCAACGGATACAGGGCGCCCGGTGTCGGTCGCGTATGCATGGATCAATGTCTGATTGATATTACGAACATCCCGCATGCCGAGGTGGGAACACCGGTTATTTTGTTCGGAACAGCGGATCTGTCAATCGATACCTTTGCCCGTTTCTGTCACACTATTCCGTATGAGGCCTTGTGTGCCGTCAGCAAGCGCGTGACAAGGGTATACCGTTAAAATTTTTTCGCGCGAGTTAAAGAAAGGAGGCGCCAACATGCCAAATTATGTTCCCACCATTTTGCGCCGTGAGATTACGGTGGATGCCATTGTCACTGTACACTACTTCGAACATGCCAAGGATTATATGTTTGAGGGTGAAAAGCACGATTTTTGGGAACTGGTATATGTGGATAAGGGACGACTGGAAGCGGTTGCCGACGATCAAGGCTTTGAACTGGAACAAGGCCAAATCGTTTTTCACAAGCCCAACGAGTTTCACAATTTATATGCCAACGGCATTATTGCACCGAACGTGGTGATCGTCACCTTTGTTTGCTCGTCCGCCGCTATGGCTTTTTTTGAAAACAAAATCACCTACGTTACTGCTCGTCAACGCGACTTGCTCGCGCGCATCATTGAGGAGGGACGCCGCGCGTTTAATGGTCCGCTGGGTGACCCACATACGCTGCAAATGCCCCGCAACCCCGAGGCACCGTTCGGCAGCGAACAACTCATTACGCTGTATCTCGAAACACTGCTCATCGACATGATTCGCCACGCGGAAAATGAGCGCATGAAACCCTCCTCCTCGATCAAGACCCGCTCGGACAACGATTTGGTGAACCGTATCATTCAGTATATGGAGGATCACTTAAACGACAATCTTTCTTTCACCTCCATCTGTCGCTATTCCGCACAAAGCGCCACCAACCTGAAAACCATCTTTAAGGTCGTTACCGGGCAGGGCGTGATGGAATATTATCGCAACTTAAAAATTGATCGCGCCAAAACTCTTCTCAGAGAAAGTAACGGCAACATTACCCAGATCGCAGATTATCTCGGATACACCTCTGTACAGTATTTCTCTCGGCACTTTAAGCAAGCAACCGGTATGACACCACGAGAATACACCTTATCCGTACAAGCAAATTGACTATTTTGTTTCCTCCTACACATACTACTGTGCGGGAGGAATTTTTTTATGGCTCGAGATAACCGAAAAATCGTACTTGTCGGCACCGGCATGGTAGGGATGAGTTATGCCTATGCCATGTTGAATCAAGGCGTTTGTGACGAGTTGGTACTCATCGACCGCAATCGTGAGCGCGCAGAAGGTGAGGCAATGGATCTCAATCATGGTCTTGCCTTCGCCGGATCCACCATGCGTATCTATGCCGGCGACTACCGTGACTGTGAGAACGCCGATATCGTGGTCATTTGTGCCGGTGTTCCGCAACAACCGGGAGAATCGCGTTTGGACTTGCTGCGGCGCAACGCAGAGGTGTTTGATTCCATTGTTGGGCCGGTAGTGTGCTCCGGTTTCAACGGCATTTTTTTGGTAGCTACCAACCCCGTTGATATCATGACACAGATCACCTGCTCCCTATCCGGCTTTAATCCGCGTCGCGTCATCGGCAGCGGAACGGCTTTGGACACCGCTCGTCTGCGGTATTTGCTGGGCGAATTGCTGGTGGTGGATCCGCGCAACGTTCACGCATATGTTATCGGTGAACACGGTGACAGTGAATTCGTCCCGTGGTCAAGGGCGACCATCGCCACCCGCCCGCTCGCAGATATTTGTTCCGAGCCGCCGCGGGGGTACAGTAATTGGGAGGATCTACACCGCATCGAAAGCGAGGTGCGTGATGCCGCACAAAAGATCATACACGCTAAAAATGCCACGTATTACGGCATCGGCATGTCGCTCGCACGCATCACCAAGGCCATTTTAGGGGATGAAAACAGCGTGATAACCGTGTCCGCCAAGTTGCTCGGTGAATACAGCGAACACGATGTGTTCGTGGGCGTCCCCTGCGTTATCTGCCGTAACGGCGTGCGCCGTATCCACGAAATCGCGTTAAACGAAGAGGAACGCGAAAAATTCCACGCATCCTGTGAAACCTTGCGCAACTCGTATGCCGAACTACGATAAAG
>JAZRQG010000080.1:0-8657 GCA_045649625.1 Acutalibacteraceae bacterium
GGCCTGCCGCTTTCATCGCGCCTGCCGCCTCGATCATATTGTTGTGATAGTTGTGAAGCAAATCCAATACCGCCGCACCCGTTACCGCTTCGATACGGCGGACACCCGCCGCCACCGACGATTCGGAAACGATGTGGAACAGACCGAGTTTGGAAGTATTATCGGCATGGGTTCCGCCGCACAGTTCAACCGACACGTCGCCCATCTTAACCACGCGCACCACATCACCGTATTTTTCACCGAACAGCGCCATCGCACCGAGCTTGCGTGCTTCGTCGATCGGCATTTCGTTGACGTCGATCACAAGACCGCCAAGCACCCAGCGGTTGACAAGGGTTTCCACCTCGTGCAATTCCTCAGCCGTCAAGGCGGAGAAATGGGTGAAGTCAAAACGCATACGCTCGCCGTTGACGAGCTGTCCCGCCTGCTCCACGTGCGTGCCAAGCACTTTACGCAGCGCCGCCTGTAACAAGTGCGCCGCCGAGTGGTTTCGCATAACGGCGTGGCGGATATCCGCATCCACCTGCGCCGTGACGGCATTGCCGACGTTAAGCGTACCATTTACAAGTTTACCCGTGTGCAAGATCACACCGGCATTGTTCTTTTGCGTGTTGGTGACTTCAAAGCGAGCACCGTCCGCTTCGATGACACCCACGTCGCCGACTTGACCGCCGCTCTCACCGTAAAACGGTGTTACGTCGAGTACCAGCGTTGCCGTTTCGCCCTCACCCAGTGTTTCGACCAGTTCGTTACTCGAAATGATCGCCGTGATCGCCGCCGAAGCGGTTAACGTATCGTAACCAACAAAAGTGCCGGCGGTAAGCTGTTCGCTGACGCTGGCATCGCCTTTCCAAGCGTCCGCACCCGCATCCTTGCGGGCAGCGCGGGCGCGGGCACGCTGTTCCGCCATACGCTCGCGGAACCCTTCCTCGTCCACGGTCATGCCTTTTTCTTCCAAAATGTCGCGCGTCAGATCCACGGGGAAGCCGTACGTATCGTACAGCTTGAATGCGTCGTCACCCGAAAGCACGCCGTCCTTCGTGTCGGCAAGCATCAGCTCGAGTTGGGACAGACCGCTGTCGATGGTCTTTTCAAAGGCTTCTTCCTCGTTGCGAATGACTTTGACGATGAAGTCCTGCTTTTCTTTCAATTCGGGGTAGGCGGAGAGGTTTTCCTGAATGACCGTTTCACACACCTCATACAGGAACGGACGATGGATACCGAGCAACCGTCCATGACGGGCGGCGCGACGCAACAAACGGCGCAGCACGTAGCCACGTCCCTCATTAGAGGGCATGACACTGTCGCCAACCATAAAGGTGGTGGAACGGATATGGTCGGTGATAACGCGCAACGAGACGTCGGTCTTTTCACCGGCACCGTATTCCACACCAACAATGCGGCTGATATGCTTCATGATATTCTGAACGGTATCTACCTCAAACAGGTTGTTGACACCCTGCATAATACACGCCAAGCGCTCCAGACCCATACCGGTATCAATGTTGGGATGATCGAGCGGCGTGTAGTTGCCGTTACCGTCGTTATCAAACTGGGTGAACACGTTGTTCCAGAATTCCATGTAGCGATCACAGTCGCAGCCGACGCCGCAATCGGGCGAACCGCAACCGTATTCCTCTCCACGGTCATAATACAATTCCGAGCAAGGGCCGCACGGACCCGAGCCGTGCTCCCAGAAGTTGTCCGCCTTACCGAGACGCACGATGCGGTCAGGCGACACGCCGACCTCTTTGGTCCAGATATCAAACGCTTGATCGTCGTTTTCATAGATCGACACCCAAATGCGGTCGACAGGCAACTCCAACACCTTGGTGCAGAATTCCCACGCCCAGGCGGTTGCCTCATGCTTGAAATAATCACCGAAGCTGAAATTGCCGAGCATCTCAAAATAGGTGCCGTGGCGAGCCGTCTTGCCCACCGATTCAATATCCGGTGTGCGGATACATTTCTGGCAGGTCGTCACGCGCTTGCGCGGCGGCGTGATCTCGCCGGTGAAGTATTTCTTCATCGGTGCCATGCCGGAATTGATCAGCAGTAGTGAAGCATCGTTTTTCGGCACCAGTGAAAAACTGGGCAGGCGCAAATGCCCCTTGCTTTCAAAAAAACTTAAGTACAGTTCACGCAGCTCGTTGAGTCCGGTCCATTTCATTGTCATAACATCCTCTCGAAAAAAATAATCTCCGCCCCATACTTGGGACGGAGATTTCCGTGGTACCACCCAAATTGCGCAGTCGAAAAACCGCGCCACTCGAACCCTTTAACGCAGGAATACGCCGCCGTTTCCGACGGAGCTCCGAGGTGGCCCCCGTTTTCCCGCAAGCCCGCCTCCCAGCCCGTTTTTGAAAACGGGGCGAGCCTCTCTGAATGTCGGAATCAACGGTTCTCCTCTTCACAGCCGATTGCAGATAAAGTATACGATACTCCTTTCATTTTGTCAAGTATCGAATTACTCATTCACTCGCCCCATACGGTACAGCGAATCGCACAACGCTGCAAATACCGAAGCGGCGCTCTCCCCTGTTCGTCCGCTATCCTCGGCAAGTACCGTGATAACGTACTGCGGGTCGTCGGCGGGATAAAAGCCGGTAAACCAATTTTGCACCATCGTTTCGCCGTCCTCACCAACCCAACCCGTTTGCGCCGTTCCTGTTTTGCCGCCCGCACCGCCGACTTTTGGTTTCGCGGCAGTACCGGTACCGTTTTCCACCACCTCGATCATCATGTCTTTCACGATGGCGGCGGAGGACGCAGAGCACACTCGCACCGGCGGGTCAGTCTGGCTCGGCGTCAAATTGCCGGAAACATCCACCGCTCCCGCGTACAGATTAGGGCGATAGTAAAACCCGCCGTTCACCACGCAGGCCGTCATCTGGGCGACATGGATTGGTGACGCCAACAAATCCCCCTGCCCAAAGGATACGTTTGCGAGCACGCTTTCCTGCGAGAGTGTTTCCTCAGAGGGAATGGTAGCGCGCGCCGTGCCGTAACCGTCGGCCAATAAAATGGGACTGTCAAAGCCGAGCAGGCAGGCTGTACGATACAGCGGCGCACTGCCGCACAACCGCATTAACTGAATATAATACGGATTGCATGACTGTGCGAATCCCCCACATAGATCAAGCAGACCGTGCCCTAAGATATGGTGGCATTTGACACGGTTTTCCCCGACCGTCAACGCGCCGGCACAGGTAAAGGACTGTGTGGGCGGGATGCCGGATTCCAATGCGGCAAGGGAGGATACGATCTTGAACACCGACCCGCAGTTGTAGGTTGCCAAGGTGCGGTTAAACAGCGGTGAATCGTCCCTCTCCAAATAAGCCGCAAGATCGTTTGGAGAAAAGTTAGGGAAACTGGCAAGCGCCAAAAGGTCACCGTTTTTGGGATCGAGTATGACAACGGCACCCTTACTGAGCGCACCGCCCGCGACCGTTTCCGCTAACTGCTGCAAGCGACTGTCCAAAGTTAAGGCAATGCCCGCATCTGCACGAAACAACGTGTTGGACACCTGCATCTCGCCACCGATGAGTACACTGCCGTGTCCGTCCGTCTGATAGCTGACGGTGATACTACCGGATGCCGCTTTCAGCTCCTCATCAAAGGCTTTCTCAATACCGCACGCACCGCTGATTCCGTCATCCCCCACGTATCCGATCACATGTGCCGCTGTTTGATCGTCTGCATAACGCTTTGGTACGGCAAACTGCCGTATGCCGTTCACGATCGGAAATGCCGTGTGGGAGACCAGGGTGACGGGTTTCCCACTTTGCAGACTCGCGCTGATCTGCTCCCATTCCGATGGCGGTAAGGCGTTTGAAAGCGCTGCCATTGCCTCCGGCTGCGCGATAACCGCGGCCGTATACTCCGTTTGCGCGTTCGTAAGCGGCTTCAGATCTCGGTCATAAATTGTGCCGCGCGCACGCGCGACCGTAACCGTGACGGTGGAATGGCTACCGGACATCTCCGAAAGTGGGGTGCTTGCGAGCTGCCTGAGTTTGACCATGATTCCGCTGAGGGCAAACAGCACGGCCGCCAGCAGGGCAATGCAGCGTTTAGGCATATAAAAACCTCCCTCTGTTATCGGGAGTATTCCCAAACAGAAGGAGGTTTACACACGTTTTCGCAGATAACTACCGACGACCAATGGGCGGTCAAACGGCATACGCAATGCCATAGTAGGATGCGGGGCCGCATCAATCGGTTCGCCATCACCGTCAAACAAAGCCTCTGCCACGATCGGCAGCGATTTTTCGTGCGGAATGAGCGCTTCCAGGTGATCACCCTTAAAGAAACGATTTCGCTGGCTGAGTAGCAGATGCCCGTTTTCATAACCGGTCACCACCGCCACCGCTTGATATTCACGCACGTAACCGCCGCTTTTGGTGTTTTGTGACGGATCGCCAAAGTAAAAACCGGTGCCGTACGGACGGTGGCTGACGGTATACGGCTCATGCGACAACCAGTCGGGCGGCCGATACGCGGGCGAAAAGCCGCTGTCACGGTAACCGTCCAACGCTTGACGATAGGCATTGGTGACCCCCGCCACGTAGTACGCGGCTTTGGCACGTCCTTCGATCTTCAGTGAACGGATCCCCGCGCGGTGAAGCTGCGGCAAATACTCGATCATACACAGATCGTTGGCATTAAACAAATACGTACCGTTTTCTTCCTCGTCCACCGTCAGCGGACGTTCGGGGCGGTTCGGCTCAATCAGCTCGTATTTCCAACGACACGGTTGCGCGCAATCACCGTGATTGCCGTCACGACCGGTCAAATACGATGAGAGTAAGCAGCGCCCCGAATACGACATACACATGGCGCCGTGGACAAACGCTTCAAGTTCCAATGAAGCGGGCGTTTTGGCACGGATTTCCGCAATTTCATCAAGCGACAGTTCGCGTGCCAGTACCACGCGCGATGCGCCCATCTCGTGCAGCATGGAGGCGGTGGCATAGTTGACCACACCCAGTTGTGTCGACACGTGAAGCGCACAGTGCGGCGCGTACTTGTGCGCTAACTGCATGACGCCCAGATCCGCCACGATCAGCGCATCTACGCGCAGATCATCCAAATACTCCAAATAGGCAGGCAGCGCATCAATTTCTTCGTTGCGCGGCAAGATATTGCACGTCACGTACACGGCCCGCCCCTGCCGATGGCAAAGGGAGACCGCGCGGGACAATTCCTCGTCCGTGAAATTCGCAGGTGCACTGCGCATGCCGAAGCGCGTCCCCGAAAGGTATACCGCATCGGCACCAAACAGCAATGCCGCATCCAATCGCTCGGTGTCACCCGCCGGGCATAACAGCTCAGGCAGTTTATCCATACATACCGATCCCATAACGTTTACAAATACTCACATGTTGATCGTAGGTCTTGGAGAAATAGGTCTTGCCGGTATCATAATCGGTGGCAAAGAAGTAACAATCCATTGTCGCTTTATCCTCGGACGGCAGCAGCACCGCCTTAATGGCATCCAACCCCGGATTGTTGATCGCACCGACAGGCAAACCATCTTTCTCATAGGTGTCGTAGGCATTGTTTTTCACGCTCACACCGGTGCTGCCCATCAATCGTTCGATATAATCCCCCGTGGAATCGCACTGCAATTTCGGAAAATTCGTGGGATCGTTAAGGCGGTTATACAAAACGCGAGACACCTTTTCCATATCGTCCCGACTGGCCGCCTCGCCCTGCACAATGGAGGCCAGAATGATCAGCTCATCCATCGTGATGTCGCGGGCACTCATCGCCGAGCGTATGGCGGTACCCAAACGGTTTTCAAAGTTATCCAGCATCTTGCGCACGACGGTTTCGCCGGAACAGTTCTCATAAAACTCATACGTATCCGGGAAAAGGAAACCTTCCAGCTTGTAGATACGCGACTCGTACCCTTCGGTTTTCATGGAATCCTTGATAAAATCGTAGTCCTCGCTGTAGTCCACCTCGGTGACCGCACGATAAAACTCCGTTTCCTTGCAAACGCCCTTTTCTTCCAAACGCTTGGCAATTTTAACGATGGTAAAGCCCTCAGGGATCAACACCGATACCGTTTCACGCGCCTTGGTCGCTTGCAAGCTTTGCACCAACAGTTGATAACCCATGTTCGGGGAAACGCTGAACTCGCCCGGCTGCCATTTGGCATCCGCACCGTTAAGTTTCGCATACATACGGAACACAAAGGCTTGCTCAATAAGTCCCTCCTCCTTGAGCAGTGCCGCAATGGACTTGGTAGTAGCCCCTTCGGGAATGGTAATGTCCACCATGCGGTTCGGACGGTTCAGGCCGGTGTAGTCCAAGCCGCCGACCACAATAACATACGACAGAAGACCCGACACCAGCAACACACTCAGCGCATACAAAAACGCTTTCAGACAACCAATGCTTTGCTCGTTTTGAATGTTCCGCTTGGAACGCCGCTTCGGTTCGGTATGTACGGTCGGCGGCTGCACGATCGGCTCTTCGGGAAGCACCGATTCCCTGCGCACGATCGGCGCGGTATCCACCGCTTCTCCGTATTCGGAATCCAGATCCAAGTTCAACTCAAAAACCGGTTTTTTCTTGATCGGGACCTCCTTTGGAGTCGGCTCGTTTGCCTTGCCCTGCAATTCATCCAAAATGGCATCAATATCGTAGTTCTTGTTTTCATCTGCCATGTTATTGCCTCCTTCCGGTTCGCCGAATATAGTTTTCCGTTACAAGCAGCTGTACCGGCCTGTCAAATCGGCCGTGCGGCAGGTAACGACGCACACACGAGCTGTAACAAATACCGACCATGTGTCCGGTAAAACGCGCTAAAAAGCGGTCGTAATAGCCTTTTCCGTAGCCCAATCGATACCCGGCATAATCGTAGGAAAATGCGGGAATCAGACACATTGCTTGTGAAAAATCCTTGACCAAACGCGCGGGATCCTCCTGCGGTTCCAAGACGCCAAAGCTGCCGGGGGATAAATCGTCCATCGATTCGATATAATAAAAATCCATATTGCGCGTATCCGGCACACAGCGCGGTACCGCCACACGTTTGCCATCCTCCCATGCCTGCGCGATAATCCGATACGTGTCCACCTCGATCGGTGTGGACACGTATACGAGTATCTGCTGACTCGCACGATACTGCCACAGCGAGCGCACGGTATCGGCAATGCTGATATCCGCCTGCGCGCGGGCGGCGGGTTCCATTTCCTCACGAATCGCACGAAACTGCATGCGCAGACGCATTTTCAGTTTGCGAATATCCTCTATCGGCATTGCATCGCCTCTCCTATCTCCCGTGCTTTTTCGGGCGAAATCAAAGAAGAAACGATCGTCAAAGCAAATTCGACCGTTACACCGGCGCCTTTAGCCGTCACAACTCCCCCATCGGCGGTAACCGATTCGCCACTCACCGTGGCACCGAGCAACTGTGACTCGTATCCCGGATAGCAGGTGGCGCGCTTGCCACGCAACAATCCCAACTGACCAAGCACAGATGGTGCCGCGCAAATGGCGCACAGCAACTTGCCGTGAGCCGCTGCTTCGGTAACGTACTGTGTCACCACAGACGACGCCGCCAAGTTGGTTGTACCCGGCAAACCACCCGGCAACACCACCGCATCCAGTTCTTCATAAGCAGGAAACGGCTCACTGTCAACAGCATCCGCCTGCACCGTGATACCGTGCGCGCCCACGATGGTATGACCGCCGATGCCCACCGTGCGTACCGACAAGCCTGCACGGCGCAGAACGTCTACGGTGGCAAGCGCTTCGATTTCTTCAAATCCGTTTGCTAAAAAAACGACGATCATTGTAGTTCACCTCAATCAAATGCCAGCCCCATATACGGAGCCGCTTTCATCGGTATGCGTGACTTAAGCGGGAGAAGCATACCAAAGCAATCACCCGTTTTGGAAAACACACGCGCGCAAAACGCGTGACACCCCTCATGTTGCGCCAGCGCAGCGCAAACAACAGTCTGTTGCTCCGACGGGATACCCAACAATTCCGGCACGTGCAACGTGCCGTTGTTGTTGACACACAAGGCGCACGCGCCCTGCCCAATACGTATCGGTCTTGCATACGACAGCGCATAGCGCAACAGGCGGTCATTCCATGCCACATGGTCGGTCGGCAAAAGCGTTTTGCGCAGTGAAAGATAGTCTTCGGCGGATAACGGCGAAAACGATAACGGCTCCCCCGATGCCACTCCGCTTAATGTGCGGCTGAAAAATGCCGGTTCAAAGCCAAACCGCTGATAAAAGTCGATAAGTGACGGCTGTGCGGGACTTAAAAAGCAGGCAGCGGTTCCACGTTCTTTGAACGCCATAAGCGCCATATTGAGCAAATCACTGAAAACCCCTTGGCCTCGATAGGCGGGCAAGGTTGCCGCCGCGTACAGATACCGCGCCGTGTATGCACCGCCATCCACATGAAGAACCGCAGGCAAGAAAAATGCCATGGAGATCGGCACACCGTTTTCACACGCGACCACACATTCCTCGGATAACCGCACGGTACTTAAGAACGCATCTCGCTCGGCGGGCGCATCCTCGGTAAATACGGCACTCCAAATGTGGCAAAGCGCCTCTTTGTCACGCACGTCGGCAAAACGGATTTCACTCATTTTATAACAACTCACACGTGTATTTTTTAAGCAGGAT
>JAZRQG010000081.1:0-2254 GCA_045649625.1 Acutalibacteraceae bacterium
GCTGGCGTTTCGCTACGGCATGAGCGCCTGGTGGTTTACACTGGGCGGCGGCATCGCCTGTCTGGTATTAGCGCTTGCGTTTGTAAAACCGTTTCGCAAGAGCCACTGCCGCACGCTGACAGAGATTGTCCGTCACGAATACGGTGAACGCTGCGGTGTCACCGCAAGCGTGCTGTCCTCTGTGGGTAACTTCATCAACATCATTTCCCAGCTCATCGCCGCCACCGCGATCATCGCGGTGTTCTGGCCGGGGCTTTCGCATACGCTGTCCCTTCTTATCAGCGCCGCTTTTATGATCGTGTATATTGTGTTCGGCGGCACGAAAGGCAGCGCCGTAACGGGCCTCTTCAAAATGATCTTGTTATACGCCACCATGCTGGCATGCGGCGCCTTGGTGCTGGTTTTCACAAAGGGCATCGGCGGGTTTGCCGCATTGGTGAGTGACCTCTCCGCGTCCACGGGACTCCCCTTGCACTGTCTGTTTGCCCGCGGTGCGGGAACGGATCTCGGTGCGTGTTTATCCTTAATACTCGGCGTGGTCACCACGCAAGCCTACGCGCAACCGATCTTTATGGCAAACAGCACGAAGGACGCCAAAAAAGGCGCGCTGCTCAGCGCGTTTCTCATCCCTCCGGTGGGCATCGGCGGTATTTTGGTCGGTTTATATATGCGGTCGGCGCATCCCGACATCGTCGCCAAAACGGCGCTCACCTCGTTTGTATTAGAGTATTTCCCGCCCCTTGTCGGCGGCATCATATTGGGGGCTTTGTTCATTGCGGTGGTCGGTACCGGTGCGGGGCTCGCCCTGGGTATTTCTGCGGTCATTCGCAACGACATTCTGCCCCGCTTCCAAAAATTCAAATCCGCAAACGGCACGCTGATCGAGCGCGTTTGTATTGTTGTACTGTTGCTGGCGGCGGTACCGCTGTCAACCGGAAAACTCGGCGATACCATCCTTTCGTTCGCGTTTTTATCCATGGGACTGCGCGGCGCGACCCTCTTGTTGCCGTTGTGCGGGGCCTTGTGGTTATCCAAAAAAGTCGAGCATCATTTTGTCATGGCGGCGATCATCCTCGGTCCCGCCACCGTCGCGGTGTTCGGCGTCTGGAACGTGTTGCCGTTTGACCCGTTGTTTGCGGGTGTACTCACTGCCACCGCAGCCATGGCAATCGGTTTTGTTGCCGGTCATCGCTCTCGTCTTTAATGCTTGCGTCCTTTACAATCCTATGCTATACTGAATTTAATACCGTTATCGGAAAGGGGTATGAGTATGATTGTGCACGACGCCAAAACACCGTTATATATGCAGGTGAAGGAATCTCTGGAAAAACGCATCGTTTCGGGTGTGTACCCCAAGGGGACTAAGATCCCATCCGAGAAAATGTTGTGTGAGGAGTTCGGGGTCAGCCGCATCACCATCCGTCAAGCGTTGGATCTGCTGGAAGCCGTCGGGCTTACTACACCGGTACACGGCAAGGGTACGTTTGTCAATACCAACAAACTCGATTCCCCCTTGCAAAAAATTCGCTCGTTCAGTGAAATGTTATCGGGCAAAGGGTATCACGGCTATACCAAAATTGATCGCTACGATTTACAGCCCGCCACCGCGGGTGAGCGGTTGCAGTACGGCTGGGAGGATAAACCGGTCTCCCATCTGCATTTAACGGGATTTTCTGCCGGTGATCCCATCGTGACGTATCGCTCGGTCATTCGTGAGCCGTTTGGGGAAAAGATGTACACCCAAGCGGTGGAACTCGAAAAAGACGGCATCCCGTTTTCCACGTTTGATCTGTACGCCCTCGCGGGGATCGAGATCGGTGATATCCGTCAACAGATCATGGCGGTAAACGCGTCCGAGGAAATCGCAACGCTTCTCAATTTGCCCGTAGGTGCCGCGGTCTTGGTGTTGGATTCCGTGATTTTGGATAAAACAGGACAAAGCATCGAGCATAAATGCGCCTATTATCGCACCGACAAATATTCCTTCACCCTCCACCGCGAGTTTTAATTTCGATTTGTTTCTGCCCCGCGCCTTGCGGCGGGCATTTCAATTTGTTTGTGTGACGCGGTTGTGAACAGGTTCACCCTACGGTGAACCGTAACTCCCACATTCTACCACGCCTTTACGGCAAATTAAGCGTGTTCAAGCGGGGTGGCGTATTGCCACCCCGCTTCTTTTTTATACCCCGCACCAACCAAAACCAACCTCGTAGGAGGCGGCACCCACGACACCCCGTTCTCAATATCCCCACCA
>JAZRQG010000082.1:0-2107 GCA_045649625.1 Acutalibacteraceae bacterium
CTGTCCACACCGCCGCTCATGGCGATGAGAGCTGATTTTGCCATGTTGTCACCTCCCAACCGAATTGTTTGCTCCATCATAACACAAACCCGACGGTTTTTCAACCATCGGGTTTTGGAATTTTATTGGGGGGTTTCCACAATGCCGGTAAAGAGCAACACATTCTCCGGTCCCGTAATGGCAAACATAAAGGGACGGTCAACGATAAACTCCAGTTCCTCATCCTTATTCGGTCTGGCGCTAGTCGCCGAATTGACAATTACTGTAAAGGCGGCCGCCTCCACGCCTTCTTCATCAATGGTAACGCGGGCGGCGTGCTGCAACGCACTAACAGCAATCGGCTCACCCTTTCCGCTCAGAATACCGGAAAAATCCGACACCTTACTGTCAAACACATCGGTGACACCCAAAGACTGCAATCCTGCAATCAGGCTTTTCTCAGAGGTTACATCAAACTTGGGAATATGCTTATTAACCTTAAAAATTCCCTGTTCAAGCGCATTGTCATACGGAGCTTCCAGCATTTCGAGCAACTGTGGATCCTCCACCACCGTCTCTACCGATGCACCTTCATCCGGTAAAATGAACCACATTTTATAATCTGTGTCTTCAAAGGTCTCAAAGATAGCCGTAAATTGTTCGCCAAAATACGCCTTATGCCTAGAGGTATCTTTCATAAAATCGGCAGTCACATCACCCGTAGCGGTATGAAATATCCGCTGATAGGTATTCTGCTCTCTGTATTCATCGTACCAATTCGCTTTAAAATACACCGTACTGGCCAGTGCCAAAGCGGTATCCGCATCGAAATCGACTTTGCTCGCCTGCTCCTTCAGCAAACCGCCCGTCTGTTCATTAAGCCAGTTTTGAACAGATTTGTTGTAGGAGTCGCTACCCATCACACCCTTATAGGTGGAGGCGTAATAATGCTCTGCCAAAACACGAGCTGTATCTACATTATAATCCCAGCGATCTCCCTCCGCCAGCCACAGCGAATTCCCCAGCCGACTGGTGACGACTCCATCGTCGTTATATACCCCGTTCCACAGATTGCCGCACTTCTCGCGCAAAGCGGATACGTCCGATACATTCAGCAAATCCAAAATCTGCGCACGGCTGTTTCCTTCGGTGGTTTCCGCCAACATCGCCAACGCAAGATATACGTTCAGCGGTGAATAGACTCGATTTTTCTTTGTATCATCGGTCAAAAACGCCTTCAAAGTAGCCGCGTAAAAGTGGGTCATCCCCGTCGTCTCGCCGGTGATCTGCTCACGCTGTGCCTGCACGCTCTGCTCCCACAGCTTTTCCGCCTCCGGATCGTATTCCGAGGGACGAGCCACCATCTTCGGATAGATAGGCGCCATTAGCAGATTGGGAACATTCAGCGTGTTCACGTACTCATCCAATGGTGTGCTACCCGTCGGGTTCGTAGGATTATTCAGTCCCGTCTGCAAAGTCCGCTCGGTGGTAGAAATAGGATGACGAGATGTGGTTGTGTGGGTAGTGGTTGACGATTTTTGTGTTGTTGTTGTGGTAGTCGTGGTTGTTGCAGAGGTAGTAGTCGATTCGGTTGTCGTTGTAGTGGTAACAGTTGTGGACGATTCCGTTGTCGTGGTGATCGTGGGCGATTCCGTTTCTGACATAACAGAGGTGGAAACGGTGCTGTTCACCACGGGGGCGGATACCTCGTACCGCTCCTCTTGAGGCCAAAACGGTGCCGTCAGCAAACACCCTGCCAGCACGCACAGACAGGCGGCTACCGCCACCCATCCGCGCCAATAGCGGCGCACCGGCACCGCCCGAGCCGTTATGGTTTCCTGTAAAATAGCCTCGTCAAGTCGTCCGATGGCATCGCTTAACTGTTCTTTTCTCATACATCAAAGCCCTCCTTCTGCAAAAATTCGCGCAAAGCCTGTCGGGTGCGGTGAAGCATGCTTTTCACCTGCGACACGGTGGTATCCTGCCGCGCGGCAATATCCCGCAGGGGGTCGGCGAAAAAGTAGCGGCACACAAACGCCTGCCGCGCTGCCGCGGACTGTATCCGCAGAAACTCGCTTATGCATGCCGCCAACAGGGTGAGGTCCACCGCCTGCTCGGGGGTTTCGCC
>JAZRQG010000083.1:0-5208 GCA_045649625.1 Acutalibacteraceae bacterium
TTTTTATCTTGCAGTACTGCTTGTTTGCCTTCAAAACGATCAATGGCATACCACATATTTGCCACCCCTATTCCTTTTCCGTAGCAACCGTGATGGTTGTTCCGTCACTGGTGAGTACGATTTCGCCGTTCAGATCACTGCGGTACACCTTGACTGCATTGCGTTTGAGGGTTTGTAATGTCACGGAATGGGGGTGATTGTAAGAATTACTATACCCACAGGTGATCAATGCGATATCCGGAGACACACTACGGATAAATGGACCGTCACTGGAAGTGGAACTACCGTGATGTCCCACCTTGAGCACCTCAACATCCAGGTTAGGTACAGCGTCAAGGATCTCACGCTCCACCTCTTTGCCGGCATCTCCCATAAAGAGAAAATCCATCTCCCGGTGCGATACCAGACAAACGACCGATTGATCGTTCGTGTCTGTATAATCACTAATCCCGCTTAAAATTGTGATGGTTGCTTCACCAAAAGGATACACAGCACCATGCTCTGCTTCGGTAGGAAGCACATTGCAATCTGCCATTGCCTCCAGCATGCGCTCATAGGTACGCGTAGTAGGTGTATAGCCTTTCGGCATAAAAGACATTAAAAAGGTATCAATGGGGATGTTACGAATCACCGTGTCCATGCCACCGATATGATCGGCGTCTGCGTGTGTTGCAATCACATAATCCAGCTTGGTAACGCCGGCACTTTTTAACGCGGCGAGGACCGCATCATCGTCATTGTTCTCTCCGGCGTCAATCAAAGCGGTTATTTTACCACTTTGAAGCAAGATACAATCCGCATTACCGACATCCAATACCGTAACCCGAAGAATTCCTTCGGATGGTACGGGACTGCGCAACCCGACGGCACTGTATATACTGTCCCAGGTCGGCAAAAAGGGAAACTGAAGAGAGCCGTTGACCGTTATCAAGACACATAAGACAATGACAGCCAAAATAGCACTGACCAGCGTTACACGATTACGATAACGCGTCGCTTTGCTGTTACGTTTTCGCTTTGCCATATGCTTATTCTCCGATTTCCTCGTTAGTATCTGCAGAATTCATATTCATTTCCAACCACTGTTGGCGCGTAATCAGTACTTGACGAGGTTTACTGCCTTCATGCGGGCCTACGATACCGCGTTGTTCCATTTCATCTATAATGCGACCTGCACGCGCATATCCCAAACGCAAACGTCTTTGCAACAAAGAGGTGGAGGCCATTCCGGCTTCAACCACAACTTCAATTGCCTGAGGCAGCATTTCATCTCCGCCGCCGGCAACCCCTTCTTCAGCATCGCCGGAGGACTTAGAGGACTTTTCCGTCGCCTCTGCCTGGCGATTGATCTCTTCAATAACCGCTTCGTCATACTGCTGTGTTTCGGTAGATTTCAAGAAATCAACCACCGACTCCACCTCACGATTACCAACAAAACAGCCTTGTACGCGCATGGGTTTCGCAAAGCCAACCGGCATAAACAGCATATCGCCTTTCCCAAGGAGTTTTTCCGCTCCACCCGTATCGAGAATGGTACGGGAATCAACCGCGGATGCCACAGTCAGCGCTAAGCGTGACGGAATGTTGGCTTTAATCAAACCGGTGATAACATCAACCGAAGGACGTTGCGTTGCGATGACCAGGTGCATACCTGCTGCACGGGCCATTTGCGCTAACCGACAAATATTGCTTTCCACTTCGTTGGCGGCAACCATCATCAAATCGGCTAACTCATCAATAATAATTAAGATTTGCGGGAGAACTTCAAGCGTCTCACTGGTCTTAGCCGCCTCATTATACGCTGTTAAATCACGCACGCTATTTTCAGCAAACAGCTTATAACGACGAAGCATTTCATTGACTGCCCATCCAAGAGCACCCGAGGCTTTGCGAGGATCGGTGACGACGGGAACCAATAAGTGCGGGATGCCGTTGTAGACACCAAATTCGACTTGTTTGGGGTCGATCAACAATAAGCGAACTTCCTCAGGGCGAGCACGGAACAGAACGCTTTGGATCATGGAGTTGGTGCACACCGACTTACCGGAACCGGTAGTACCGGCAATAAGCAGGTGCGGCATTTTCGCAAGATCCGCTAACACGATCTGACCACCGATATCCTTACCAAGTGCAACCGTCAACTTACTTTTGGCATTTTCAAAATCCTTGGAACCGATCAAATCGCGCAAGCAAACAGAACCGCTCACCTTGTTCGGCACTTCAATGCCGATTGCTGCTTTGTTCGGGATGGGTGCCTCGATACGCACACCGGTTGTTGCCAAGCGAAGAGCAATATCATCGGCAAGGCCGGTGATACGACTTATCTTAACACCGGCACTCGGTTGTAATTCATATCGTGTCACAGTGGGGCCGCAGGATATATCAATAACCTTTGCACTGACGCCAAACTCGTTTAGCGTCTGAATCAGCAGATCTGCTGTAGCGGTCTGCTCTCGTGCAGCGGCAGACTCGTCCATGGATTTAGACTCATTCAACAGCGACAACGGCGGATAACAATATGTATCGGCACCTTCCTGTTTTTTGTCAGCAGGTTTTTCAAGTTCAACAGCCTTTTCTTCTTTCATTGGTTCACTGTCTTTCTCACAGTCGGCGTACAATTCCTCAGATGCTTTTTGCAGAGCGGCGCCCTTATCCAACTGCTCGGTTTCGGGTTGCACGACAATCACCGAGTCACGAATATTTTCGTCGGGATACCCCCCGCCGAGTTCTACATCGATGTCAGCGCCTTTCGTGTTCTGCGCAGCACTATCCATTGCCGCTTCCATCGCACTCTCTAACGTTTCCTTCGTGGATTTGACCGGCTTCCACAATGCACGCAGCAAGGTGAAAATCGGTGTGCCGGTTATGAGCATTCCAAATACAAAGACACCCAAGAGCAAAATGATCTTAGAACCAACATCGGTAAACAAATATTCCATACAATGGCCGAAAAGACTGCCAAGCGCGCCACCGCCGCCACGACCGTCTGCACCCGCTGTATACGCATCTAATAATGCATCTGTCCAACTATAAACAGACGCATCGACGCGAAAGATTTCAATCGTACTGGACAAAACCACAATCAGTAAAAAGGATTGCCCTATTTTCGCCTTCACACTACCTATAGGGCGCTCCATTGCGCACAGTACAGCCACATATCCCATTAAAAACGGTAAAATATATAGACATGCGCCAAACAAACCGAGCAACGTTTTATGTAACCAACCCCAAAGGCTGGCACCTTCGATCAGCGCAATGCAAAGAAGCAACACGGCACCGGCGAACAGCAATACGGCAGCAGATTGGTTTTGGGCACTCTGGGAAGTTGCCCTGTTGTTCTTTGACTGCGTCTTACCTTTGGCATGTGATGTCGTACTTTTTTTGGAAGACTTGCGTTTTTGAGCCACGAATGACCCTCCCCCTTAGAATTATGTAACAGCCGTCAACGGCTGCTTTCAATCATATCGTGTAATGCGCGCAACGCGTGGGATAACGAACCGATGTCGTCAATCAAACCCGCCGAAACGGCCTCTCTGCCATCCAAGACAGTTCCCATATCGGTTGTCATTTCATCCGTATTCATGCATAGCTTTGTGAAAAGATCGTGCTCAATACGCGAATGATCCGTAACAAAGCGAATGATCCTCTCCTGCATCCGCTGAAAATGTGCAAAAGCTTGCGGAACTCCCAAGACGAGTCCGTTGACACGCACGGGATGAATTGTCATAGTAGCAGACGGAGCGATAAACGAACGCTTTGCCGATACCGCTAACGGAACGCCAATGGAATGGCCGCCGCCAAGCACCAAGGAAACTGTCGGCTTCGTCATGCCGGCGATCAGCTCCGCTAAAGCCAGTCCGGCTTCAATATCGCCGCCTACCGTATTGAGCAAAATGAGTAGGCCTTCAATATCTTGACTTTCCTCAATAGCAACCAGTTGCGGTAGAACATGCTCATATTTTGTTGTCTTATTATCACCGGGCAACGCATAATGCCCCTCAATCTGACCGATGATTGTCAAACAATGAAGATTGTGTTCGCCGTTATTTGTAGTAACCGAACCGTTTTCCACTACATCCTTGAGTATCTGCTGCAAATCCGATGCAGAACGCACAGACTCCGATGTGCGATTTTGCTGCTCGCTCATATTCCTCGCCTCCGGCAATTAGTGTTGCCGCGAGACGTGCATAGTATACCATTTTAAGGACGATTACGCAAGTATCAACGAATGTCCAAGCGTGTAATTTCTGTTGTTTTTCCGCTCTTGATATCTACCGTTAAGAGTACCGCATTCATAGTAGAGTCACCGTCTGCCACTGCAAAACGGACCGGTAATTTATCTTTCATTTTGGAAACAGCAAGTTCCGGACGAATACCGAGAACCGAACGAATCGGTCCCGACATGCCAATATCGGAAATGAATGCTGTGCCTCCGTCCAAAATTTGTTCATCAGCCGTTTGCACGTGTGTGTGCGTACCAAGCACCGCCGTAACGCGTCCATCTGCATAAAAGCCCAGGGCTTTCTTTTCCGCAGTTGCCTCTGCATGAAAATCAACAATACGGCAAATCGGCAACTCAGGATCCGCAAGTAACGAGTCCAACGTTTCAAACGGACAGGCTAACGCATCCATGTATACCAACCCCAGCAGATTGATGACCGCAACACGATAGCGTCCCTTATCTACAATAAAAACACCACTTCCGGGCGCCGATGCCGGATAGTTGGCAGGACGCAGGACACCGTTCTTTTCATCCAGCAGATCGTATACTTCCGGACGGCGAAACACATGGTTTCCGGTTGTAACGGCATCTGCGCCGCATGCGAACAATCTTTCAGCCGATACACGAGTAATGCCGTTACCGTCCGCAGAGTTTTCGCCATTGACAATACACACATCCACGGCATACCTGCGCCTTACGGCGGGCAGTACCTTTTCCAAATGTGCACAGCCGGCAGAACCAACAACATCGCCGACACATAAAATGTTCATGCTGATCTTCCTTCTATAGCACAAACGGTGTCCCGTAAAGGACACCGTTTATTTGTTATTTCGCGTAATCTACAGCGCGGTTCTCGCGAACGAGATGTACCTTGATCTGGCCGGGATAGTCAAGTGAATCCTCAATTTGCTTCGCAATATCGCGTGCAAGCAACGTCATTTTATCATCGCTGACAACGTCGGGGCGAACAAGAATGCGAATTTCAC